>CAZPQE010000138.1:0-13484 GCA_964588615.1 uncultured Clostridia bacterium | reverse complement strand
CGATAGGAGTGATGAAGTGTTCGATCACCGACAGCAACACTCTCAACAACACGTGCCTGTGCAACTAGCTGGGCGGAGGTCATCAACAACCTCCGAGGTAATAACCGTATTTTCAAATCAAAAGGAGAACAAGTTATGAAGAGCCTTGACTACACACACCGGTCGCGCAAAGCGGCATTCGCCCTCGTTGCCGTCCTCGCGCTGCCGAGCCTCTGGGTCGGAGCGGGCGCAACCACAGCTTCGCCTGCTACACCCGGCCTTGCGACATCTGCCCCAGACCTGCGCAGCAGCCTGAGCAGTGAGTTGGGAACTATTGAAAGATTTGACGACGATCTGGTGGCATATAACAAACTCTGCTCTCAACTCGCTAAAAGAGCCTCGCTGCGTCAGGTCGATCTTGCTCCGGCTCAACGCAAAGCCAGCGAACTGAGCAGCGGATTATCCGGCGTGCAAAGCGCCATTCGCAGAGTCGTCGACAAACTCAAGGCCGCTAATGCCTGGAACGATCTCGACGAAAAGCTGGCAGCAAATGCCGATGCCAAACTCAGAACCCTGTTTCAGGGGAGCAGTTTCAAACAGGAACTGGAAGGGGCGGCTGCAAATATCGGCAGTCAGGCCGGTGAAATCAATGCTCCGCTCAACAACCTGCGTCGAAGAGTGACCGGACAAACTTTTTCCACTGACCGCAGCGATTCCGTCGTTCGCGTCGCTTATCGCCCTACGGCGACGATGGCGTTTGGAGGAGGCTTAGGCTGTAGGCTCTCTACAATCCGCGTAAAGCTGATTAAGTTTCTTGGAGGAAACCCGACCAACCAGACATTGGATGTACAGAGTTGCCGATGCAACCCCAGCAAAGGTATCGGCATTGGTACGGCAACACCCTGCGCGGAGGTTCTGGACCTGGCTATTGAGCCGCGGTAGTAACGATGCCACAGTTACCAAACGATGGGTAACGGCTCCGCTGTAGCTGCGCAGGAGCGCCCCGATTGCTGTCACATCGGCCTCACAAGCGGCGGCTCCTGCGCAGTCACGAAACTTAGGATCGAGAATTTAATAAGTTCAGCAAATCACCCGGAAGTATCCAGTGGTTCCGCTATGGTAGTTCACCTTTCCGATCATTCTTTGACTTCTTCGGTGAGACTGCCTCGCCCACGACGATTGCTGAAGTTATTTGATACCTGATCCTTAATGAAAGGGAGTTTGTTATGAATTACAGAAATCTTCGCTCAATGATTCTGCCTGTCGCCCTCGTCTTCCTCATCGCATCATCTCCGGCAAGCGCGCAGGCTCAGAAACAGGACCCCGATCTGGAGAGGCTCTCCACTATCGGTGTTCCCGATGTGCGCATCACCAGAGTTACCAATCGCGGGGTAGCCACAGACGACTCGGTTCAGTCGATAAGAGTCGAGTGGAACGCCGAGGCGAGACAGATTACGACTTTTCTCGGATTCACCGCCTCGGTCGAAGTCGAATATGCCGATGGATCGAAAAACAGCAATTCACGCTCTGTAGAAGCCAGAGCGCGTCATGCTGATATTGGAGTCCCCAACAAAGGGGGCAATGCGCCTCGAAGATTCATCGCCAGATTGAGAACCGAATTCAAAGTCTTTCACTCGCTCTTCATCAATGTCACTGAAGAGTTCGACCTCAACAAAGCTAATGGTTTCAACGCCGACAAAAACGTGGAGTTTTCGCCGGGACACTCTTCCGAACCATTCGCCATCAGTCGAGTGCGGTTGACTGTAAGCAACTGCGCGTCGGGCAAGCATTGCTTCATCGTCAACTGGGGCACGGCGCCTCCGCGCCCTGGCCTGCAACTTGTCGAAGTGAGCCTCAACGCCGTTATGACTTACAACAACAATGAGGCCCGCAGTGCGGCATTGAGCGCATCGCCATCTGCTCGCACAGCCACGCTCGTCTGCGATGAGACAAAGGCGGGGTTCACCGGCGTGAAGTTCAAACTCACTACGAAAGTGTCGGCGAATGTCTCTAACATCACGCACACTCAACTGAGCGGAAGCTTCTGACCTTCTCCTCACTGGAGGCGGGCGATGATGCAAAGAAAATCCCTGTGGAGCCATAGCAGCCTGCGCCTCCTCGCCTCAGATCGCGCGCGATCCGATTCAGCGAACCATAGTGATTGCGCGAACCCGGATTATATCCCCCCAGCGTGAGATTTTCGGAATTCGGAAAACCTCACGCTCCATCGGGCAATGAGCCGCTATAGTGGCTGGCGTGTTCAACAGGCAGTCAGGGGGATATGGATTATGAAAACGATCATTGGCTCAATTGCAGCAACCTGGATTCTGGCTCTCGCAATCGCGCCGGCGCTGGCATCCAGCGTCGAGATCGTGGAAGTAAAAAACGTGGGGCTTGCGGCGGCGGATCAATCCAAATCGATCATTCAGGTGAAGTGGTCAGCCGCGCCTCAGACGGGTACTTCGATCAAATCATTCGATGTCGCTATCGAAGTCGCTTATGCCGACGGGTCGAGCGAACGCGCAAAGACGACAGTCGCCGGAACGGCTCGCAGCGCCAGATTCGAGTTGCCCACGCTTCATTTTTCAACGGGCAGGCCGGGGGCGGAAATGAAAACCTTCAAGGTGAACATCGCCGTCAGCCTGACCGAGACTGCCTCGAAACAGGGTTCTTTTTGAAACAGGGCTTCCTGCGAGGGAGCCAGAATAAAAACCGAATTTGAAAGGAGAAAACCATGAAGAGAAGTTTGTTAGCTATCACTTTGTTGTTCGCCATCGCTTTTGCAGCCCTTCCGAGCGCCGACGCTCAGAGTTGCGACATCCCGGCATTCGTCAAAGACCTTGTCAAGAAACTCAAAGACGAGTGCAAGAAGCTCGAAGGCCCGGACGCCGAGACGAGCAAATGCACTGCCAAGAGGGCAAGGTTTCTGGAACTGGTTCAGAAGTGGAACACGCTGGTCGGCAACAGCCAGCTTCGCCTCGGCCCGCGCGAAATGGAGTTCGGAGTCACTCAGACCGGCACGCTCGTCGCCCCTGCCGACCGCCGCTTCGTCAGCCAGTTGATCGAGCCTGACAAGGGCGCGACCATCACCGTCACCAAGCAGGAAGCCACCATCCCTCCGAAAAAGACCAAAGGCATCTGCGTAGTCAACATCTGCGCAATCGATCTCGATACCGGCGCTGAGACCGGACTCGCAACCCACACCTTCGATTCGAACGCCGATATAGGAGCGTCCGTATCCAAGTCCTTTTCTGCTTCACAGGTGGGCAACAAGGTGATCATCGTCCGGCTCGACGGAAAAGGCGGAGTGGGCGACCGCTTCCCCTATTCCTTCAAATCCACCAAGAACTGATCCAAATTTTCAACAATCGCGCTCAGTGAGAGCAGGAGATCCTTTGGCCCTGCTCTTCACTCAGCCCACACAGGGAGGTAGAAAAATGAAATCAACTCTATTTCACAAGCCCGCAGCAGTGGCAGTCCTTCTGGCGATCTTCGCTCTGCAATTCCTCTCATCGCCGCAATCTACGGCAGCGCAGAACCCGGTAAACGTCTCGAACGAAGCCCGAGCGCTCGGCCAGTTCGGAAAGAGTCTGGGCGATTTTTTCAATCAGGCCGAAACGCTCAAGGGAAAGCCATCGAGAACCCCTGCCGACATAACGTCTCTCGAATCGAACGCCTCAAGAGTCAAGGGCGCGGTTTCGGGCTTCCGCAACAACCTCGATGCATTCATCAAGAAGCACAAGGATGCAAATCAGTGGAACGCGCAGTTCGACTCTCTGGCCGAGAGCAATCTGGCTCCCGAATTGAAGGACTTCGCCCGTCGAAATGGCGGCGCGAGGAGGCTCTTCGAGTTGGCGCTTTCGGATATCAACAACCTGAACGCTGAAATCGATGAGGCCACCGGCGCAGTGAAACGTCTGAGAATCGGTTCTCTGGACCGGGGCCCTCAGATCGAGCGAGTGGCCTTCACGCCCGCTCCCGCTTTCAGAATCAGAGCCAAGTGCGTCGCGCTGTTCGTCGTATCGACAGTGGCCGGAGTAGCTGGCGCAGACCTGGCTGAATCGGAAGCCACCAAAGCATTCCAAAGGAACAAGTGCGGCAGCTTTGCCGACTCCGAAATCTGATTTGTCCCAACCTGCTCCACCCTTTGCGCTCTGTCGCTCGCATAAGCGACAGAGCGCAACCGGGGAAAATGAAAGCTTATGAAATAAAAGGTGGATCGATATGAAATACAGAAATCTATTTTCAAAGACTTTATATCTCGCGCTTCTGTTCGTTATCGCAGCCTGTTCGCCAACCGCTCAGGCTCAGAAGAAAGATATTGATCTGGCGCGGCCCGCTCTCGGCTCTCTTGATGTGCGCATAACCAGAGTGACCAATCGCGGAATAGTGGGAGACGATTCGACTCTGGTTATAAGAGTCGAATGGAGCGCCGAGGCCAGGCAGATCATCGAGTTCGTGGGATTCAACGCTTTCGTCGAAGTCGAATACACGGACGGGTCGAAGAACAGCAACTCGCAATCTGTCGGAGCATCGGCTCGCCAGGCTGACCTCCGCGTGTTGAATAAAGGCAGCAATCAGCCTCGCAAATTCACTGCGCGGGTGAGGACCGATTTTAATTTCGCAGACGCGAATTTCAGGACTCAAACGGAAGAATTCACATTGAGCAAGGCTAACGGGTTCGAGTCCGCAGGCCCGGCGTCTACGACCCCCAGGCCGTCGGACGCGGTAAGCATCGGCAAAGTGAAGGCCAGGTTCGATGGATGCGGCGCAAACAATCACTGCTTCACTGTTGAGTGGGGCGTCCGTCCGGTCGCAAGCGTGACTTTCACCGGGTTCAATGTTCAGGGCGCGATTACTTATGTGACCGGCGCGGGTACTGTGCAGCGAAGCGCATCGGCCAGTGCGCCTGCAAACGCCCGCAGCGCCCAGCTTGTGGCCCAGGACTTAAAACTCGCAGACCTGCTCAAGATAGTTGTAAAGGTGACACTGAGAGCCTCAGCGACTGTTCGCAGGAACCAGGCCACCGACCTGCAGGGCAGTTTCTGATTATCACAGATAACTGAAGACATATTCGGAACGATGAAATGTTTTTTCGATACGGGGAAGAATGATGCTTGCGCGAATGATAAAAAAAACTCATCTGATTGTCGCAAGACCAGTCGCGCTACAGTGCTTCCTGCTTGCAGCCTTGATCGTCTGCGCCAATGCGAAACTGCTCGGCGTCTTCGCTCAGGCGACACAGGAGCTTAAGGTCAGCGTGAGCTTCGCCAGTAAATCGAATGTGCTTCCCGACGAAGCTGTCGAATTGCTACTCAGCCGACCGCTCGACCGCTCCGAAGGCCGATTGGCCATCCTCCTCGGCACGCTCGATCTTACGAGCCTGTTTACTCTTTCGGGCAACCGGCTGATTTATAATCCGAAAATTCTCAAACTGCCGCTCGGAGAATCTTCCTTCACCGTCTACCTCGTCTCTCCCACAGATGAGTGGAAAGAGATAGCCAGCATTCCCGTCAGGGTCTCGAACGAAAAACCCGTCGCCCGGCCAGTCGCCCCTCAACCGACTGAAGAAAAACCGGCTGAAGAAAAAAAGACGGAGCCGGAAGCGACTGAAACCAAACCGGAAGCTGAATCAACCGAGAACAAAATCGAACAGACCGAAGGCGCAAACAAAACCGAGCAGACTACTGATGCTGAAACCAAGACCGAGCAGACTGACGCTGCCGCTCAGGATCAGCCTGCCAAAAAAATACTCGGATTCGAAAAGCTCGATTTTATTCCATCCGTCACGCTGACGATGAAGTCTCAGCCCGCTCAGACTAATTTCCCCGCAGACGCTCAACCCGCGCGCGTCACTTTCACCGATGTGACGATGACCGCAAGCTTCAGAACCGAGATGGCCCGCCAGTCTTTCAACCTCCAGACTCAGTTCGATCTGGCAGGCTCAAGCTTCCTGCAAGAGGCATTGCGCTTCGGCGAGCTTGGCAACTCGGCCCCGCGAGTCGATCTGTCGAGCTACCTCATGCAGTATCAACTGGGTAAGATCAAATACCTTCTGGGCCACACCTCCTACGGCACGAGCCGACACCTGGTCAACAGCTTTTCGAGTCGCGGAATGACCATAGCCATTCCCATCAACACTCAACTGGATTTTTCGCTCGCTGCAATGAACGGCACCGCGATAGTCGGATACGACAATTTCTTCGGCATCGCCCGCCGCCGTCATCAACTCGTGGCAGGAACTCTCGGTATGGAGCTTCTTCCAAAACGACCGGGAGGGCTGAGGCTGGAATCTTCAGTGATGCAGGGATGGTTTCAACCCGTGAGCGGCTTCAATCAGGGCGTGGTCAACGACGCCGAGCGCAGCAAGGGTTTGAGCTTCCGTCTGCTGGCTTCGGACAAGTCTCAGCGTTTTCGACTCGAAACCGGTTTTACGCGCAGCCAGTTTTTCAACCCTGCCGATGACCTTCTCAATCAGGGGCAGAACGTCGTCGAGGTCAAACCTCTCTGGCGCAACGCTCAATA
This sequence comes from uncultured Clostridia bacterium, assembly GCA_964588615.1. Taxonomy (GTDB): domain Bacteria; phylum Acidobacteriota; class Blastocatellia; order UBA7656; family UBA7656; genus UBA7656. The sequence goes on along the minus strand of CAZPQE010000138.1, from coordinate 6,980 downwards.
CATCGATGCCGCGATAGACATAATCAAGGACAGGCCGGTCACCAAAGAAAAAAAGCTCAACCTTACTTTCAACTTCAAGCATGAACGAGTCGATCCGCTCTACAAGAGCCTCGGCGCATCGACTCAGGCCGACAAGATTCAAAACGAATTTTTGTTGAGCGGCTCTGTGGGCGAGATCGCCGGGCAATACTCGCATCAGCGATTCAACGACAACCTGGCCGACATACCTTCGATACTGAAATCCAACACTCGATTGCACACCTTCAGCATCGCCTTTCCGCTCCCGTCGCTATTCGGCAAGCCCGACAAGCCCGCGAGGTTGTTGCCGACGACCTCTTACAATTTCAACCGGTCTTATCAGTTCGGCGCAGCCATTCCGGTAAACGGCGGATTCGAACTCGACCCTTCATCGATTCCCGATCAGATAGGAACCAGTCAGGGTGTGACTGCCGACTGGCAGTTTGAAAAATGGCGAGTGGGCTATCGCATCAATCACTCGTTTCAGAACAATCGACAGACGGGAAACGATCTGGCCGATTTGTCAAATATCACGACCGGCTTTGCTATAGGCATCACTGCGACGCCTACGCTGGATTTGAATCTCGATGTCAACCGTGACAGCGCGCGCGACCAACTGGCTCGGACGACCAATCGAACCTGGACTGTGGCTCCGGGCTTCAGTTGGCGGATGAATCCGCAGATGTCGCTTGCTTCGACCATATCGTTTGCGCTTGCCGGGGATGTGGCTGAGACGAAGAGAAACCGAAACGCCAATTTCGACATTCAGTATTCGTACCAGTTCACCAGAGAAAAAGACCGGTGGCGAAAGGTCGGCGGACAATTCAACATTCGATACGCGAATCAATACTCCAGCGCGCGCGACCGCTTGTTCGGTGTCAACGATCTGAGGAAGAGTCAAACTCTGTTTGTGCAGATCAGCTTCACTTTCTTCTAGGAGTCGCACAGGTAAAACAGGCTGGCAGCCTGTTGATGCCCTGAAGGGATGAAAAATTAAGGCACCAGCAGGCTGGCAGCCTGCTGTACATTTTCCCAGGAGTCCGCTGTGAAAAGAGTACTGCTCGTCATTTTATTTCTGATGCTCGCGCCCGCAGCCATCGCGCAGGTTCGCGTCACGCCGTCGAGCGTGAACGCTTATTCGCAGGGAGCGACAACCGTTTATCTCACATTCAGCAACGTCATCGACCGGCAGCCCGCCGACGCCTGCTGGTGCGGCGACATCATCCCCGCCGACCCGGACATCGGTTTCAAGTGCAGCCCCGCCAGCGTATTCGGCTGTCTGCCGGTGCGCTATGATCGGTCTCGGCTCAAACCCAATGGCGTCTACACCGATATCATGTCGATACCGGCTTCGGTCGCTCGCCGCGCTTACCTCGACGCGGCAAGCGGAGCGGATGCTACATTTTTTTATGTGCGAAGGTTCGTCAGCACTCGCGGCGGGCCTGACGAATTCGTGCCGGTAACTATCAGGTTGAGCGGCAACGGCGCGGCAGTTTCGTTTTCGATCACAGAGGTGAATCTGTCGTGGGGAACCAGCAAGCCGGTGATGCTGATTCGAACGGATGAAAAACTTCCCACCGTCAAAGCCGAGATCAAATACACAGGCACAGGCAGGCTCAAGGGGCGATGGGAAATAGTCAAGCCCGGCGAAGAGTTGCCTTCGTCTTTCGATCTGCTGACGGAAGCGACTCTTCCCCTGGAAGAGCGCGCCAGGCAGAAGCGATACACGCTGTTGAGTCGATTCAATATCTTTCTTCCGCCGACAGGCAAATTCTCATTGCCGGGGCCTGAGTTGTGGAAGATGCCCAACCACGTCGAGGGATTGTATCTGGTGTTGCTGAGAATAGAAGCTGTCGAAGACGCGCAGGGCAACTCGCGCCTTGCGGAAGTGGGAGCAGGCCCGGCCACGATTTCGACGGGCGGGGTGGCGGGATTTCCGCTGCCGGTGCTTCGCTATCTGGTAGGCAGCGGAACGGGGCAGATAGCCACCGCCACGCTTACGGCGATAGCGCCGGATGAAGATGCATCGATTGCGTCAGGCGAAGTGGCGGAGTTCAGATGGAAAGATATCGAAGGCGCAGCGATGTATCGGGTCGAGGTTGAAGATGAGAGCAACAACTCGATCCTGTCGGCAGTGGCGCTGCCGGGCGTGGGAGCCTATCGCGCGCCATCATGGTTGAAAGAGAAAGCAGGCAGCGGCGTGGTGCAATGGCGAGTCATTGCTGTTGACGGCAATGGCAATCGAATTGGGGAGACACCTCGCCGCCGCCTGCGATATATGAATTGAGCCGAGCGCATAAGCAACAGGAGAGCCGCTGCTGGTTTCAATCGCTTCATCAGCGCGACTCTCCTTATTTTTCCTATCTCAGATTGAATTCGATATCGATGGGAACCCAGTAGTTGACCGCCTGGCCGTCTTTCACGGCGGGTCGGAATCGCATCTGGAATGCGGCGCGAATAGCTTCTTCATTGAGTCCGCCGGGAAGCCCCGACTGGATTCGCACCTGTTTGACCGCGCCGTCCGCGCCGACAAGAGCGCGCACCCGCACGATTCCCGATATCTTTTCCTTGCGCGCTTCCTCAGTGTAATTGGGTCGCGGGCGATTGAGCGCGACCGGCCTTGAATCGACCTGCGGCTGAAAATCTCGCGCGCGCGGGTCTCCGCCATCCTTGTAATCTCCGCTGCCTGTGCCTTGCTTGTTGCCGTGTCCGTATCCTCTGCCATCGCCCGGGCCTGCGCCGCCTCCTGCGTTCGTGCCGATGCCTCCATCTCGACCCGGCCCGTCCGAAGGCGGGCCGACTACACCGTCGGGCAATCCTGTGGGCATCGCTTCGTCGCGTTTGACCACAAATCTCGGATCGACCAACACTGCCTCCTGCAAAGGAAACAGCGGCGGAGTGAGTTGAGTTCTGGTCGTGGGCGCGTTGCGCGGGTCATTAGAAAAATCGGGCACATTGCCTTGTGAAGGCAGAGTCAGCGAATGGTTTCCTCCACCTCCGCCTCCTCCGCTTTCGTCTTCGGCTTTCGGCTTTTCGACCTTCGGCGGCTCGCCCGGAAAGACGATCGTCCATCGACGCGGCCCTTCTTCTGCAACAGGAGTATCGCGCCCGTCCATGACCCAGAAGATCAACATCGCAGCGAAGACCGCTGAGTAAACGACGAGACCGATTGCGATCCCGAATTTCAGGAGCGCGCGGCGACGATGGTCTATGTGATTTTCACCCCTGATGGCGCTGGCGATGAACGCCGCCGGGTTTTCGCAGAATTCGCCTGCCGCTTCGTTGAATTCATGAGCGAGACGTTTGAAGAGCGATGGATGATCGCAGAGTGTAAACAGAGCATCGTTTTGCATAGACTCCCCCCACAGCGCAGACCTCGGGCCTGCGACCGATTCAGTATTTGAGCAAGCCTTCGGCCTGCGACCTGTCAGCACGGGCGCGTCTGGTTTGTCTTTGATTGTCTGAGAGGGATCGTCCCTCTACCCATTCTGTCTTTCGATTACCTGCGCGAACGAGTGCGCGCAACCTTAGAATGAAACCCCATCGTCGATTTGCAGAAGAAGTTTTTCTCACCGCAGGTTTTCTGTTAGTATCTGCCCCGAAAAATCGCAACGGGTTGTCATCGTGCTATGAACTTTTTTTTGAAACTGATCGGGCGGCCTCTGTTTCGCCTGCTTTTTTCGGTCGAGTATCACGGTCTCGACAACATCCCGCGCGAGGGCGCAATCATCCTTGCGGGCAATCACCCTTCTTATCTCGATCCCGTGCTTGTGGGGCTTCCGGTTGATCGCATGATTTATTTCATGGCGTGGGATGCGCTCTTCAAAGTTCCCGGTCTGGGATGGTTCATACGCAAACTCGGCGCGTTTCCCGTTGATATTCGAAAAGGCAAAGGCGAATCGGCTTACCTTCAGGCCATAGCGGTGCTTGAGCGAGGCGACGCGCTCGGCATCTTTCCCGAAGGGCAAAGGTCCGAGCAGGGACCTATGGGAGAATTGAAAACCGGAGTGGCGCGAATGGCCATCGAGACCGGCGCGCTCATCGTCCCCATCACCATAGGAGGCGCATATCGCGCCTGGCCCAAGTGGAAACTGATCCCCAAGCCCGCAAAGATCATCGTCCGCTATCACAAACCGATTCGCGTTTCTGAAGAAGACCGCGAGGCGAGAGGCCAGGACCGCGAGTTCCAGCGCGAAGTCATGCAGCAGGTCGCCGCCTCCATCAATCGCTCGCTTGCCGCTTCGCTTCACGAAGACGCCGCCATCGAAAAATGGTACGCCCAGCCGCCTTCCAACATCCGCAGCTACGAGTGGGCTCCGCTCATAGCCGCCTTCATCTCGACGCTCATTCTTCTGGCGCGCTCCACGTTTACAGCAGGCGCGCTCGAAGTATGGATCGCGCCCGCAATTTATTACCTCTACATCATCGCCGATCTCACTTTGATAAAGCCCTCGCGCATCGCCAAATGGGCGCGCAATTCCATGCCCGTCTGGCTGATACTCGCGTGGCACGCCTGGCTCACACGCGCTATCGAAGTGCCTCCGGGCGATATGAACCTGTTGCTGGTCGCGTCGGTGGTGGCGGCGTTCTTTCCGTTCTTTTACGAAAACTACTTCACGCTTCAGAAGTTCGTGCGCGGACTCGTGGTGGCGTATTATTTTTCTCTGGCAGTGGCGCTGGGATGGCCGCACCCGCTCGGAACATTCATCGCGGCTGCGAGCTTCATCATCATCTTCAGCCTGTGGCATCGGACGGTTTACTATGCGGCGACTGCAGGGGTGATGACAGCTTCGATTGCGGCTGCCTTTTACCTCACGCAGATGGCGAGCCGCGAGCTTCTGGTTTACGCCGCGCTCGGAGCCGCTACGGTCGTCTATCTGAAAACCTTCGTCGGAGTCGCTTACGACATACGCCGGGCGGGCAACGTGACCGTGCAGCGCGGCAATTGAATAAGGGAGATTCTTTGGAGTGCTGCGACTCGTCGCAGCTTTGATTCCGCATAAGACCAAAGCGGGGACGAGACAGAGTTATCCCCTTCGTTCCCGCACTCCAAAAAGGCTCGCTCTTTCATGGAGGCAACTATGGCTGAAGAAAAACGAGAGCCTCTGTGGGCGCTGATGGGATTGCTCTTCAAGTCGCATCCCTGGCACGGAGTCTCGATAGGCAGTAACGCGCCGGAGGTCGTCACCGCTTACATCGAAATCGTTCCGACCGACACCGTGAAATACGAGAGCGACAAAGTGACCGGCCACCTGAAGATCGACCGGCCTCAACGGTTTTCAAACATCACCCCCTGCCTCTACGGATTCATACCTCAGACTTTCTGCGGCGAAAAAGTAGGCGAGTTCTGCGCCGCAAAAACCGGGCGCGAAGGGATAGTCGGCGATCACGACCCGATTGACATCTGCGTTCTTTCCGAAAAAGCGATCTCTCACGGCGACATACTGCTTCAGGCCATTCCTATCGGCGGGCTTCGCATGATCGACAGGAAAGAAGCCGACGACAAAATCATAGCCGTCCTCGAAGGCGATGCAGCTTACGGAAGCTGGCGAGATATCAGCGAGTGTCCTTCTTCAGTCATAGATCGCCTCAAGCACTACTTCCTCACTTACAAGAACCCGCTCGATTCGGATGAAAAAGTCTGCGAGATAACCGACGTTTACGGAGCCGGGGAGGCTCACGAATGCATACGCCGCAGCCATGAAGATTATCTGGTCCGGTTCGGAGACATCGAAGGTCTGTTGACGACCGCGCTTCGAGGCTGATTTTCGGGGAACGATTCCGACTCCGGGGTCGTAATCAAGGCAAATCACGACAGTCAGGAGGTGAGATATGCTGGCATCGATCATGCTGCTTTTTTCGCTCGCTCCCTTTGCTGACGAGTGGTCGAAGAGTTTCGACACCGCAGGCCCGGCGGCGCTTCGCATAAAAACATCGGACGCTCACATCCGCATTGAGACCTGGGACCGCAACACCATCGAAGCGCGAGTGACGACCCGGAACTGGAAGATAGGCGATGACGGGATTCGCATCCTCGATCAGCAAAACGGCGACCTGGTCTCTCTCGAAGTGAAGTTCCCGCGCTCTTTCTTCAGCATCAATTTTAACAGGCGAAGAGTCGACATCCTCGTCCGCGTGCCGAAGGAGACGCGCCTCGATTTGCGGACGGGCGACGGCGACATCGAAGTGACAGGGGTGAAGGGCGAAATAGTGGCCGACACCGGCGACGGCAACATTCGAATAGTCGGGACTGAAGGCAACCTGCGCGCTCACACCGGGGACGGCAACATCGATGTGAGAGACGCCAGAGGCAAAGCGGCAGTCGAGACGGGAGACGGCAACATCGGCATTGAAAACCTCGGAGGGCGACTGCGCGCCGTCACCGGCGATGGCAATGTGCGGGCGGAAGGGGTATTCGAGGTGCTGGAGATCGAGACTGGAGACGGGCGAGTAGAAGCCAGCGCGCTTGAGGGATCGAAGATGGCGGGCCAGTGGACGCTGCGCACCGGCGACGGGAGTCTGACGTTGAGGCTCCCGCAGGAGTTCGACGCCGAGGTGGATGTGCGAACAGGCGACGGCCACATCGATTTCAATATCCCGGTGACGATTTCAGGCCGCACTGAGAACAACAAGCTGCATGGAAAACTCAATGCCGGAGGGCCACTGATCACCATCAAGACCGGCGATGGAGCGATTCGACTGGAGAAATTGTAGAACTTTGATTTGGGCTGATGCGACGGATCAATTTCCCTGTCACCTGACGTTGCAACCAGGTCGGCGGCATAGTCGAGAGCCGACTCGACCACATCCGCGCCTTCCAGAGTTTGCAGACACGCTCTCAGTTGAAATTCCTGTAGTGGTCCCGTAAAACTGGACACTATTTTAGCCGTTTAGAGTTTAGTTGGCAGCTTGTTCTTTTTGCCACTGCTCCTCGAACACTGCTTGCGTCAAATAAACCAATG
>CAZPQE010000137.1:0-13600 GCA_964588615.1 uncultured Clostridia bacterium | reverse complement strand
ATGAGAACTATCTGCGGGTTTGCGGGAGAGACTGCGACTGTGTTTATTCGCCCGCTTGTGTAGCCCCAGTTCCCGTAGTAAGCCGAGTAAGTCGGAGAAGGGCCGATGTGCTGCCAGACAGTCGCGGCAGCAGGCGCGAGCAGCGATTCGAATTGATTGCTTCGAGCCTGCTCGATTGCAAGATGGCGGGCGTCAGAGGGGATAGAATCGAAAGGATAGGCGCGTTGATTGAAAAACCAATCGCTTCGTCCTTCCGGGTCTTCATCTTTCAGAGAGTCGCTTTCGCTCGGTTCGAGAGCCGGGCTGTATTTCGAAAGTCGATCAACGCTGAGGTGAGAATTCACGAAGCCGCTCAGGGCTACAACCAGACACAACCAGCCGACAATCAGAGACCGCCAGACCTGATTGAATCGATTCGCCATGAGCAACTTCATAAACATAAGACCAATGATATCTACTCAGCCTTTGCAGCCGCGTCAGCGGCGACCTGACTGTAGCCGTGTGCTTTAGCTCACGGTACTGTAGCCAGTGTTTTTCCGCGTCGCGCGAGCGACGATTGATCTCATTGGATCAAAGATTCAACCGTCGCGCGACCGACGCGGAGGCCGTTGACTTCGATCTACCGCGCACTGAAGTAGGCGGCTAAACTCATCGGGCCGCTACGCGGCTGAGGAGTTATGACCAGTGACGAAAATCAATTCGCAGCTTCTACTACTTTTCCGGCGGCTTTCGATTTCAACGCCGATTCGCGCATCCAGTTTTGCAGCTTCTCCATGTCTCTGGTCACCGTCCTCGCGCCTGCAAGCAACACGAAAGCGAGCAGCGCGCCGAGGATCGGGATGACATACATTGCTGAATGTACTCCTTCGGCGCGGAAGGGTTCAAGCGCGGCGAAGCCTGTGTCGGTTATGCCCTGCGATTGCGCCGCGCGCTTTGTGAAGTAATCGCTCAAAACCCCCGTCCCGTAAGGGCCGAGCGAAGCGCCCAGGACGTACATCGCAAAGAAGTAAATCGCCATCGCGGTTCCGCGAAGCGAGGGTTCGATGATGTCCTGAACCGTAGGGTAGACGGCTGAGTAATAAACGGTCATAGTCGCATACCCTAGGCCCATCAGAATTCCGAATCCCCACAGGTCCCCGCTCATCCGGTTGAGCGCAAGGATGACGAGCGGCACTGAAATGATTATCGAGACAGCGCCCGCGATCATTCGACCGTTCTTCATTCGCTTGAGTATCGCGTCGGCTATAATCCCGCCTACGATCAGCCCCGGAATTCCCATCAGCCCGTTGACCACAGTCGATATGTCGCTGGCCTGTCGGATGTCGAGCTTGTGGTATTGCTGAAGGTAGGGATTGAGGAAAGAGCCTATGGCGTACATATTGAAATTGAGCAGCGCGCCGGAAATGATTATCCACCACATGGTCGGAATCCTAAGCACGGTCAGGAAAGCCGACCCTTCGCGCTTGTGCGCGCCGATGTCGTGAGTCTCTGTCGCTCCGCGCCTCGGCTCCGGCGTAAGCAAAGCCCACAGAGCGAGAATGAGACCCGGAATCATGGCGACGAAGAAGGCATAGCGCCATCCCCAGGCAGCGGCCACTCGCCCCGATACTGCGTAACTCAGCGCAAGACCCAGAGGCAGGCCGATCATGAAAACTGAAATGGCTTTGGCCCGGCGGTGAGCGGGGAAGAGATCGCCGATGACCGAATTGCCTGCGGGCGCGCAGGCCGCTTCGCCGACTCCCACGCCGAGGCGCAGCGCGAACATCTGAGCATAGTTTTGCGCGTAGCCTCCAAGCGCAGTCAGCAGGCTCCAGACGAATACGGACGCGGACAGGATACGCGTCCGTGAAAATTTGTCGGCAAGCCACCCCAACGGCACGCCGACAGCAGCGTAGATCAGCGTGAAAGCTGTGCCGAGCAGCGCCATCCTGCTGTAGTCGAGTTGCCATTCCTGGCGTATAGGCTCGGTCAAAACGGCGATCACCTGCCGGTCATAGAAATTCATGAGGTTGATGAAAAACAGTAACGCAAGTGTAAGATTGGCTCTGGCTCGATCAGTCATCGGCTCTCCTCTGCGCGAACAAATCTGATGTCAGAGCGGATGGGTTCTGTCTGACAGTCTGATGATAGAACGCCGGGTTCTATCTTTTCTCGATCATCTTTTTGAACTCTTCTCCGAGTTTCAATATCTCAGGAATCTTTTCATGCCCGCCGTCGAGGTTCGTCGAATGCACGATTTCTCCTGTTCGACGGCTTATCTCTTTTTTCAACACGACGGCCTGCGGCGCAATCTCGACTGTCGCTTCGATCATATCGGCCAGCCCGAGCATCCGCTGAAAATCCTGCGGCAGCGCGGGCAGATACTCCTGCCCATGACACCCCGCGCAATAATATGCATAGCCGAAGTTGCGCGAGGACGAACCTACAAGATGCGCCCCATGACATTGCGAGCAATCCACACGCGGCTGACCTCGTTTGTCCGAAGCGTGCTTACCTGTCTTGAAGGCGGCGTTCTGCGACCGGTGACATGACCCGCACATCGAGACAACCTGATTCGGGTTTGGCTGTCCTGTGAACCCTGCGCCGTGAGCCTGCTCTTTTACGGTCGCGGTCGCATCGCCCGCGTGACAGCGATTGCACGAATAGCCTTTTGCCCAGTGAACGCTCTTCGAATAAAAATCCACTGCCTGGGGAGTTGCTTTCTGATGGCACGCGACGCAAGCGTCCGGCTGCGCGCCCGGCGTCGAAGGAATCACAGACAGCGCGATGATGATCGAGCTTAGGGCCAGCGCCTTCAATCTGCGCAACCTCGTTAGGGCTCCTTCTTCGCTCATTTGCCCTGAAAGACCGGCTTGCGTTTCTGGAGGAAAGCCGCGACGCCTTCCGCGAAATCCTCGGAGCGGAAACAGTCGCCCTGATTTACCGCTTCGAAATCGAGCGCGGCAGAGAGATCAGCATTCATCGCGTAGTTGAGTTCCGCTTTGATCGCGGCTATCGAAATCGCCGCCGACTCCGCGAGCCGCTGCGCGAGTTCATCGACTGCGCTGTCAAGTTCTTCGACCGCAACTACGCGATTGATGATTCCGAGCCTGAGCGCCTCGTGAGAGGTGATTATCTCGCCGGTCGCCATCAGTTCGAATGCCTTGTGATAGCCGACCATTCGGGGAAGAAAATAGGTTCCTCCGCCGTCGGGCGCGAGACCTATTTTGACGAACACCTGCCCGAACTTCGCCTGATCCGAAGCGATGATGATGTCGCAGGCAAGCGCGTAATTGCACCCGACTCCGACCGCAGGCCCGTGAACGCGAGCTATTATCGGCTTTGGCAAACTACGCATTGCTTCGATAGTCGGGTTGGTGTTTTCGCGGAGTGAAGTCGTCACGTCCGTCTTCGAGATGTCCTGCGCGAGGCGGGCCTGAAGATCGGCGCCAGCGCAGAAGGCTTCGCCCGCGCCGGTCAATATGATTACTTTGCTGTCATCCGCAGCGGATTCTTCTATGGCCGCGCGCAGCAACTTGAATGTTTCGGTGTCGAGGGCGTTGCGGCGTTCGGGGCGATTGATCGTTATGCGTTTGATGCCGTGCTGTAGGTCTACGAGCACCTTTTCACTGGCGGGATTGCTTGCCGTCATCGTTGATTCCTTTCGCGCCTGAATGCGGATAGTGCGGGAGGCGATATTCTCTAACAACAGGCCGCGTTTTGCAATGACCGCGCCCGGTGGACACACGCCTCCGGGTTGGCTTAACATCCCTCCGCTCATCAATCATAGTCATCGGAGGAGCCATTGAAATCGTTTCCAACGACGCAATGGTGAAAAATTGAAAACTGAAAACCGGGAACTGAAAACGGTTTTCCGTGGAGGAACTCTCGCCATGAAAAAAGCATTGCTCGCGTTGATCGCCCTCTCTCTCATTCTTCCATTCTCGATTCAAACTCAGGCCGTGTCCGCTGAAGAAGCGACTATCTATCGCGATGAGTACGGCATCCCGCACATATTTGCCCCGACGCTCGAAGCGGCAGCCTTCGCCGTCGGCTACTGTCAGGCCGAAGACCGCCTCGAAGAACTGCTCAAAAATTATCGCCGCGCGACAGGCGCTATGGCCGAAGCCTTCGGCCCGGATCATTACCGCAACGATCTCATCCAACGAATCTGGCGACACGCCGAAATCAGCCGTGAAAAATACAATCAGGTCAGCCCGAAAATGCGCGCGGCCATCGAGTCTTATCAGGAAGGCATAAAGCTTTTCATGCGAGAGCATCCTGAGCAGGTTCCCGCATGGGCGCAGCAGATCGAACCCTGGATGGCCATCGCCTTATCAAGGTTCATCATCTTCGGGTGGCCGCTGGGCGAAGCGATGTCCGATCTGAGCAAAGCGGGGATCAGGCCCGATGAGATGGCTTATCGCGGCTCGAATCAAATGCTCATCGCTGCTTCACGAACGACCATCGGAGCGCCCATCGCCGTCATCGATCCGCACCTTAGCTGGTACGGCGAGTTCCGCTTTTATCAGGTTCGAATCTACGCGGGCGATTACAACGTCTCAGGCGTCTCCATACTCGGCCTGCCGTTCCCGAGCCTCGGCCATAATCGCTACTGCTCGGTGGCGATGACCACAGGCGGGCCTGACACCTCGGATGTCTTCGAAGAAGAAATCAACGCGGACAATCCACGACAGTACCGCTATGACGGCAGGTGGCGCGATATGTCAGTTAGAAAAGAAAAAGTTGGAATCAAGTCCGGCGACAGGACGGAGTGGAGAGAGATTGAAATCGAATACACGCATCACGGCCCGGTGGTGGCCAGAAAAGCGGGCAAGGCTTATGCGATGGCTATCCCCTACGCCGAAGAAATCGGATTGGCCGATCAGGGCTATCAGATGAATATGGCACGCAACCTCGAAGAGATGAAGAAGGCGCTGTCGAGTCTTCAACTGATGTCGCAAAACATCATGGTGGGAACTGTGCAGGGAGATATTTTTTATGTGCGCAACGGGCGCGTTCCCGTCCGAGCCAGAGGAGTCGATCCATCGCGCCCCATTCCGGGAAACACGTCGGCGACCGAGTGGCAGGGCCTTCACACCTTCAACGATCTCGTTCAGCTTACCAACCCCGCGAGCGGCTACATGCATAACTGCAACGTCACTCCGTTTGCGATGATGAAAGACAGCCCGCTCACGCCTGAGAAATATTCCGAACGTCCCTACCTTTACAACGCCTCTCGCACTGCCCCGCGCCATCAGCGAGGCGAGATGATGACCGAGCTTCTGGATGCCGCAAATAAAGTCACCCTTGAGCAGGCAATCGATATAGCCTTCAACCCGCAGGTGTGGCACGCCGAGTTGTGGCAGGCAAGATTGAAAGAAGCGTGGAATAAATCCGCTTCGTCTTCGGTCGGAGCAAGCGAGAGAACTTGGGATATGACCGAGGTCTACAATCTGATCGAGCAATGGAATCGCCGCTCAGATGCCGCCTCCGAGGGCGCGCTTGCGTTTTACGCTTTCAAGAAATCGCTCGGCTCTCCGTTTTCATCGGCTACAGACCCGCCCGCATCTGTCACTGATGAAGTGTTGATCGGCGCGCTCGCCAAAGCGGCTGAGTGGCTGCGGTCGAATTTCGATACGTTGCGCGCGCCCTACGGCAGATACTTTCGCGTCGGTCGTCAGGGAGGAAATAAAACGTGGCCCGTAGGCGGAGGGTCGCTCAGTGGCGGGCAGAACGCCGTCGGTATGGCGACGCCGCGCGCGATTTCTTTTCAAACAGTCGGAAAAGAAATGGTCGGAGTCGGAGGGCAAACATCGACTCAGGTGGTGATACTGACCAATCCTCCGAAATCCTTTGCGATACTTCCAACAGGCCAGAGCGATCACAAAGAGAGCGGTCATTGGGACGATCAGGCCGAAAAACTTTTCAGCCCCGCCAAAGCCGCGCCGACATATTTTATGGACAGGAAAGAATTGATGAAGCGCGTCACAGTGACGAAGGTTTTGAAGCGAACAGCTTCGACTCAATCAGCAAAGTGATCGTGCTGGAATCCCTGGGTAAGCGAATGAAACACCTGTAGGGGCCACCAGAGACGGTGGCCCCTGACTGAAGGGGCGTTTCGATTTGAAAGTTCTGTAGTCATGAAAAGGTGCTGCTGAAGAATTGAGAAAAAGTAAGGAACTTTCGATATTCAAATTTCTCAGAGAAAGTCTCCTCGTCGGAACCGTATATCTTTTCAACCGGCAGCATTACTTTTTCATCACCATTGAAAGTTCGACATTGAATCGAACAGGGGTGGCCAGAGACGGCCACCCCTACATGATTCTTATTTCTTATCGGGGGATTTGGGATACTGCTCGGGTTCTTCGCAAGCGGCATAGTCAGGCCCGTTCTTTTTCCGTAGACTGGCTCCAGCTAAATCTTTCGGATGAGATTGGCCGAGTGAGTAGACGAATGTAGAGCGAGATTGAACACACTCTGACGCGAGCGCATCCGTTTTCTTCCGCGTCTTGTTTTGATCCACCTTCGACGCCTCGCCCAACCTCGCAGAAGAGGCCCCCAACCTCGAAGTGTACTTCATCAGCAAGAGAAAGTGAGGAACGCTTATGAAAAGACCTGGCGTATCAGTATCAGTGCGACTGATCGCGCTGATGACAAAGCTGGCTTGCCTGACAGGCTTGTCCATTCTCAGCGCCGTTGCAAGCCCGGCTCAGACTCCTGTCACGGCAGAAGGCTGGGTCGTGCTCCCCGTAGATGATTATCGCGCCCTGCGACAGGCGGCTTTCCCGGCCGACCGCGAACCCGACCCTCCTCCGGTCGAGGCCACGCTTACGCGCCTGGATTACGATCTTAAAGTCGATGGAGACCTGGCGGCGGGAGAAGCGCGGCTGACGATAGACGTGATAAAAGACGGATGGGTGCGGGTGGCCATACCCTCCGGCCTGATGATTCGGGAAGCGCGACTCGATGGCCGTCCGGTCTCGCTCATCACCGGCGCAGCCGACAAAGCGAGCTACATTCTGCTTTCGCGCGCAGGGCGCTCTGTGTTGACGCTGGCCATCGTCGCCCCGGTTTCGACCGTCGCGGGAACCGAGATGCTCCGCCTTCCGGCCAACGCATCTTCGGTCTCTCGCGCGGCAGTCACTCTTGCCGCCAAATCAGACCGGGGAGTCGATGTAAGAGTGAGCGGTGGACTTCTTCTGGAGCGGAAAGACACTCCGGGCGGAAGCCGCTGGGTCGCGCACGGGCGGGGAGGCGAGGGCCTCAACTTTGCCTGGAAGCGCAGAGTCGAGGATCAGCGGGCGGCGCAATTGCTCAGATTTCGCGGCGCGCTCACTCAACTCATTGGACTCGCCGAAGACAACACTCAGATAAACGCTGAAGTCGAGGTCGAGGTGCTTCAAGGGCTGGCAAGAGAAGTCCGCCTTGAGTTGCCCGCTCAGTTCACAGTCGATCAGGTTTCAGGATCGATGGTTGCCGACTGGGAGCAGTCAGCAAAAGAACTGGTCGTTACATTTCTCGATCCTGTCTCGCAGAGGGCTCGATTCACTGTCAGCGGAGAGATGAGGCTTGCGCGCGAAGGCCAGATCGATGTTCCTCTCCTCCGCCTCCCTTCGGCAGAGCGAGAGACCGGAGGCATCGGGGTCGAAGTTCTCGGCGCAGGAGAGATAAAAGACAAACATTCTGCCGGTCTCGAAGAAGCCGAGGCATCTGATCTCGGCCAGTTGATAGCGGGCCGCCAGTCGCCCTCGCTGGTCGCATTTCGACTGCGGCCTGCCGAAGGCAGATCGGCGCGGTCGCTTTCGGTGCGAGTCGCACGTTACACGCCGCAGGCAGTGCTCTCAGCCAATATTGAGGAAGCTGCCTACAGTGTGTTGATAACCGAAGACGGCAAGCTGCTTGTGCATTCGCGGATGGCGGTTCGAAACAATCAGAGAAACTTTCTCAAGGTCAATCTGCCGTCGGGCGCTGAATTGTGGAGCGTGGTGGTTGCTGGCCGCCCGATTCGTCCGGGCCGCGCGCCGGACGGCTCTTTGCTGATACCTCTCGAAAAAGCCAGGGCAGGAGACGAAGCGCCAGCTTTTGCGGTCGAAGTGGTTTACCTGGATCGCGTGGCGGCGTGGAGCGAGAAGGGAAGAGCGCGGCTGGAGTTGTTTGCGGCGGATATGCCCATCTCTAAATCGAGCCTGCTCGTTCACCACTCGCCTCTCTTTCGATTGACCGCGGCTCCGGGGAGCTTTCGCCTCGCGCCATACACAGCGCCCATATCGCCGGTACTGCAATCAGCTTCCGGCGCGCAGGTCGAAACACAACCAGTTGCCAGCGCGGAGCAGAAGGCAGTCTCACGTCTTCCGCGCGCATCGCGCCCGACGAGGAATTTGCCCATTCGCGTTGCCTTCCCTCATTTTGGCCCTTCAATCTTTCTCATATCGGAGTTGACGAGCGAAAACCAGACCCCTGTCCTGGAGTTCGATTTCCAGCGAGACAGAAAGCGAGGTGAGAGATGAAAAAAACTGTGATTGCGATACTGCTTCTTGCTGTCGCGGCTCAGGGTCAGAACAACAGCCTGCCGCCTCAAAGAATCGCGCCGCAGGCATTGCCCGGAACCGTCACGCTCACGCTGGCAGAATACAACCGTCTGCTCGATCTGGTCGCGCGCCGTCCCAAACCGCCCGAAGCCGCGCCGCTTCCCTTCGTCCTCTCTCGCGCCGCTTTCAAGCTGCGAGTCGAGGGCGAGATGATGACCGGCTCTCTCGATATCGATGGCGACCTGCTGCGAAAAGGCCCGACGAAGGTTCCACTCCTCACGGGGCTTACCATTCTTGACGCGCAGCAGTCGCAAAGGGCGCTGCCTCTCATCGGGGAAGGAGCCACGCACTCGGCGGTCGTAAACGGGCCGGGCGCGTTTTCTATATCCCTGAACGTGGCGTCGGCTCTGGCAATCGAGGCCGGGAGAGCTTCTTTCACGCTTCCGGTTCCGGCGGCGGGAAGCACTCTTCTCACTCTGGACATCCCTGGCAACCATGCCGACGTTCGCATAGAGCCGGGTTTGATAACCAGTCGCGCGACCTCGAACGGGCATACGATGATCGAGGCGACGCTCGAAGCGGGCAAACCGGCAAGGGTGTGGTGGACTACCAGAGAGGTGACGGCTCCGGCAACGCAGCGCGAGGCGCGATTCACATCAGACATCAAGGCCCTGATCTCGGTTGGGGAGTCTGATCTGAGGATAGCCGCTCTGTGCGACATCGCGGTGATTCAGGGCGAGGTGGCCGAGTTAAAGGTTCCACTGCCTGCGGGCTTCGAGGTGATCGAGGTGTCGGGCAGCACTCTGGATTCGAGCGCGCAGGAGGCAGGCAACCTGATTCTCAGAGTGCGCGAGCCTGCTCGCCGGGCGCATCAGTTCGTGATCGCAATCGAGCGGGCAAGCAGCGAGAACCGTCTCGACGCTCCATTCATCGCCTTCGCAGGCGCGCAGGGCGAACGAGGCGAAGTGCTTGTCGAAGGCGTCGGCGCGATGGAACTCACGGCGACGGAAGGAGGCGGGTTGAGAAGAATCGATATACGCGAAGCGGGGCCGATCGCGCGGTCTCTTGCTCGTTATTCTTTGCAGGCCGCATTTCGTTATCACCGCCGTCCGGGCGATATGCCTAAGCTTGCGCTGGAATGGAATCAGTTTCCCGATAGCGCGGCGATTTCGGCGATAGCCGACCGCGCGACCATAACTACGCTGCTCAATGTGGAAGGGAAGTCGCTCACTGAAGTGACGCTGAGGGTGAGGAACCACGCTCAACCGTTCGTCAAAGTCGACTTGCCGCAGGGGGCCACGATCCTGTCGGCGGAGGTAGAAGGCGAGAAAGTAAAACCTGTGCAGGGAGCCGACGGCAGTCGCGTCCCGATGCTTCGAGCAGGCTTTCGTCCGTCGGGGCCATACACGGTTTCTTTCGTGTACCTGAGCGCGGGGGCGCCATTTGCAAAGGCCGGGTCTTACGAGATGAGCGCCATGAAACTGGATTTGCCTGTGAGTCTGGTGACCTGGGAAGTATTTCTGCCGGAGAGGCTGGAGGTGAAGCAATTCGGCGGCAATGCTCTTTCGGCCAGCCTCCTGCCTGCAAGCGCGCTGGATGTTCTGGCGCGCGCCGGAGGCGAGGACGATGAAGTGAGCCAGACTGTGTGGAGGCAAAGTGAAATCGATATCGGCAGCCTCGCGCAGGGACAGATCGGCGGCATCATCGCCGACGTGCAGGGAGCAGTCATTCCTGGCGCTACGGTCATCGTTGTCAATACTCAGACCGGAGTGGAACAGAGAGCCACCAGCGACTCGGAAGGAAAGTGGGCGATATCGGGCGTAAGGCAGGGGCCGCTTCGAGTCAGGATCGAGCAGTCAGGGTTCAAGACTTCCGTATACGAACTGAGCTACGAGCCATCCCGTCCGGCTCGAATAGGCACCACGCTCGAAGCCGGCGGAGTTTCGGAGATGGTGACGCTGGCGAGCGAATCGGCAGTGATAGAGCGCGAAAGCGGGAGGATCGTAGAGCAAGTGCGCAAGGCGCAGGAGGCGCAACTCACTGCGCCTTCGCAGAACGTTTTCGCCCTGCAGCGACGAGTTGCTGGAATTCTGCCGGTCAGGGTGGACGTGCCGCGCGCGGGCAGGTCTTATCGCTTCGTGCGCCCGCTGGTTATGGAAGAAGAGACGAGAATCACCTTTCAGTACCGCTCGCGGTAGGTTCTCACGGAGAGTGATGCATGGGGGGGGGCTTTTGTATCTGCCCCCATCCCTCTTCGACTTTGCGCCCTCCCTCTGTCAAAACGATGAATCGTTGACTGGCCCTGACGGGAGTGATAATCTTCCGAGCGCATAATGTCGGAAGAGAAAGAACAACGACGATTTCAGGGGCCGGGAGGCACACCCGGCGGGCTGGGCGCTTTCTTCGCCGGTCTCGCTCTGGCCATAGTCGGAGGCTACCTGATTATGAATCAGGTTCAGGTGGTGACGAACGGCTACTGGGGATGGTTCGGCAACAACACCTTCGGACTCACGCTCATACCTTTGATAATCGGCATCGTTCTGCTTTTCTTCAACGGCAAATCGATTGCCGGTTGGATACTCTCAGGAGGCGGGCTGCTCATAATCTTCGCCGGCATACTCGCTCATCTCAATATCTATTATCAACGCACGAGCCTGTTCAACACCATCCTGATGTTCACCCTCTTCGCTGCCGGACTCGGATTGATGGCCCGGTCTCTCAAAAGCAAGAGCAATGAATGACGGCTTCCTCTCTCCTGTGAAATCCGCACACGCCAGATTTCTCATCGCCACGCTGATCTGCTTTCTAGTCTTTTCGAGCGCGCCCGCTGGCCAGACGACGGACTCTTTCAACATCGTTCAACTCGAATTGAAGATCAACTCGCTGATAAAAGACAGCGGGGCCGAAACCGTCGCGGTGGCTTTTTATGATCTGGCCGGGCGAAAGACCCTCTTCATAAACCCGGACGTGAGCTTCCATGCCGCAAGCACCATGAAAGTTCCGGTGATGATGGAAATCTATCGACAGGCCCTTGAACGAAAGCTGACCCTCGATGAACGGATAACGATCAAAAGCGACTTCGTCAGCATCGCCGATGGAAGCCGCTACTCGATCAGCCCGGAAGACGATTCTGAAGGCTCGCTCTACAAGCGAATCGGCGAGAAGGAAACCATTCGCAAACTTGTGCGGTTGATGATCGCCAACAGCAGCAACCTCGCCACCAATCTGTTGATAGAACGAGTGACCGCCGCGCGAGTGATGAGTCTGATGAAAAGACTCGGAGCGCCAAACATGAAAGTTCTTCGCGGAGTCGAAGACGGCAAGGCGTTCGAGAAGGGACTCAACAACACCGCGACTGCCCGCGATCTTCTGACCTTGATGCGCGCCATCGCCGAGGGCCGAATAGTGTCACGAGAGGCGTGCAAACAGATGGTCAATGTGATGCTCGCGCAGCGGTTCAACGAAGGAATCCCTGCGGGCGTACCCCGCACGGCGCGGGTGGCCCACAAGACCGGATCGATCACGAAGGTCAACCACGATGCCGGAATAGTCTTTCCCCGTGATCGCAAGCCTTATGTGATAGTGGTGCTCACTCGCGGAATAGGGGAGCCTCAGCGGGCGCATAAGCTCATAGCCGATATCTCCGCCGCCGTCTTCGAATACATATCGGCTTCGCCTTCTCATTGAATCGTCATCGTGAAATTCCTCTGTCAGGCAATTTTGAAAAGGCCCGTCTTCTTGGCCGGGCTTTCGGACAGACCGGACGGATGGTAGAATGCGCTCGCAAGCAAGGGCAAAATACCTTATCGAGAGTGAGCGCATGGCTGAAGGAATCGGCGCAGAACCGGATCAGCGCGCAATCGAAACTCTGAGCGATGAGGAACTCGTCGATGCGTTCCTCTCTCATCTCGACAGCGACTGGCGCGCGGCTCACAACTGTTTCGAGGCGATCATAGCCCGGCATCACTGGCTGATAAACCATATAGTGCGCAGCACGCATTTTCGGTTTCCGGCCTGGGACAGTCAGGAAGATGTGATCTCGCGCGTTGTCTTCAAGGTCTATCGCGGGCTCGGCCTCTGGCGAAGGGAAGGGAAGCTGTCGAGCTTCATCGCCCGAATCGCCACCTCCGAGTTGATCGATACCTATCGTCGGGTCGGGCGAGACAAATCCTGGACCCCGCGCCCTCTGGCCGATCCTGATTCCGATCTCCCCTCGCCCGTCGATAACGCCCCTTCGAGAGAGCTTTCTCCCGAAGCGGCGGCGCTCAAGAGTCAGCAGACTCAACTCATCGAGCAACTGCTCGATGATGTGTGCCGAGACTGGAAAGACAGCGTTGTGGTCAACGAATATATCATCGGCGAGAAAAACGCGAAGGAGCTTTCCGAAAAATACGAGATGTCGGAGGACCTCATTTACCAGCGCGCCCGCCGCCTCAAGGTGAGATTGATGAACTGGCTGCGCGAGCGCGGCATCACATCAGCCGAAGCGCTGCTTGCCGGAGGAGCGGGACGAAAATAAACATTAAACGAAGGCGGTAGTATTATGGCCAGGAAATCCACTCACCCTGAAAAAAAACTGTTCGATTACATCAACGGCAGGCTCGATGAGCCTTCGACGCGCGACATCCAGAACCACCTCCTCGATTGCCCCGATTGCTCTTCATCGGTCGAGTTGATTCGTGGGCTCAAAGCCGGGGTCGCATCGATAAGGACAGACCTGTCAGCCTCTCACCCGGACGCAAGTCAACTGGCCGAATTTTTCTACGGCGACCCGAAAAAGCAACGCTCCACAGCCGCGCACGCGGCAGCCTGCGCCGATTGCGCCGATGAGATTGCGCTCCTGGCGCGCGCAGAACGCCTCGCCGCAGATTATGATCCGAGCGAGGTGACGAGAGGGCAGGTTCCCGACTCTTCCTGGAAGCAAATCCGCGAATGGGAGGAAAGCGTTTACGCCAGGCCGAAAGTCGAGAGCTATGAAAGCAGCCGGGAGATGATAGAGAAACTGGCCCTGATTCTGATCGATAAAAAAGGAGAGTTGCGAGAGCTTGCGGAAAAATCCGCCCCTTCGGAGCCTTCGGTCGAATCTCCTA
>CAZPQE010000136.1:0-13761 GCA_964588615.1 uncultured Clostridia bacterium | reverse complement strand
GAGTAAACCTTCTGGAAGGAACCGCCGAGCAGCGCGTATCGATTCAGAAGACCAAAGTCGCCGCCCGTCGCGGGCAACAACTCTTTATGGTCGCGGCGGCGCTGGTCATCTACGCCATCGTCATAGGCATCGATTACCTGCTGACCAACAACGCGCACGCCGACGCCAAAGCGCAACTGGACAAGGAGCAGGCCGAGGCCACCAAGCTGCAAGGCGACATCGACCGCAAGAATCAGCTTGAGGCCGAACTCAAGCAGGTCGAAGAGCGAATCAAGATAATCAAGCAGCTTCGCGCCGAGCAGAAAGGCCCGGTCGCCATGCTGTCGGCCATCAACGAGCGACTGCCCGGCGGGGAGACCGACTTCAAACTTTCCGGCATAGCCCAGAAAGCCAGCACCATCGCATTGTCGGGAAGCACTTCCAATCAGCAGATCTTCGCCGATTTCGCCCGGCAGCTTGAGTTCTCCAACGGATTGTTCACCAACGTCAAGATCAGGATCGAAGAGAGAGAAACCAAAGTCGATCCCGCCGACAAAAAGGACGACGGCCCGGATACGATAAAGGCATACGGCTTTACGATAACCTGTGACTACAACAAGCCGCGAGCCGAGGGAGAGGCCCCGGCGACCGCTCCTGCCGCTCCGACGCAGGGCAAATGAAGGAGAGAATCTATGTCAGCAGTCGTGACCACCAATGTCGCAAGCGAAAAGGCGGAATCGGGCAGCTTCTTCACCCGTATGCCCTGGTACTACCAGATGGCGATACTCGTCGGGCTGGTGGGCCTGCTCATTTACGTCACCGATGCCCTGCTCTATAGCGACACCCGCGCCGATACTGTCAAGACGCTCGATCAGGTGCAGTCGCTCAAGTCCAAGAACGCCCAGGGCAGCATAATAAGACAGAACCTTCAGGAAGCCGAGCAGGCGCTTGCGGCCAGGAAGGATGAAATGGACCGCCTGCGCGACCTCCTCCCCGATGCGGTCGAGATTTCCAAAGTCTACGACAACGTCAAGGACCTGATGCGCAATCGTAAACTCGAACTCAAGCAGTTCGCGCAGGACAAGGCCGAGGGGGCCGAGATTTACACCGCGCAGAAGATTCTGGTTCAGGTCTCGGGCAGCTATGACAACCTGGGGCATTTCTTCTCCGACCTCGGATTTTACAGACGAATACTCAGCGTTTCGGATGTCGAGATTCTGGAAGCTGAGGACAAAGCTCAACTCGGCGGGCGCTCCATCAACAGCGCGTTCGTTCTGACGGCTTACTTCATCTCACGTGAAAACTTCGAGAAGCTGACCAAGCCGCAGGCGCCGCCTGCCGCGCCAGCGCCCGGAGCGGCCAAACCGCCAGCGCCCAATCAACCCAAATAAGGTTATAAGCGGAGTATCGCTATGAAAGCAAAGTCTATGGAAGCAAGGACACAGGATTTGACGAGGCTCTGGCTCGGATTGTTCATCCTATCTGCGCTTGCCTTCTCAGCCGTCTCTGCCCTCGGTCAGGACAACAACACTCAGACCCCGCCCGTCAGCGCCAACAAAGAGTATGTGGGGCCGAGCGCCGATTCCATCCGGCCTTATAAACCCGCAGGGCGCGATCCGTTCAAGCGCACAATCAAGCCGCCGAAGGACCCCAAAAAGAGCGGGCCGAAAACCGACCCGCTGGTTCAACTTGGCTTCCCGTCGCTCGAAGTGCGCCGCGCACAGTACAGGCAACTCGTCGATAAGGAGAGAAATCAGGGTCGTCCTGATCCCCACCCGCTGAGGCAATACCTGGTGGGCGAGTTGACCGTGACGGGCGTCTACAGAGACGATCAGGGATTCGGCGCTTTCGTCAAGGCGCAGCCCACCGGCACAATGTTCTTCATCCGCCGGGGCGAGCAGTGCTATAACGGCGAGGTGCTGCGCATAGAAGGCGACGACTCGGACGCCGGAGCCGCCAAGGTGCTCTTCCGGGAAAGCACCCACGTCGAAGTCAACGGCAAACAATCGACGCAGGTGCGGGTCGTGGCCAAGCTGCCCGCAGCGCCGGGTCGCAAGTGATTTTTTCAGCCGCTCATGGGAGCGGCATTTCATCAAGCGGATGAAGAGGACGTCGGAATATAACTGAGCTATCGGCCAGCATTGAGCCTGACGGTGAGATTCGAAGTTGCCCTCACTTGCGTCCGCTTCACAGTTAAAGACAATTTGAGAGGGGGAAGTAACAAATATGTTTAACAGGAGAACTATCGCGATACTGGCGCTGCTGGCGCTCGTGAGCAATACTATTGCGCTGGCCAGCCCCGTTCTGACAGCAGAGCCCGAAGGCCGGGCGTTCTCTCTGCTCTCGCTCAGGACGGAACAGGCGGGTGAGCGAACCCGCATTCTCATCGAATCGAACGCGCCTCCTCTCTACACGGTCTTCAGACCGACGGGGCGGCTGATTCAGATAGAGATGCCCGGAGCCGAAAGCTCCAAACTCTCGACCGACTACCCGGTACGAAGCGCGCTGGTCGAAAGCGTGGCCGTCCGACAGGGCAAGCCCGGAAGCGGGTTGGGCCGTCTGGCCACCCGCATCGAAATCGCCGTGCGCGAGGGCGCGCGCGATGTCACGCGCGTCGAGGGCAATACCCTGGTGGTGGAGGTTTCGACAGCGGCAGGCGACAACAAAAACACTGCCGCGGCGCAGGCCAAACAGGTCGGCCAGCAGGTGACGGGCGTTTCCATCACTCCTCCGCCTGTGGCTGCAAAGTCCAATTCGACAGACCGCGCCAAGCCTCAGCCTGCCGTTACCAAACCTGCGACCCTCGTGCGCTCGGTGCGACACCAGGCAATCGGCAACGCGCTCCGCGTGGTCATCGACACGGACGGCGCGGCGCAGTTCAAGGATTTCGTGCTCGCCGATCCGTGGCGAGTCGTAGTAGATATAACCGGAGTCAGATTGACGACCGGCAATCAGACCATCAATGTGGGCGCGGCTTCCGTCGACCGCTTCCGCATCGGTCAGCCTTCGCCCGGAACCGTCCGCATAGTGCTCGACACCCGCTCGAAGCTTCCCTACAGGGTCGAGCGCGACGGGACGCAGCTTGTAATCACCATCGGCAATGCTGGCGCGTTCGTCAATAAACCAGCCGACGGGGTTGCGCAGAAAGACCCGAATGCGGCTTCGCAACCTGCGGCTTCGCAACCTGCGGCTTCGCAACCTGAAGTCAAGGTTGCCGGTCAGCGAGTGACCAACCCTGATCCGCCAGCCAGCAAACCTGCGGTCAAGACTAATCTCCCTGCGCCTCCTGCGGCGAACCTGACTGCTCAATCAGACAAGCCCGCCCAGCCTGCGCAGCAGCCTCAGCGCCTAAACCCGCAACAGCCTTCCGGCTCGCAGACTCCGCCTGCGGCTTCGCGCCCGACGAGTCCGGTGAAGGAGACTCTCACTCAGCCCGTGCAACCGACCGTCACCCGCGTCGCCTATGACGCGCCGCGTGTGAATCAGCCTTCGGTTCCTCCGAGCGTTTCATCTGCCAATCAGTCGAATCAGGTGAAGAAGGAAATGGCCTTCTGCGATCCCAGCTATGTCGGAGGACTCATAAGCTTCGACCTGCGCGCCGGCGTCGACATCCGCGATATGCTGCGCTTCGTCTCGCAGCAGTACGGAGTCAACTTCATCATCGATTCATCGATCCCGCAATCTGTGCCCGTCGATATTCGCGTGACCGATCTTCCCTGGAATCAGGTCATCAATTCCGTGCTTCGCGCAAACCGGCTCGGGTCGGTTTGCGAAAGCGGCGGCAGGATGATTCGCATAGCGACGCTCTCGGCCATCAAGGAAGAAGAGCAAAAGCAGGGCGAGATAACCGAAGAGATAAACAAACGCACGCCGCTTGAAACCAAGATACTGAAACTGCGCTACGCCCGCGCGTCAGGCTCGCTGTCATCGACCGGAGGCGGACGCTCAGGCGGCAGTTCAGGCGGAAGCAGCGGCGGCAGGTCAGGAGGCGGCCTTCAGGGAGGCGGAACGCTCGTCCAGATAGCTGAAAAACGGCTCAGCCCGCGCGGTCGCATCGAGGCCGACGCCCGCACCAACAGCCTCATCATCACCGATCTGCCCGAAAACATCCAGGCGGTCGAGAGCATAATCGCTGTCCTCGACAGGCCCGAACCGCAGGTCGAGATCGAAGCGCGCATAGTGGTCGCCAACCGCGATTTCCTGCGCGATATCGGCAACGAGCTTGCAGGCGCGGCGGTCAACACCAACAACGGAGCCATTGGATTCCTTCAGACCGGAGCCGCGCAGTTGTCCGGCAGCGGCGTATCGACTCCCACCGGACAGGGCGGCGGCAGCAGCGGAGGCAGTGGAGGCAGCGGCGACAATGCCGGCGGTTCTGCCAACAAGGGCCAGATAGGTCCGAACCTGCTCGGCCCGTTCGCCAACAACGCGCTGAGGGTAGGAAACGCCAGCGGCGTCTTCAGCCTTACTACCGGATTGATCGGCAGCGGCATCATCTCCTACGCGCTGTCGGCTTCCGAGCGCAAAGGCCAGGTCAGAATCGTGGCCAGCCCGCGCATAACCACTCAGGACAATCAGACGGCTGAAATAATCAACGGCGTGCAGATACCTGTTCAAACGGTGTCGAACAATACCGTCACCACTACCTTTATAACCGCCGCGCTCCGATTGGAGATCACTCCTCAGATAATCGAAGAGACCGGCGAGGTGCAGATGCACGTCGTGGCCGAAAACAACACCGTCAACTCCGCGCTGGCCACCCAGCTTAACGGCGGAACCCCCGGCATCAACACCCAGTCGGCTGAATCGACCGTGAGGGTGCAGGACGGGGGAACGACCGTCATGGGCGGCATCAACATCGACAGCGAGTCGCACACTCAAAACCGCATGCCCGGCATCTCGCGCGTGCCCATCATCGGCGAGTTGTTCAAGCGCCGCACCACCCAGCGGACGATGGATGAAGTGCTGTTCTTCATTACTCCCCGCATAGTGCGCCCGGACGGCAGCCTGGGGCCGAGGTCGCTCGCTCCGCAGCGCAGCGCAACCGAGCCTGCTCCGGCAAAAACGACGGCTCCGCAGCGCGCCTCTTCAGCGCCAGCCAACGCGCCCAAGAGCTCGCCTGCCAACGGCAAAGGGGGTCAGTAGCAATACAGGTGTGGATGACGAAAGCTCAGTTGTGAGACAATCGTCATCCACACTTCACACACTCTGGAGGGACCCTTGAGCTTCAAACAAAACCTTGCGACGATAATCGAGCGCATCGAGGGTTGCGCAGGCGCGGCGATTCTCGGCATAGATGGATTGATGATCGAAAAACAGATCGAGGGCCTGGACGCTTCGCTCGACATCGAACTCATCGCCATTGAATTCACCAACCTGCTCCGTCGAAGCATGCACACCGCCTCGGACACCGAACTGGGCAACCTGCGTGAAATGGTCATAGCCACCGACCGGCAGACATTCCTGCTGCGCCCGATCACGCCGGAATACTTTCTGCTGCTGGCGCTCAATCCGGGAGGCAACGTCGGTCGCGCCCGCTTCGAATTGCGCAAGACTCAGTTGGCTCTGGAATCGGAATTCGCAATCTGAAAACCTCCTGTCACACGCATCAGGCGCAAAGAGCCGAGGCTCTTTGCGCCTTTTTCGTTTTCTGACGAAAGCTTGCGCCGGGCATTGGCGTTAGGGTATTTTACCGAGTTGGCCGGAAGGCCGGTTCGATTTCATGGCTATATTGAAGAAAGGGATTCGGTATGCAAGCAAATGACATAAGGCGCGGGATGATAATCATCTACAACAATGCGCCTCATCGGGTGCTCGATTTCCAGCATCGCACGCCCGGCAACCTGCGCGCCTTCGTGCAGGCCAAACTGCGCAACATCAGAAACGGATCATCGACTGAAGTCCGCTTCAGTTCCACCGAAAACATTGAACGCGCTTCTCTGGAAGAACACGAGATGGAGTACCTCTACAGCGATGGCGATGCCTACCATTTCATGAACACTGAAACCTACGATCAGATCGAGCTCAACAAAGAGACCCTGGGCGACGCGATGGATTATCTGGTCGCAGGCACGAAGATCAAGATTCAGATGTTCGAGGGAGCGCCGATAGGAGTCGATCTTCCGCCTTCTGTCGAACTGACGGTCATCGAGACGCCGCCTGAACTCAAGGGTGCGACCGCTTCCAACAGCCCCAAGCCCGCGAAACTCGAAACCGGCGTCACCGTCCAGGTTCCTCCGTTCATCAAGGAGGGCGACCGGATAAGGGTCGATCCCTCGAAGGGCGTTTACCTGGAGCGCGCCAGGTAATAGTAGAGGTCACAGGGGACAGGTTACAGAGAATAGGACACTGGAAGCAAAACACAGGACACCCGTCTTCCCCTGTTCCCTGTGACCTGTTACCTGTAACCTGTTCCAGTATGCACCTCCTTTACAGCTTCGCCCTCTTGCTTCTCTTCCTGGCTCTGCTGCCTTATTTCATCTTTCAGGCCATCCGTCACGGCAAGTACGCAGGCAGCTTCAAGGAGCGTATGGGTCGTCTGCCTGATTTTATCGACAGCGACACGCGGCCTGCTGTCTGGGTGCATACAGTCTCGGTAGGCGAGTTCAACGCTGCCCGTCCCCTGATAGATGGAATCAGCCAGCGACTGCGCGATCATCGAATCGTGGTTTCAACTACGACCCTGACCGGACAGAAGCTCGCCCGCGAGCATCAAGGCAAGAGCTTCGACCAGGCTCTTTACTTCCCTTTCGACTGGGCGTTCTCCGTCCGCCGCGCTTTGGATCGCGTCCGTCCTCGGGCGGTGATAATCATGGAAACGGAACTCTGGCCAAACTTCCTCCGCGAGTGCCGCATGCGCGACATCGCAGTCATACTCATCAATGGCCGAATCTCGGAGCGATCCTTTTCGCGCTACCTGCGGATTCGACCGTTCATCAGCCGCGCGCTCGAAGATTTCTCGCTGCTCGTCATGCAATCTCAGCAGGATGCCGAGCGCGCTCTCCGATTAGGCGCTCCCGCCGGGAAGGTTCGCTTGTGCGGAAACCTCAAGTACGATGTCGAAGAAAACTCTCATTCGCTCGACGCTCTCTGCCTCGAACTCGACTCCCGATTCACGCTCTCTTCTTCCGAAAATCTCATAGTCGCGGGCAGCACCGCGCCGGGCGAAGAAAGCCTGCTGCTTGACGCTCTCAGAGACGCCCGCAGTTGCGATGAATTGAAGAATACCAGATTGCTGATAGCTCCCCGACACCCGGAAAGGTTCGAAGAGGTGGCCCGGCTCATCTCTCAATCTGAATTCTCGTTTGCGCGCCGCTCGCAGCCGAAAGAGGGCGACACGGCTGACGTGGTGTTGCTTGACAGCATAGGCGAACTGGCTGCGGTTTACAGATTCGCTTCCGTAGTCTTCGTGGGCGGGAGCCTCGCCCGGCGCGGCGGACACAACATACTTGAGCCTGCCGCCTGCGCAAAGCCTATAATAGTCGGCCCTCACACCGAGAACTTTCGACAGATAATATCGGACTTCAAAGATGCAGACGCCATAATCGAGGTCGAGGCCGGTGAGTTCAGCCGCGTCCTCATAAGATCGTTGACTGATCGTGAACGATCCCGCGACATGGGCCTGAGCGCCCGCTCTCTGCTTGAGCGAAACCGGGGCGCGACCCTCTGCGCGATCGAAGCCATCGTGGAGGCGATGGGTGGTGATAGATAAAAGCGAAAAGCTCAAGCGCACCGCGCTGTGGCTGCCGGCAAAGCTCTACGAGATGGCCGTGCGAATCCGCGTCGTGGCCTACGAAACCGATTACCTGAAAACCCGGCGGCTCAGTTCTACGGTCATCAGTGTCGGTAACATCACTCACGGCGGGACGGGCAAGACTCCGCTGGTCGAATACATCGCCCGTTATCTCCAGGAGGAGGGCCACAGAGTTGCGATACTGACTCGCGGCTACTCGCGCCGCTCGCGCGGCAGGCGCGCTCTCAACGCGCAGGAAGCCCGGCCTTCATCCGATGTGTGCCGCGAGTATGGCGACGAGCCGTTGATGCTGGCTCGCGCGTTGCCCGATGTGCCGATCATAATCGACAGCGACCGGTATGAAGGCGGCGCGTGGGCCGAGAAGGAATTCCACAGCGACGCGCTCATCCTCGACGACGGCTATCAGCATCTCGCGCTTGCACGCGATCTCAACCTGCTGATCCTCGATGCGACCGATCCGTTCGGAGGGTTCGAAATGGCTCCGTTCGGGCGGCTGCGCGAGCCGCTCTACGGGCTGCGTCGGGCCGACGCGGTTATAATCACGAGGGCCGACCGACCCGCGGATCAGGCTCAGGTGATGGCCATCATCAGGCGCGTCTGCGGCGAAAAAATCCCGGTGATGTATGTCTACTCGACCATCACTCACCTCCGGCATCTGGCTACTAACGAGGTTTACGAGATAAGAGAATTCGCAGGCTGGAATGTGGCCGTCGTGTGCGGCATCGGAAATCCGCGAGCGTTTTCAGACGACCTGCTGCAAGCCGGGCTTGGAATCGTCAGCGAGCATTTCTTCGTCGATCATCACCCTTTCACTCAGAAGGAAATCGATAGGGTGATCGCATTGGCGCGCGCGTCGGGAGCCGACGCGCTGGTGATTACTGAAAAAGACGCGGTGCGCCTCGAAAGTCTCAGTCACGGTGATATGCCTGTCTATGCCGCCCGGCTTGAAATTCAGAGCGAGGATGAAGTGAGGCTCAAGAGTCTTCTGCTAAGAGCGTTGATAAAGAAGCGAGGCGAGAGCGCATAAAATGAATTCGCCGGTCAATCGCGTTGACTGACCGGCGATGGCCTGGAGAGAGAATCCGAAAATCACTTCAGTGGCGGCGGCGTTTGTCGCGACGACAGTCTTTATCGTCATCGTCATCGTCGTCATCGTCATCCTCATCGTAATCATCGTCGTAGTCGCGATGGTCTCTATCGAAACGGCGACTGCTTCTTTCCCAGCGATCTCTGTCGCGTCGGTCACTATTTCTGAATCGTCTGTCCTTATCCTTGTTCTTGCTGTAAATGTAACCTGCGCCCGCGCCTATTCCTGCGCCGATGAGCGCGCCCTTCTTGCCCCCGACCAGCCCGCCTACGACCGCGCCTACGACTGCGCCGCCGCCGATATATTTGATCTTGCTCTTTTTGGATGACTTCTCGTGAGCTATTGCGCCTGTGGGAGCCGCAATGGCGAATAACAAAGCGAAACTGAGAACTGCCGCGCCAACTTTCTTGTTCATTTTCATCATAATCCGTTCCTCCGTTTTGCGGCTTTCCTGCCGCCGCCCGGTGTAAGAGCAAGCATCGTGCCGCTTGCAGCCACGCAAAGCGATCAAATTTAACTGCCAGAATATCTGCAAGTTATGTGGGCTGGCCGAAAGATTGGCTCGCTCTGCATAGACCATTTGGTGTCCTCTCCAGACGAAGCGGGGCATGGGATGAGATTACTGTTTTTCGTTACAAGGCCTCGTGCTATCATCAGGGCGTGTTGAGCCGCTGCGGATGGCTCAACGGGCCTGTTTTGCCCCTCCTGATTCAACAACCCAGATCGAAACCGACCGATTATCGAAGGAGAAGTGAATATGAAATCCTGTAAACTGACTGTCATATTTGCGCTTTGTTTAACGCTTTCGACGACTCAAATCGCGCTTGGAGATTTCTCATCCATCGAGCGCGCGGAAAGATTTTACTCCGGGACTGCTGCGCTCGAATCTCTCATTCCGCGCGACGGATTGAAATTCTACTTCGAACTGCGCAGCAGCGGCCTTGCGCAACTGGCCGGGTCGCGGAGCGCGCTTGAGCAGATAAAA
Source organism: uncultured Clostridia bacterium (assembly GCA_964588615.1). Taxonomy (GTDB): domain Bacteria; phylum Acidobacteriota; class Blastocatellia; order UBA7656; family UBA7656; genus UBA7656. Next base: position 3,957 of record CAZPQE010000136.1, on the reverse strand, counting down.
CCCATATTCGAGCAGCCCGGAAAACCCATAGCCACAGGCGAATACGCAGGCTTTCTGACCAGGAATCTGAGCGCGCTTCAGGGGGCGAGGATGGCTGTCGCAAGCTACGGGCTTGGCGGGACAGCTTTGCTCTTCGAAGCCGCAAGCCCGAACGATGCCGAGCGTCTCAGGCCGGAACTCGCGCGACTTTTCGGCCTGTCAGCGCGAAGCCAGGCCGAGACAGAAACAGGAATGGAAATAAGTCTTCGCGGACGTGTGGCTATGGTCGGCGACCGCCACGTAATCACCCGATTGACCGAAGCCGACTATTCGCTCACGCTGATCGAAGACCCGACTTTCCTCAAAGCGCGCTCGCGTTTTCAGAACGAATCCTTCTTCGTTTACATGAAATCGGGCGGTCTGCCGGTTCCGATAGCGAACGGGCCGGCTCAGGGCGTTCCTTATCTCTCGATGCTCGGTTCTCTCTCTGGTCTTCCTCAGTCGGTCGCAATCGGAGGCAATCTCCAGGGTGATCAACTGACGATGCGCGCGCTGGTTTTTTCCAATCCCAATTCCAAAGACCTGTTCACAGCGATATTCTCCGTGACCGGCGCAAGCCAGATGGCGGGGGCCAGTTTCGCTTCTGCTGACGCTGATATGTTCGTGGGGCTTATGCTCGACTGGAACAAACTTTATGATTCCGTTCAGTCGCTGTTCGAAATGTTCCTCGGCGGAGCAGCGGCGAGTCAGAGCGCGCCCGCTCCCGCGCGCCGGTCAGGGGACGACCCCACAGAATACACCTATCGCTATCGGGAAGCGCAGAAACTCGGACTGCTCTCTCCGACCGAAGCAAGCATGGGATTGAGCATCAAGAACGATCTGTTGCCGACACTGGGCAGCGAGGTCGGTATTACGATTGCGGGGTTGAGCGATATATTTCCCGCTCACGCCGCCCGATCATCCAAACCCTCGGCGCCGCGCATGCTTCTGCTGCTTTCATTGCGCAATCCGCTGCAATTCGAAAAGCTGCTCGGTCAGATACTCAACCCCAAAGGACGACCGTCACAACCGCTGGCTCAGACGGCCTATCGTGGAGCGACGATCAAATATCGAAAAGGCTTCGCATACACGATCACCAGTGGCTATTTCATAGCGGGCGTCGGGCTCGACGCGGTGAAACACTCACTGGACGCGCGCTATTCGAATTTGTCGCTGGCCTCAGCCGCGCAGTATCGCTCGGTGATGGGAGCGTCGCGCCAGACGGTGATGCAGATGTATGTCTCAGGCAAAATGGCTGGCCTGATGAATCAGTTTGCGGCGGCAGCCATCAGCCAGGGAGCGGCGATGGCGGATTTGCAGATGAAGACGCCTCTCGGAATGGTGATGCTGCCTGATGATGACGGGCTTATGATCGAGATGCGCGCGTCTGCGGCGCTGGCTCTTACGGGGCTGAGTTCGATGGCCAGAGGCGCATCTTCCGATATGAATTCATTGCCGAGCGGCGTGCCTGGAGGCGTGCCCGGAGGCGTGTCAGGTGGTCGTCGCGCGCCGACGCTCACGAACGATGACATCCGAAAACCATAAGGAGTCGTTGATGTAGAACAGGCTGGCAGCCTGTTGACACTCCGAAACCAGGAAAATTTGAACATCAGCAGGCTGGCAGCCTGCTGTACATTTTCTGAGGAGCGCATGGCTAACAGAAAATGCCCGGCCTGCGGGCTCATAAATTTCGCAACGGCTGATGTGTGCAGGCGGTGCGGAGGCGTCGTCCCTGATGAGCCTGTGTTTCAACAGGCATACACGCCATCCGCATCAACGACCGTCGCATATCACGGCGGCGCGAGCGGGATCATAAACGAGCACATGCGCCGCGCCAACCGCAATCTGATCGTCGCAAATGTGTGCCTTGTAGCAGCCATCGTTGGAGTGCTCGCGGCTTATCAAAGGTACTTCTACAATTTCCTCGTCGGCCCGTTCCCCATAGACACGATGAAGCTCGATTCGATCACCGATCCTGACAGCCGCGATGAATACTACGTGGCTATCCGGAGCGATGAAGCCGTAGATACCGGCATGGCAATGGTGGAGGTAAACTCTCGCTCTCGGCGGGAAGAGGTCGAAGCGCGATATCTGGCAGTGGCCGCCGGAGAGGATAAATTCCTTCTCGTCAAAGTCGAACCGGGGTTCAGTTCGGATTCTCTTGCCGGCGTGCTGGTCAGAATGCCTTCGACTGAAAGAGTCGAAATAATCCGTCGTCTCGAAGAAGAAAAACCCGAAGCGCGCGGGGCCTTCCTCTCGATCATGCTCGATACGACGGTCTCTTCTGCGCACGTCTATCTGGCTATGGCTGTGGGATTCCCGCTTCTGCTTCTGGCCGGGTGGAACTTCAAGAAAGCGATAAGCAGAAAATCGAACCCTTCTTCGCATCCCATCGCGCAATCGCTCGAACGCTTCGGTCAATTCGAAACCGTCGCGGCAAGAATCGACGCTGAAGCGAGCGCGTCAGGCCGCGATTCTTCGTCAGGCTCGATACTCGTCCTTCCTTCCTGGCTGGTAGTCCCTCGATTGTTCGGTCTCGACGCGCTTCCCTCAAGAGAAATAGTATGGGTCTACAAGAAAGTGACCCGTCACTATTACAACTTCATCCCCGTAGCCAAAACCTCTGCCGTTATAGTCTGCAACCGGCTCGGCAAATCGATGGAGATCAGGTCTCCGCGAGGCGAGAAGGAAGCCGACCGCATGATCGGAGATATACTCTCTCACGCGCCGTGGGCCTATGCCGGATACGACGATCAACTGCGCGATGCCTGGAAACTGAGTTCTTCCCGAATAATTCAGGCCGTCGATGAACGTCGAAAGGAATTGGAGCGTCAGGGCGCGCTGTCTCAAACAGGCTGACTACTTCACAAGGGATCGAATCATGCCTCGAAGTGAGAAGACCTCGCGCGGGTCTGCGGTTTCGTTCACTATGCCGTTGAGTCTGTCGCGCAGATAGCTGCTCCGTCGAATCCTTCGCGCGACCAGATCGTTGAGCCAGGGGCGAGCGAGCCAGTCTTCCGCCAGCAGATAGCCGAGATATTTCGGCCTTAGTTCCTCTTCGACGCGGCGGGGAAAGCGGCTGAGTATTCGGAAGTCGCCGCTCTTCAAAGCTTCATCAGATAACTCAGCCGCTATCTCGCCGGTCTCCATCGCCTTGCCTATCCCTTCGCCGGTGAATGGGAAGGTGGCTCCTAGGCTTTCGCCTATGACCAGTATGTTGCCTGGGCCGACCGCGCGCACTCCGGCAAGCCCGCAGCGAAGCCTCGCTCCGCGAAGGGGCGTCATGGATTCCGCTTCGCGCATGATTTCGACAGCCATCGGAAAACTCTTCAGGAAAGAATCGAACGCTTCTCTGAGGTTGATGCGATTTCCGTTTGCGCCGCGATAACGCGCGCCGCATCCGATGTTGTATTCGCCATGGCCGAGAGGAAAAATCCAGGCATAGCCCGGAGTGATCGAGCGGTCGTAGGAAATGACCAGCGGATCGATCACGGCGCGCGAGCGGACGTAACATCGAAGCGCGATGGCGCTCGGTCGCGGCTCGCTCACAAGTCCGAGGCTTTCGGGCAGATCGAGGCTGGCTCCTGTGGCGAGCAAAACGATCCGCGCGCGAATCTCTTCATCCGTTCCTTCAACAACGAGGTCAGTCGTCCCGTCGGAGACCGGTTTTACGCCTGCTATTTTGAGTTTCAAAAGAGTCGCGCCGCGCCCGACTGCCTCTCGCGCGATGAGGTCATCGAGCGCCAGCCTTTTCAAGGTGAGAAACTCGCCCGTCACCTCGAAGCTCACGCGGGAGGGAGAAAACACCGAGCCGGTCGCGGTTTGATACCCCAGATGCCGCACTTCGTCATACAACCCCATTCGCTTGAGGCATCTGATCGAGTCGGCTATCAACCCGTCGCCGCACACCTTGTCGCGCGGAAAACTCTCTTTGTCCAG
>CAZPQE010000135.1:0-13807 GCA_964588615.1 uncultured Clostridia bacterium | reverse complement strand
TCAAAGCGGCCGAGCCGCACAGAGTTCAAGTCTCACAAAGAGGCTGAGTAGTTACGAAAAAATTATCATTTCTTCTCTTATGCCGAAACTGCAAATGCCTAAACACAGCGCAGGCTGCGCTGTGTTGCCTGCGCTATTTTATCCTTCAACCCCACTACCAACAATTCGCCCATCACAAATATTGATTATGCGATGTGCGAGCGCGGCATTATCCGGGTTGTGCGTCACCATGAATATCGTCTGCCTCTGCGCATTGAGATCGAGAAATACTTCCATCACCTCGCGGCCCGTGCGTGTGTCCAACGCGCCTGTAGGCTCATCAGCCAAAATCAACGGTGGATGGTTGATTATCGCTCGCGCTATCGCCAACCGGCCCTGCTCGCCGCCTGATAGCTGACTGGGCAATCGCAAAGCTTTATCAGCAAGGCCGACTCTTTCAAGAACTGCAACGGCGCGCGCGCGTTTTTCTTTCGCGCTCATCTTCAAAGTCGCAAGCGGCAGCATCGCGTTTTCCGCTGTGTTGAGATAAGGCATCAGGTGATGCTGCTGAAAAACGAAGCCGAGATATTCGCGCCTGTAATCCGCCCGCCGCTCGTCCGAAAGCCCGTACACGTCTATGCCATCTACTATCACGCGCCCTTCCGACGGGCGATTCATCGCGCCCACGACCGTAAGCAAGGTGCTCTTGCCCGAACCCGACGGCCCCATCAGGCAGACGAACTCGCCTTCCTCGATTTCAAGGCTCACCCCTTCAAGCACGCGCACAGCCGTCTGCGCGCCGTTTTCCTGATAAACCTTGCTGACTTTTTCTATTCTGAGGAATGACACTTTCTTCACACGTAGCGGACTGCTTCTGAAGGATCGAGCCGCGAGGCCCGAATGATCGGATAAAAACTGCTCGCTATTCCGATGACCAGCCCCGCCGCTATCGCCGCCACCGCAAGCAGAGGCTCGATCTCGAAACTGATTTCTGTTTCGGCAAAGTAAGGAAGCGCGAACCAACTCGCCATCATCCCCGCGCACCAGCCCGCGATTCCGCCTGCCGCGCTTATGACTGCGACTTCGATCATCAGCCCCTTGATGATGTGTAGGCGGCGAAAGCCTATCGCCCGCAGCACGCCTATCTCTTTCGTCCGCTCGACGACCGATCCCATCATCGTGGTGAAAATCATCAACGCGCCTATCCCGAGCACCACTATTGAAACGACTGCCGAAAAGCGGGTGAGCCTTTCGATGGTCTGCTCTCTTGCGCGGACTGATTGCTGAATGGCCGAAACTTTAGCGTGAGGCAATCGGTCGCTTATCTGATGAACGATGTCTTCGACTGGACAGTCCTTGCACAGGGCGCTCACTTCGATGAGGCTCAACTGCTCCGGCTTTTGAAGAAGCTGCTGAACGTGAGCGAGCGACGCGAATATCATACGGTCTTCAGGCCCGGATGTCGGAGCGAGCGCGCCCGCGACGCGATGCTCACGCCCGGCTATCTGCAATCGGTCGCGCGAGATTTTGAATCGAGATTGCATCATTGCGTGCGAGTTGTGCGAAGTCATCTCCTCATGCGGCAGAGGCTCTATCAATCCAAGCACGCGCGCAACTTCATAGCCCACTAAAATCTCATCATCCGAGGCTGGTCTGCGTCCTGTGATTTGCCACCATCGTTTGAGATTCAACTCGTCGTTGAAATTCACGCCTGCAAGAAGAGCCTCGGCCTCTTCTACCTTGACTGCCCCCAGCAGTTTCGGCGAAACGATGGACAGGCGATTGCTGTATGGGATGTCGTGGAGATCGATTGCGTCCTGGTTTTTGAGTTGATGAACATCGAATGAAATGCTCGAAACGGCGACGCCTCCGTAGTCGAGCGTGAGGCTGTTCGACTGCGGGACGACGATGATGTTTGCGCCGAAGCGATCAAGCTGAGAGCCTATCTCTTCACGTATCGAACCGCTCAACGAAAGCAAAGCGACGACAGTCCCTATGCCTATGGCTATGCCTGTGGTGAGGAACAGAGCCTTGCCCTTGCGCCGCTTCAGGTTTGCAAAAGCTATAGTGCTTATTCGCATAGTCAGTGGTCAGTGGTCAGTGGTCAGTGGTTGGTGGCCGGAAAAAACTGACCACTGCTCACCGACCACTGCTAGAAATACCTGCTTCGGCTTTCGAGGTCGCTCGTTTTAATGACGAGTTGATCGCCTTCGATTTTGCATGGAATTCCGACGGGGTTGCAGCCGCCCGATACTTCGTTGATGAGCGCGGAATGAAATTTCAATCCGCAGTTGTTGCAGACCATATCGTCGCCTTCCTGTCGATAGCCTTTCCGTGCATGCCAGCAGGTGTCGCAGGCGTCCATGGCCGCGCGATAAACTCCATCGGAACTCTTGAGGGCGAAGAAGCGCACCTGCTTGCCTGCGGCTTTGAAGTCGAAGAACTTCGCCTTGCCGCTAATATCGGCTATCGGAATTCTGAGGTCGGAGCTTCCGCCTGCCGGCAGTGAGGTCGCGGCAGGAGCGTCGCTCGAACTTTTCAGCGTCATATAAACCGCCGCTGCGATGAGCGCCAGAGCGACGATGATGAGCGCGGGCGTGATTTTGTTTCCGGGTTGAGAGTTTTCGGTGAACTGCGCTCTCTTTTTTTCGCGGGTCTCGTCGGGCGGCGATTGATTGTGCATTCTCTGATTTCCCTCCGCTAATATCTGCGATTGTGATTATATCAACCCCTGCCAGCAGGTTGAAACTTCAGGGCTTGCCTCTGAGCCTGTAATCTTCCGGCAGGTCGAAATCGAAGATCACTTCTTCGCCTGCCGCTTCGATCTTCACGACTTCATTTGCGTGAGCATGCACGACCTGTCTCAATCCCTGATCGGGGTCGATTGAAAGTACTTCTTCTTTAAGCCGGATATCGAGAATAACCGGATGGCCGTTGCGCCCGTTGTAAGTCGGAACGATGATGAGCGGGCGCTGGCGGCGAAAGGCGTCGAGCAGATGAAGGATTATCTCCGATCCGATCTGCGGCTGATCCGATAGCGCGATCAGGACAGCTTCAGCGTCTTTCGATATGGACTGAATGCCGCGCTTGATCGATGAACTCATACCGGTCAGGTAATCCGGGTTGTGAGCAAACCTGACCTGCCGGTCTTTCAGGCTCAGACGGACATCCTCCTGACGATGGCCGGTCACGACGATCAGTTCACCGATGCCTGATGCCAGAAGATTATCCGCGCAGCACTGGACGAAAGTCTTTCCTTCGAAGGAAAGTAGCTGTTTGAATTCCAACATCCGACGCGACTCGCCCGCCGCAAGCAATATGGCTGAGATCATCATCGTCTTCGAGTATAGCCTCGCGGGTGCGACGGGCGCGAATTGCTGCGCCCGGTCTCAGGCTGCTAAGATCGTTTTCGGACAACAACCGCGCAAGCCCTTGAGCGCATCTGATGAAGGGTGAAGGGAAATGTAGTATGCAGAATGTAGAATGCGGAATAGATTTGAGCCGGATTATCTATTTATTCCGCACTCCGCATTCTTCTTCTGACCACCGACCGCCGTTTTCTTGAGGGGAAGATGACAGACGCACTTTGCAAATTAAAAACTTTGATGCTTGCCTTTGCGCTCATAGCCAGCGTGCAGATGAAGGCGGGCGCGCAGCAGGATTTGACATTTCTCTCTCCGGACGGTCAGGCGGTTCCGCTTTCGAGCATGAGCGGAAAAGTGGTGGCCCTCGTTTTCAGCGGCGCGCAGGACCCGCAGTGCCGCGATGAGTTCAAGGCGCTTCAATCGCTGATCGAAAGATATCAGGGCAAGGAAGTGAGTTTCTTCTGGGTCAGCATCAATTCGCCAAATGAAATGAGCAACGAAAAACTGAAAGCTCCGTGCGGCCCTCCTCTGTTAGTCCCCACGCTCCGCGATCAGGGAGCTTTCCGACGTTTCGGCGGCAGGCAGTTGCCGACGCTCGTCATCCTCGATCAGCAGGGACGAATTTACGGTCAGCCTCACGGCGGGTTCAACCCCAACTCGGACTTCATCAACGACATCGCCGCTATAATCGACGGCCTTCTCATCCGCAAATAATTTGGGTGCGGCATAATAAAGCGCGTTAAAAAGCAGCGCCGACTTCCAGACCTGGAGTCGGCGTTGCGCGCTTGAGGGTGGCGCTTGGAGGCGCGGCTCTGTTAATAATTCGGGTGATGACAAACCAATTCAACGGCCCGGAACTCCTTTCCTGCTTCGAGGAGAAGCGCGCGGAGATGCTCGAATTCACCAGGTGGCTCGTCGAGCACGAATCGATGTCGCGCGAAGCCGCAGCCAACCTACGCATAGCCGAAGACCTCGGCGAGCGGCTTTCTCAATTCGGCGCAGACGTGGAAGTCATCTGCGAGCCTCGCAGCGGCGCGATATTGCGCGCGCGCTTCGACTGCTCGCAGGGAAACCAAAAGCAACTGCTCATCGTGGGCCACCTCGACACCGTATGGCCGATAGGGACGCTTGCGGAGCGACCCTTCAGAGTGGAAGAAGATCGCGCGTTCGCTCCCGGCATATTCGATATGAAAGCGGGAGTCACCATCGCGGCATTCGCTCTGCGGGCGATCAGAGAACTCAATCTCGGCGCTGCCGGGCCGGTGACGCTTCTTTTGACCTGCGATGAAGAAACCGGCAGCCACTTTTCGCGCGATGTGATCGAGGAAGAAGGCCGTCGCGCACGGGCCGCCCTTGTGCTTGAGCCGCCCATCCCCGGAGGCATCATCAAGACCGGGCGCAAGGGCGTAGGCGAGTTCGAGTTGATAATTCGCGGTCGCGCGGCTCATGCGGGCAACGATCCGCGCGGAGGAATCAGCGCCATAACGGAGATGGCTAATCAGGTTCTGGCCATCAACGCGATGAACGATTTCGAGCGCGGCACTACGCTCAACGTCGGAGTAGTTCGAGGCGGAGTGTTGTCGAACGTCATCGCCGCCGAAGCGCGAGCCGCCGTCGATTTGCGATTCGTTAGCATCGAAGAAGGCCAGCGAATAGTCGAAGCGATAAGGAAACTTCAACCGACGCTCAAAGGCGCAAGAATAGAAGTAAAAGGCGGGATCAATCGCCCGCCTCTTGTGCGCACCGAAGAGATCGGCGCGCTGTTCGAGCATGCTAAAAATTTAGCCGCTGAAATCGGATTCGAACTTCAGGAAGGATCGGTAGGCGGCGGATCGGATGGGAACTTCATTGCCGCGCTCGGCGTGCCTGTGCTCGACGGCCTCGGAGTTGACGGCGCAGGAGCGCACGCCGAGTACGAGCACATAATCATCAGCGACATCCCGCGCCGCGCCGCATTGCTTACGAAGTTGATCGAGACTGTTTGAAGATTAACGCGACACGTCAGGCAACAACTGACTTTCGTGAAAGCTGAAAAATCCTTTTCGTCCAACGATGATGTGATCCAGAACGCGGATGTCTACGGTGCGGGCGGCTTCGACTATGCTTCGCGTCAATCGCTTGTCCTCCTGCGAAGGCTCAGGATCGCCGCTCGGGTGATTGTGAACCAATATCAGAGCCGCCGCGTGATGAGCCAGCGCCGCTTCGACAACCCGGCGCGGATAGACTACGGCTCGATCTACCGTCCCCTCGTGAATGATTTCGTGCTCGACCACTTCGTTCTTCACGTTGACGTAGACCACCATGAAAGCTTCGTGAGGAAGCCCCGCGAGTTTCATCCTCGCAAAATCGGCCACCGCATCGGGCGATGAGAGCGCGTCTTTTCCTTTCATTCGTTCTGCGAGATAGGCGCCGCATAGCTCCTTGACCAGTCGAATGAGCGTGGCCGAAGTCGCGCCGAGTCCGCCCGCCTCTTCAAGCTCCTTTTGTGAAGCATCAAGGACTTTTGCAAGGCTGCCGAAGCGATGGATCAAATCTTTCGCCGTGGGCTTCACATCCTTTCGCGGGATGGCGTAGGTCAGCAGCAGTTCGATCAGTTCATAATCGTGCAGCCCGTCGGTTCCGACTTTTTGAAACCGCTCCCTTAGCCGCTTGCGATGCTCGACATAATGGGGTTTGTCTTCCATAGCCTGCTCCTTGACGAGAAGGTGTGATTATAGTGCCGTTGGCCGCGCGAATCTATCATCGAGATGAGGTTGACCCTTTGGCCCGCCCGCATTAGCATGCGGTTTTCCGAAGCCAGTCGTAATGAAAAAACTACTAGCAATACTTCTGTGCGCGGTCTGGCTCGTCCCCGCTGTTTCGAGCCGTAGCGCGCCTCCCGCAGATGACCTCGCCCTTCGCGCCCGCTCGGCGCTGTCTCAGATTTCAGGCCGCATGGAAATAGTAGGTCTCTCGATGCCTGTCGAGGTGCTGCGCGACGAGTGGGGTATTGCGCATATTTATGCGAAGACCGTTGACGATCTGTTCTTCGCTCAGGGACTGGTCGCCGCGCAGGATCGATTATGGCAGATGGAAATCTGGCGACGCGCGGGCGAAGGCAAACTCGCCGAGATACTCGGAGAGTCAGCTATCGAGCGAGACCGCTTTGCGCGATTGATGCGCTATCGCGGCTCGATGGAAGAGGAGTGGACGAGTTACGCGCCTGACGCCCGACGAATAATCGAAGCCTTCGTTCGCGGCGTCAACGCAATGATCGAGCAGAGCCGCGATAATCCTCCGATAGAATTTCAACTGACTGGAACGAAGCCTGAACTCTGGACGCCGGAAGTATGCCTCGCTCGAATGGCCGGTTACGTGATGACCCGCAACGCATCGAGTGAGATATTGCGCGCCCAGATTGCGCGAATGGTGGGGGCTGAAAAGACCGATGAACTGCTTGAAACCGATCCGCCCAAAAAACTTGAGATACCCGCAGGATTAGACCTCGAAGGCATCGATGGAAAAATTCTCGCAGCGGCAAGCGCCGCGAGCGGGCCAGTGAATTTTCTCGCGACTGAGGGAAGCAACAACTGGGTCATCGGCGGAAGGCTCACAAGCACCGGCAAACCGATACTTGCCAATGATCCTCATCGCGCGATCACTTTGCCGTCGCTCCGCTACATGGTTCATCTGGTCGGGCCGGGATGGAATGTCATAGGCGCGGGCGAGCCTGCATTGCCCGGTGTCGCCGCAGGACACAACGAAAGAGTTGGGTTCGGCTTCACCATCGTCGGCATAGACCAGCAGGATATCTACGTCGAAGAAACGAGCGCAGAAGACCCGACTCTTTATCGCTACCAGAATCGATGGGAGCGAATGAAAACGGAGCGCGAAGAGATAAAAGTCAAAGGCCGCGCTGCGTCTGAAGTGGTTGAACTCAGATTCACTCGTCACGGGCCTGTCATTTATGAAGACCGTGCGCGCCGTCGCGCTTATGCGCTGCGATGGGTGGGAACGGAGCCGGGGACGGCTGGTTATCTCGCATCGCTTTCTCTGAATCGCGCTCGCAACTGGAAAGAATTTCTTGAGGCGCTCAAGCGTTGGAAAGTGCCTTCTGAAAATCTCGTCTATGCCGATGTGGATGGAAACATCGGCTGGCAGGCCGCAGGGCTTGCGCCCGTCCGTCGCGGCTGGTCGGGCCTCCTTCCGGTTCCGGGCGATGGGAGATATGAGTGGCAGGGCTTTTTGCCCTTGTCGGAACTTCCTCGGCTGTACTATCCAGCTTATCGATACGAGAATAATCTGCTCAGGAAATATAAGATCGTCCGATACGTTACGCGAGGAGGCGATTTCATAGCGACTGCGAACCACAACATAATGCCAAAAGGGTATAAGCACGAATTAGGCTTCGAGTGGGCCGCGCCATTTCGGTACCGGAGCATTGCCCAATGGCGAGCTTATACTTCCATTGGAGCAGCCAATGTTAGCTGGTCTGAGAGTCTTCAGCACGATGAAGTATCGCTGCCCGCCCGCGAAATAGTGCCGCTGCTTCGCGGAGCAAAGGTTGAAGATGCGCGGTTGCAACAGGCCGTTGACCTTCTGCTCAACTGGGACCCTTACTGGACGAAGAGTCCGAAACCGGGATCGTTTGAGTCGATTTTCCCTCGCCCTCCTGATTTCATTTTGTCGAAGGACTCAGCAGCAGCCGCGCTCTATGAAGTCTGGCTGACGAAACTCATACCCAATGTTTTCAAGCCGCGCGTTTCGGCAGATGTCTGGCGGCTCGTGGGGTCGAGGATTTCTATCACACAGTTGATTGCCGAATTGAAAAAAAACACCAGAAATCCTTTCGGCCCTGATCCATCAACATTGAACATAATGCTCAAGAGCCTCGAAGAAGCGGTGAATGATCTCACTGCGAGGCTCGGCCCGGACATGAAAAAATGGCGTTGGGGCGATCTGCACTTCGCTGAGTTCAAACACATGCTCTCGAAAGACGACGCGACGCGAGCCGTGTTTGATTTGAAATCAGTGCCTCGCGGCGGAGACGCCAACACCGTCAACGCTACGGGCGGCGCGGGATTCCGCCAGACGAGCGGCGCATCGTTCCGGGAAATTCTCGACCTCAGCGATTGGGACAACTCGGTCGCCATCAACACGCCCGGCCAGTCGGGTCAGCCGGGGAGCAAACATTATTCAGACCTGCTGCCGATGTGGGCCGAAGGCAAATATTTTCCGCTGCTCTACAGCCGCAGCAAAATCGAACGTCACACGACTGACCGGCTCGTTCTTGAGCCGAAAAAAGTAACTGTCCGTCGCAACGGAGAGTAGATTGATAGTGGCAGTCTACATACTTTTATCGCTCGCACATTCGATTCAATGCAAGCTCGTCTTGCGCTAACGAAGGAGGAAAGATGCACAGGCGTTTTATAACCGCACTTTCGTTGATGCTCAGTTTGCTGACCATCAACATCGCAGTCTTCGCTCAGGCTCCGCAGGAAAAAGTCGACCTGGCGACTATCGAAAAAATCAAGGAAGAAGGTCTCAAGCGATCTCAGGTCATGGAGCTTCTCTCTTACATGACCGACGTTCATGGGCCGCGTCTCACAGGGTCGCCCAACATCCGCGCGGCGCAGAACTGGGCCAAACAGAAACTCGCGGACTGGGGTCTTGCCAACTCTCACCTCGAAATGTGGGGGCCGTTCGGGCGCGGATGGACGCTCGAAGGCTTTTCAGTCAACATAATCAAACCGCATTTCTCGCCGCTCATCGCCTATGCCAAAGCGTGGTCGCCCTCGACCAAAGGAGCGGTTCGCGGCGATGTCGTCTACATCGATGCGAAGACTGAAGCCGATCTCGAAAAATACAAAGGCAAACTCAAAGGCGCGATCGTGCTGCTTGCGCCGCCGCGCGAAGTGAAGGCGCACTTTCAACCTGAAGGCACGCGGATGACCGAAGCTGAGTTGCTCGAATGGGCCAACGCCGCTCCACCCGGCTCGGGCGTCGGAGGCGGAAGGAGATTCGAATTCACTCCCGAACAGAGAGCGGCTCAACAGCTTCAGACAAAGAAGTGGGAGCTTGTCAACGTGGAAGGCGCGGCGGTCGCGCTCGAACCCGGTCGCGGCGACGGGGGAACGATCTTCATCGGAGGAGCCAACGTCTACTATCCTCCCGACACGCCGCCTGACAAACGCAGGAGCGCGCGCGACAAGGAAGCTCCTGCCATCATCCCGCAGGCGGTCATTGCCGTCGAGCACTACAACCGCATCGTCCGCATGGTGACTAAAGGCGTTGCAGTCCAACTCGAAGTCAACATCAACGCCCGATTCCACGATCAGGATTTGAATGACTACAACGTGGTGGCCGAGATACCCGGCACGGACCTCAAAGACGAAATCGTCATGCTCGGCGCTCACTACGATTCGTGGCATGCAGGCACGGGGGCTACAGACAATGCCGCAGGCTCGGCAGTGGCTATGGAAGCGTTGCGAATAATTCAGACGCTCGGACTCAAGCCTCGCCGCACTATCAGAATCGGACTCTGGAGCGGCGAAGAGCAGGGACTCATCGGCTCGCGCAAATATGTAGAAGAGCATTTCGCAAAACGTCAGCAGCAGCCGGGAGAGCCGCAGCCGGGCGGCCCCGGAAGAGGTCAGGCCGCAGGGCCGCTCGATCTCAAGCCTGAGTACGAAAAATTCGCCGGCTACTTCAACCTCGACAACGGGACGGGAAAGATTCGCGGAGTTTACCTTCAGGGCAATGAAGCCGTGCGCCCGATCTTCCGCGCGTGGCTCGCTCCTTTCAAAGACATGGGCGCGTCGACTCTCTCGATATCCAACACCGGAGGCACGGATCATCTGTCGTTCGATGCGGTGGGTCTGCCGGGATTCCAGTTCATTCAGGACGAAGTGGAATACGACACCCGCACGCATCACTCGAACATGGACGTGTACGACCGCATTCAGGAAGACGACATGAAACAGGCGGCAGTTATCATGGCGGCTTTCGTCTACAACACTGCCATGCGCGATCAGAAACTTCCGCGCAAAGCTCTGCCGGGCCGCCCCTCGGCGCAACCGGGGCAGTAGAGAGTTGATCGCTTTGAGAAGGCTTGAAGCCATCGATGAGCGCGCGCTCATCGATGGCTTGTTTTTTCAGTCGGGCAATTCGAACTCCGCGATGACCGGCGCGTGATCCGATTCAGGGAATTTCTGGTCGGTGGCAAAGGCGATGGATTCGTCGTGAAGCAGTTCGTTGTGAATCTCCGCCCCGCGATAAAACGCCAGCAGGTTGCGCGATACCAGCAGGTGATCGAGCATATTCCCTCGTCCGAGATGCTTGAGCGAAAACCTTGAAGATTCGGGTATGGTCATCTCGCACGGAACCATCACGCGGCGGGCAAGCAGAGGGTTGTTGGTGTTTTCGATATCGCCTCGTATGGCTTCGACAGGCACGTCGTCGGAATCGGCGTTGAAATCGCCGCACACGACTATCATCGCCTGCGCGTCCTTGTCTAACAGGTCATCGATGAGCATGCGGGTTTCCACTGCCTGACCCACGCGCTTCATCGAAGATATGAAAAACCCTTCGGCCCAGGCTGAAGAAGTATTCCACACATCTCTATCGACCTGCCCGCTGATGGTTGTAGGCAGCTTCGATTTCAAATGCAGATTGATGACGTTGATCGATCTTGCCGCATCGAGTTTGATTTTAGCGTGGAGGATGGGGCGCTCCCAGGTTATGTCTTTGGCTTCCGTTTCGGCAGGCTTGGCGGTGACTTTCTGATAGCGCGGGGCGCGGGCGAAATCGTGCTTGAATTGACCGTGTTCGAGTATTTCGAAGTGAGTGAGAATGACCAGGTTTCGCTCGTTGAAGACCTCGTTGTTTTGAGTCTTCGTTGAAACCCGATTGTAATTTGCGTACTGCGTGCCAGCGAGCAGACGGTCGAGCGCGAGAAGGCTGCGAGGCTGCCCCTGAGATTCCTGGCCGTGAATTTCCTGAAGACAGAGTATGTCGGCGCGGAGGCGGGCGAGTTGAGGCTGCATCACTGCTATGCGGTCATCGAGCGAAGGCTTCTGGCCCTCGATGTCGTCGAGGTTTTCGAGATTGAAAGTTGCGATGCGAAGTTTGACAGGCATATTGAATCTCCTTGAATCCGGAGTCGAGAGTCTGCTGGTTCGACTCTGCGCTCACAGGTTGCAATATGTTTGAGGAATCGCTTTGTCTGACAGGCGATCCCTTTTTTCTCCTGTCATGTATGACGGAAAACAGAGTGGGGATGATGCAAAAGTTTTTGGCTCAATCAGCTATCCGGTCGCCTGTGGCGAGGCGCGCGCCGTTGATGAAGTCCTTAGCCGACACCCTGCGCTTGCCTTCGATCTGAATTTCTTCGATATGCAGAGCCGTCGCGTCGGCGCAGGCAACGGTGAAGCCTGATTTATCCAGACTGATGATAGTCGCAGGCTCGACCGTTTGTTGAAAGTCGAATGAAACTCCCCGCGCTTTCCAGAGCATCAGCCTGCCGCCGCGAAATTGAGTGAAAGTTCCCGGCCAGGGCTGAAAAGCTCGCACGCGACAGGCAATTTCGCTTGCGGTCTTATGCCAATCGATCAGCCCGTCTTCGCGTTTGAGTATGGGCGCATAAGTCGCCTCGTCGTCGTTCTGAGCGAGGGGCTTGATCTCTCCGCGCTCGACGCGAGGCAGAGTTTCTGACAAGAGGTCTGCGCCGATTTGAGAGAGTCGAGTAGAAAGTTCAGGCGCGGTTTCTTCTGCGCCGATTTCGGTCGCGCGCATAGAGAGAATCGGGCCGGTGTCCATACCCGCGTCCATCTGCATGATGGTGATGCCGGTCTGGCGCTCGCCGCGAGCGATAGCCCAGTTGATGGGGGCCGCGCCGCGATATCGAGGAAGCAGCGAAGCATGCACATTGATGCAGCCAAGCGCGGGGATATCGAGCATCCACTGAGGCAGTATTTTTCCGTAAGCGGCGACTATGCATGCCTGGGGTTTGATCTCTTCGAAGACCGCTCGCGCATCTTCACTGGTTTTGATTCGCGCGGGCTGATGAACTGTGAGGTTGTGTTCGAGGGCGAAATTTTTGACAGGCGGCGGATGAAGTTTGTTGCCGCGACCTGCGGGCTTGTCGGGCTGAGTGAAGACAGCGGCGATTTCGTGGCCGTCAAGGATGAGACGAGCCAGCGTCGGCACAGCGAATTCAGGCGTTCCCATGAAGATGAGTTTCATAGCTTATCGATAAATCCATCCGCCGGTTTTTTCGTCAAGCCCGGTTTCAACTTGAAAGCGGTCCGTCGTAGCCCTGGCAGATGAACGCGCCCCAATACTTCGGCTCCGGATGTTTTGCCTTCATAGCCAGTTGAGCTTCGCGCAGCGCATCAGCGCGAGGCTCGCCCGCGAGGATGCGGCGATAGAAATCCGTCATCGCTCAAGGGAAGTATTGACCCGATCCAGCTCGCAACTATGAAATTTCCCGGGCAAGTGCGCGGAAGAACCCTACCGGGGTAGCAATTCGCAAATCTGTTCGCCGGGCCACGGCAGTCGTGAAGTGGTTCGTGTTGTGGGTCAGTAGCCAGTCCGGTTGAGCCTGAATAGCAGAAACGAGCACCGGCACATCAGCAGCATGTCGGATCAGATGCCGCGAGCGTGCCACCTCCTGTGCTGCTGGCAGAGCAACGATTTCCGGTCGCGCCAGTTGGAGCAGTTTGTCGTAATCATCAATCACCTGATCCGCTTCTATCGGCGAAAGCTGCGCGGCGCGGCTCAGGAGGTTCTCCTCAACCTCTTCGCGCACATATTCGGCCAGCACCATCCGGCAAATCCGCGCCGCGCAAAGAGAGAGCACAGCTTTATCGAGACCCCAGGCGGCAAAGATGCCGCCTGTCAGCACATTAGAATCGAGAAAAAGCCGCAGGGTCTTTGGCTTACTCATCCCGCTTTTTTCTTTCCGGCCCTGCCCCTTCGCGCCTTTTCAGTTTTGGCAAGCTTCGGATAGCGGCGTTCAAAGACGCGCTGGCGCGCTTCCGGCAAGGTTGCCATCAGGTCGGCTTCAGTGATTTGGTGGCTGGCAAAGGCGCTGGCGATTCGGTCGCAAAGCTGGCGGAACCGCGCTTGCTCTGGAATGAGCAGCAAACCGCTGCCAAGCCGTAGCACTGTTATTGGAGTCCCTGTCTCCAATTGCAGCGCGTCGCAGTACTCTTTGGGCACAGTCAGTTCTCCTTTTTTCCCCAGAGAGGTGGTTGTCAGAAATTCCACCGGCAACATCGTTTCTACAGACATATCTTCACTCCTCACATCACGGTTAGAGTTACTACACACTACGCTATTTTCAGGCAGCAGTAGGAAGGTCTTACCATACCAGGCCGGATACCAGCAACAGCGCCTGCGTAGTGATCGTCTCGACACCTCACGACGGTAGGGCCATTTAATTTTAGGTTTTGATACCGATAAGAGCCAACGCCTCCCAGGGT
>CAZPQE010000134.1:0-13817 GCA_964588615.1 uncultured Clostridia bacterium | reverse complement strand
AATAATCGCGTGATGAGTTTGATCGGCATTCGATCAACCGATGATCTGTCGCTGATTGCGTTATGGTCACCCCAGCCAAAAAACCAATCTACCGGTTCGACCCCTTCACGCTCGACCCTGGCGAGCGGCGGCTCACGCGCGACGGAGAGGAAATTTATCTTCAACCAAAAACTTTCGACACTCTCTTCTACCTGATCGAACGACACGGCTCGCTGGTCAAAAAAGAAGAAATACTCGTTGCGTTGTGGCCCGGCGTCTTCGTCACCGAAAACGCTCTCACCCGCTGCATAAAAGAGGCGCGCGAGGCGCTCACGGATGACGCCTACCAGCCCCGATTTATCAAGACCGTGCCGCGAGTCGGATACAGATTCATCGCCCCTGTGGAAGAGATATACTCAGGCGAAGAGCAGGATGAAAAAGTCGAAGAAGAAATCGCTTCGACAGAGGTGTCAGTCATAGAATCAGTCGCCGATTTGCAAACACGCGACGATGAGAAACGGGCGGCGCAGTCGGATCAAACAGATGAAATGCAGCGCCCGCCCCGCCCTGTCAAATCGCGCATCAGGCGATGGACTCGACGCCGGGTGCGAGCCGTCTGGCTGGCTCTCGCCCTCGCCCTGCTGCTTGTAGCAACAGGCGCGATGGCTTATCTTCTGTGGCCTGCCCGCCCGTCTGCGCCCGTCCCTTCGATAGCGGTGCTGCCTTTCAAGCCGCTGGTCGCCGATGATCGCGATGAAGCGATAGAGATGGGGATGGCCGAAACTTTGATCCCCAGATTGAGCGCGGTTCAACAGGTCATCGTGCGCCCGTTGAGCGACGCGCGCAAATACACCGCGCTCGACGAAGACCCGATAATGGTTGGCCGGAAACTTCATGTGAATTTCGTCCTCGACGGCAGCATCCAGAGATCGGACGACAAAGTGCGAATAACGATACGGCTGGTCAGAGTGGCGGATGGAACTTCGATATGGGCGAACCGGTTTGACGAGAAATTCACTGACGTATTCGCTATACAGGACGCGATATCGGAACAGGTGGCCGCCAGTCTGATCGGGGCGCTTACGGGCCAGGAGCGCAGGCAACTGACCCGTCATCCGACCGACAGCGCCAAAGCCTATCAGCTTTATTTGCAGGGCCGTCACTACTTTTATCAATACCTCGAAGAGAGCGGCCCGAAAGCGATCGGGTCTTTCCGCGCGGCCATCGAAGCCGACCCTGAATACGCGCTGGCCTATGCGGGCATAGCCGATGTATACGCTCAGGCATCAAGCAAGTTTTACGCGCCCGCGGATGTGATGCCGCTGGCCAGGAAGTCGGCCCTGAGAGCTTTGGAGTTGGACCCGTCGCTTTCTGAGTGTCACATCTCGGTGGCCAGGATCAAATGGTGGAGCGACTGGGATCGTCAGGGGGCTGAGAGTTCCTTCCGTCGCGCCATCGAGATCAATCCCAACGATACGCAGTCGCGCAGAGAGTTCGCCCGCTTTCTGGCTCAACTCTCAAGATTCGATGAAGCCCTCTCAGAGATCAGGTATGCGCAACAGATCGATCCGCTGTCGGTGCAGGTCATCAACATGCTTGGATGGATTCACTACTATGGGCGCCAGCACGATGAAGCCGCCGCCGCCTTCAGGCACGCGCTCTCGCTCGAACCCAACCATGCCACCACGCGCTACTATCTCGGACTCGCGCTTGCCCAAAAAGGCGCGCTTGAAGATGCCATCAGTGAGTTGGAAAGAGCGATAGACCTGAAAGATGATTATGCTTATGTCTCAGACCAGGCATACATCTATGCGCTTGCGGGCAATCGCGTAGAAGCGATCAAGAGACTCGATCAACTCAAAGACCGAGCCAGGCGCAGGTACATCTCGCCTTACTACATCGCGCGAATCTACGCCGGGCTTGGCGACAAAAATCAGAGCTTCGTCTGGCTTGAGAAAGCTTTCGCGGATCGATCCGACCATCTGCTGCTGCTCGCCGTCGACCCGGCATTCGACTCTCTGCGCTCAGACGCCAGGCTCACAGACCTGTTGCGGCGCGTCGGGCTGTCAAAGTGATCGATAAGAAAACGGCGCGGTACTGTCCCCCAGGGCCGCGCCGTTTGTTCGAGCGACTGATGATATCGAGTTGGCCTGCGCCAACACATCTGCGCCGCTAAAAAGAATGTTTCCAGGCGATGAGTTTGAGATTGCCTGATGCCGTGCGAACCGCCGTGACCAGATAATTGGACCATACGCGGTTGGCTGCCAGATCGCCGATGGCTCCGGCGCTGGCGTCTCCCTGCCGTGTAATCTGGCCGTCGGACGCAACATCCCAGGCGATGAGCTTGAGATTCCCGCTGCCATCGCGGCTGGAAGTGATGAGCCGGTCGCTATGGAAAGGCGTGCCCACTCTGGTAATCGCAAGCTTGCTTGATACGCCGCCGATCGGGCCATCGGATGAATCGTCCTTGCGCGTGATCGTTTGCGCAGAGTCTTCGGAGACCCACCACGAGATAAGCTTTAGATTGCCGTCGCCGTCGCGGACGGCTGTCACCACCACATCCTGCGCATTAGTAAAACCAGGCTCGGCATATCCCCCGGAATGAGCGATTGCAACCTGGGTGACGGCCTGGTCAACCGCGCTTCCCCTGCGTTCAACCGTCAGCCCGTCATACGAAATCCACCACGCGATGAGTTTGAGAGAGCCATCGCTCTTGAGGCGGACGGCTGTCACCAACCCGCTGCCATTGCCCAGCGCGCCTGTCGAGACGGCTGACACTTTTGTGATCGCTCCGGCTGTGTATTCACCTCTGCGGTCGATTAGATGTCCATCCAATATTTTCCAGACTATGAGTTTGAGTTTGCCGCTCGCAAGGCGAACCGCTGTGACGAACTGATTGGGGCGCGGAGAAGTGAGAGCAATATCGGTGACGCCTCCTGCGACGTGCTCATCTTTCTTTTCGATCTGCAAACCGTCTTGCGAAATCTGCCAGAGAATGAGTTGGAGGTTGCCATCCTGATCGCGAGCCGCTGTCACTACTCGATGAAAGCCCGTGTTGACGACGGCTATGTTGGTGACCTTGCCGGGCGAAACAACGTCTCCCTTGCGCACGATCTGCTCTCCGCCTGCCACATTTCCCAGACCGTTGCCTGAAACTTCCCAGGCGATGAGCTTGAGATTGCCGGTCGTATCAAGGCGCACGGCTGTCACCATTAGACCCTGATACACCTGGGCAGTGGCCAGGCCGTAATAGATGGAGCCAGCCACGTGGTCTCCCTGCCGTTCCAGTTGTTGCCCTGCTGCCGTGACGGGTTGAATGATGGCCAGCAAGGCGAGAAGGAGACTGATGCCTGCCAATCTCATCATTGCCGGATTCAATGCCTTACTTCCCAGGCTGATTACCGCGCTTGTAATTCCTGATGCTGGATACGAACCGCTTATCGCTGCCGTATTGAATTCTCTGATCTTCATCTTATCGTTCAACATAAAAAACTCCTTTTCTTTAATTCGATCCTGAACCATCGAAAGCATAAGCTTGGGATCATTCGGCCTTATGATGGCAGAAATCGGATAATTGCTTTGATTAAACTATGATCGAGTTGTGATCGATTCCTGATGGCTCCGTGGGCTGCTCATCTCAGAAAGGAGTTATCGGCAGGGATGGTGAGCGCGCGATCATTTTACGTCTCACATATTCGACACGACCGCCAGCAAAAAGAACGCTCCCATCAAAGCCAGAAACACGACGACGATGATGATTACGATCAGGCCATGCCTGGATTTTTCCTGCGGCGGCGGATAAGGGTAAGGCTGCGATGGAAAGTGAGGCTGCGGAGCGTAGACGCTCGGCTGAGGCGGCATCTGAGGCGCGAAAGGCTGCGGCGACACGGGACGCGGCTGACTCATCGGCTGGCTCATCGGAGGAGCTACAGGCGGAGGACTGGGCGGCGCGTGCGGGGCAGTTCCCGGCCTGACGACGGGCGGCTGCGTGGGCAAAGGCCCCGGCTGCCACAGACCGGATGGCTGAGGCGGCTGAGGGTGAGCGTAGGACTGGCTCCGCGCGGCCTGTTCGAGCGATGAGGCAAACTCTATGGTCGTTGAAAAGCGATGCGCAGGCAGAATCGACAGCCCTCGCATCACCACCTGCTCGACCGCCGATGGAAGCCACAACTGCGGACGCGCCTGACTGATCGGAATGGGCTGTTCGAGTATGCGCTTGATCATCTGGCTCTGCGGAGAATCGCCGCCGAAGGGCAGCACCCCGGTTATCATCTCGTAGCAGACTCTGGCCAGAGAGTAGAGATCAGATCGCGGATCGAGCAGCTCGCCCTTGACCTGTTCGGGCGACATGTACTGCGGAGTGCCGAGGACGAACCCGGTCTTGGTGAGCGCCTGTTTTTCGGCATCTACGGCGGTTTCTTTTGCGATGCCGAAATCGAGCACTTCAACCCAGTCCTGATGATCGTCCCGGCGGCAGATGATCATGTTGTCGGGCTTGAAGTCGCGGTGAATTATTCCGAGCTTGTGGGCCGCGTGAAGAGCGTCGGCGGCCTGCCGCGTGATGCGCAGCACCCGGTCGAGATTGAGCGCGCCTTCGCTCTTGAGGATCGCCGACAGGGGTTCGCCTTCGAGGAACTCCATTGCCAGATAGACGATGCCGTCTTCGGCCTCGCCGTAATCATATATGCTGACGGCGTTGGGATGAGATATGCGCGCGGCCATGGCCGCCTCGCGCTCGAAGCGGGCTACGAATTCAGGGTTGCCGGAAAGCTCCGAGGTGAGAACCTTGATCGCAGTCGGGCGATTCATCTTGACGTGCTCGCCCCTGTAGACCGCGCCCATTCCCCCCTGCCCGATTTTTCGGACGATGCGATAACGCCCGGCCAGAGTTTTTCCTATGAGCGGGTCGGCCTGCGTATCCCTTCCCGGTGGAATCTTTTCCGTGGACGCATCCGATGCAACCTCGAAGCTGTAGCCGTCACGCACACAGAATCGCGTTGAGTCGGTGTATTGTTGTGCGCACAGCGGGCATAGCTTCATGAAGTTTTCTCCGATGTGAAGAAATCCGCACCGGCAATAATAGTTGAATTATCCGCGCCTGACTATAGCGGCCATGCATTCTTCGCTTGCCTTAATGGCCGGGGCGCAAATAAAGTTTCCGCACGGAGGAAGCGATGACGAGACAAAATATTTCGAGCGGCACGCGCTGGGAACCGGCAGTCGGTTATTCGAGAGCAGTTCGCGTAGGCAACAACGTCCACGTATCAGGCACGACGGCCACTGACGCACAGGGCGAACTGACAGGCATCGGCGACGCTTACGCTCAGGCAGTTCAGACTCTCAAAAACATCGAGGCGGCTCTTGCGCGAGCGGGCGCGTCGCTCAAGGATGTCGTGCGCACTCGAATGTACGTGACCAACATAAAAGACGACGCTGAAAAAGTTGGCCGCGCGCATGGAGAGTTCTTCGGCGACATCCGGCCCGCAACTTCGATGGTCGAAGTCTCAGGGTTGATAATGCCCGAAATGCTCGTCGAGATAGAAGCCGACGCAGTGATCGCCGAGTGACGATCAGCTTTCAGAAGCTCGCGGAAGCATCAGGCCGCCTCCGAGCAGAAGTATTGCGGCGACGGCTATCATGATCGTGCCTGCGAAGACTCCCGCGAAGACGAGCAGTATAATAGTGTCGGCTATGGGAAAAAGCGCGCAGAGCAAAACGAATCTCTTCGCCTGCAAACTCCGACTCACTGCCACCAGCGCAGAGCTTACGACTATCAGGTGAATCGAAAACATCAGCCATAATCCTTTGACCGCGCTTATGAGAAACGGCCTCACGTCGCTCGCTTCAATCGACCTGGCTACGCTGCCGTAGCCGGAACCATGAAACAACGCGGTGGCCAACAGTATTACGCTCGCAGCCAGAATCAGCCATCGAGCCGCCTTTTCCTTTTTGTCCACGCTCTGAGTCTCAAACATCTTTTCTCCAATCCGACTTTCTTCATTCCGACACAAGCGCCTTCTGCGTTTTTTTGGGAAGCTTCGCAACCACAAGCCCATAAGACTGGCGAATGAGACGTTCGATCTCGCTGCGGCTCAAACGGCACTCCGCCGGATCGATTTGAACCCAGTGCGCGCGGGCCAGATACGGAGCCGGATAGACGCCCTGCACTTCGGTCAGTTCATAAAAAGTTTCTTCCGAGCATTTGAAGGAATAACGGCTTCCGGGATCGAGTCCCATGCAGACGAACATTTTGCCTGCGACCTTCAACAGCAAATCCTTGCCCCATTGAATCTCCTCGGTCGCGCCCGGCAGCGACAAGCCGAACTCTCGAACCTCATGCGCAGTCATACGGCATCTCCTCAAACAAGGTAAAGTCGTCGGCCAGCCCGCTGATGCTTCAAACCCGCCTGCTACCGCAGGTGGTACTGACTTCATCCCAAGTCGTCAACAGGCTGGCCGACTGTTGTACGTCATTGACTCCTTGCTATTCTTCGCGTCGGGTGCGGGTCAACTCGAATTGCTTCCAGGTCTTGCCTTCATCGCTGGAGCGTTCTTCGACGACTTCGTAATAGTCTCTTTTGATGTTGGTGATTCGCAATCGACGCATATCCCGCGGATCGCCGCCGATGCGATCAATGATGATATCGTCGCCAGACTGACGCCATCTATAGCTGGCCACGCGACCATTGCTGAGGACGAAGGTTTCATGCCAGCTATCGGTCGAAGGATCGATATAGCCTAGGGATAAAAACGAGAGCTTTCCGTCTGCGCTCAGGAACCGCTGCGAAAACACGCATCCGCCAACCTCGAACCCGGACTTCAGCGTGCCTGCCAGCACTTCCCCTTTCTCTGTGACTGTGTATTCCTTCCACGTGCCAACCAATCGGGATGGAAGATCGTACTTGCCGCCTGAACAAGGCGAGTCTTGCGCAGACGATGCGGCGCAGTTAATCAGGATAAGAGTCACTATCATCGTTGCATATCTCATCGCTTTGTCTCCCTTCGCCTGTTTCTTCTCACTCCCGTCGCAGCGCCTCCATAGGATCGAAGCGCGAAGCGCGAAGCGCGGGAATCGCTGACGCGACAATCGCCATCGCCATCAATACCATCGCGCTCAGTCCCAGCGACAGCGCGTCCATTCCGGCCATGCCCTCAAAGAGAGCCGATAGCAACTGCGCCACGCCGATAGAAACGATCAGCCCGACAACCAGACCGACCGCCGTGAAGCGAACACCATGCGACAACACTTCGCGGATCACTTTGCCCGCGCTCGCGCCCAGCGCCATGCGAATGCCTATCTCCTTCGCGCGCCGGGTGACAGTGAAACTCAACATGCCGTAGACCCCAACTCCGGCAAGCATCAGCGCGAACAAACCGGCTCCCAGAGCCGCTTTCAGCCCTGCAGCGAAATCCGCCGTCCCGCGTTCCGCAACCAGATCGGAAAGCATACGAGGCTCGCGAACTACCGCCCGACTGTCCGCCTGAAAAGCCAGTCGTCTGATAGCTGAGATCAAAGAACCCGCTTCTCCCGATGATCGCGCAAGCAGCGCCGCGCGATGCGAGGCGACCGCTTCTTCTTTCGACTCGACTTTGAACAAAGCCTCGGATGAAAACGGAATCCACAGATGCTCGAATTCCGGCTCTGCGAGGTATGTGTACTTCGCATCGCTCACGACGCCTATGATCTCGACCGCTACGCCCGTCCGTGCGGGCGTGATGTGGCGACCGAGCGCGCTCGATGCTTCTTCATCAGGCCACAGCGAGCGCGCCATCCGCTGATTGATGATCGCGACCGGCTTACCCGAATCCGATTCTGTGAAATCCCGCCCGACCAGAAGCGGCGTCTTCATCATCTCGAAATACTGAGGCCCGACCGCGTTGATGAATCCTCCCTCGCCTGGGCCTTCCGCCGTTTTGATCCCGCTCCAGACCGACCTGCCCGAAAACGGATTCCACATAGTAAAACTCATGCTCTCTACTTCACTGCCTGCGCGCAGTCGCGCTTCCACTTCATCGAAAAAGCGACGGCTTTCAGCCGCCGTGTAAAACTCGCGCGGCAGGTTTATCTCCACAGCCACGACTCCCGCCGGGTCGAATCCCAGATCAGTCTTTGCGGCCTTTTGAAAACTGCGAAGGAAGAGTCCGGCAGTCGTGAGCAGGATGACCGAAGCGGCGACCTGAAGGATGACGAATGCGTTGCGCAGGTTGACGCGGCGCGAGCGTGCTATGAACTCAGGTTCGCCTTTGAGAGAAGAAATCACATCCGTGCGAGACGCGCGCAAAGCCGGAGCCAGCCCGAACAAAATCCCCGTCGCCAGACACACCACGAAAGCAAAGACCATCACTCGAATGTCCAAAGTGAAATCGATTGCGACATTCTCCATGCCAATTGGAAGATGACCTGAAGCGATGGCCCCGGCGATCCAGTAAACCAGAAGAAGACCTGACAGGCCCGCGATGCCGACAAGCGTAAGACTCTCGATGAGCAGCAATCCCACGATGCGGCTTCGTCCGGCTCCCAGAGCCAGACAGATGGCAATCTCTCTTCCGCGCTCCGATCCGCGCGCCAGCAGCAGAGAGGCGAGGTTCGAGCATGCAGTCGCCAGCACCAGAAGGCCGAGGAATGAAAGAAGTCCGAGCGCGATGATCGCTTCCATCCGATGCTCAAGCGGAAGTCGCGTCTCCGATTCCCGAAACACTGCGAATTTCAAATCGCGCCCCTCGCCGCCCCAGTGCTGCGGATGCTCTTCGCGCAACCCCGCCTGCAAAGACGCAAGCTGACCCTGAGCCTCCTTGATTGTCGCCTCCTCTCGCAGCCGCGCCATCACTGACAGACGGCGGGAAGCGCGACGCTCGATAGGGTCATCCGTGAGCGGCACATAAACATCAGGCTCGAACGGAAGAGATAAAGCCAGCAGTCCCTGCGGCGCGACTCCGATTATGGTCATCGGTTTGCCGTCGAGATCGATTTCTCTGCCGATGATTCCGGGATCATTGTTGAAACGCCGTTGCCAAAACGAATATCCCAGCACTGCTACGTTCGTCTCTCGCTGGGAGAATGCGCGCCCCGCGGCGACCGGCGCGCCGAGAAGATCGAAATAATTTTCCGAGACCGTGCTTCCCTGCAAAGCGCGAGTGACGCTGTTTTCTCTCAAAGTGATTTCGCTCGTACTGTAAGCCGCAACGTCTTCGAATGCGCTGACGTTTTTTCTGACTTCAATCACATCAGGGTAGAGCAGGCCACTGTACTGACTGCCCAGCGAAGGGTCGCCTGTGATAAATACCGCCGCGAGATTTTCGGGCGAGCGGACATGCGCGGGCGGTCGCAACAGAAGGGCATTGACGAGGCTGCCGATGATCATCGTCGGCAGAAGGCCGAGAGTCAGAGAGAGTATGACTACGGTAGTGAAGACGGGTCTTCGCGCCAGACTTCGTAAAGTGTGCTTCAAATCCTGAGCCAGCATTCGCAGCATGATTTCCTCCTGTTCTGATCTTTGAGTCTGGTTACGCTGATATTTTATGAAAGGTTCCTGTCTCAGCGCGTTTTCAACGGATCGACTCTCTGATGGGCCGCCCGTCAAGCAGGCGCGGCTTGAGGCCGAGAGCGCGCGCAAGCGTGGGAGCAAGGTCGAGGGTGTGAACGGGTCGAGCGACGCGACCGGATTTCACATTCATTCCCCAGAACAGAATCGGTATGCGCGTGTCGTAAGAGTAAGGCGAGGCGTGATCGGCTCCGTCCTTTTGCGAATCGATGAAGCAATGCTCGCAGAACCGCATATAAAAACCCGACGCTCGCCGCGCATAGTAACTTTGCCGGACCGCATCAACACGCTGACGCAATCGGAAGGATCATACGGGTGTGTTTGAGTCTGGGAGTTGTGCCAGTATTTGCGCCTGTCCGAGAGCATGGTTTTCAAAACGCAATAGAAAACTATAACGGCCAATGGCAAGCCAAGGTTTGGGGGAGATATGAGTTTGAGTCGCTTGAGCAACCGAAGGAACAATCCGAGAGATACGTCAAAGCGCATCGAGAGCGTAGCCGTGCGCGGATCGAGGGCGCGCCTGAAAGAAGAGAGTTTCCCAGGAAATGGAAATATGAGGAGGAGGAGAAGATCAGCAGCGGGCGAATAATGCTGATCCGGCGAACAAACGACAAAGGATCGGTAGAAATGCCTGGTCACAAAATAGAAGTAGCCAGCGAGTGGCCAAATCGTCTGGTGCGATGCGAAGTAGAGATAAAGGCTAAAGAGATTGGCTTCTACCGGCTGCGCAGAGGAGAATCTGACAGCCAGCCGCTACTTCGCAAAGTGAAATATCAATTACCAACAAGGCACAATGGCTGGTGTCATGCAGGTGCTTCCACTTGTCATCGATTCGAGTTTCAAGTGTCATGGAGGTGCTTGCACCTGGCCGATAAAGCCTTGCATACTTGCGCAGCGCGGCTGGCATGCAAGGACAATTTTATTTTCGAGATCGAGGTTTCTCAAACGTTATGTAACTAGAGACATTATGCTGAATCCATGGAAAGTCACATTGAGCCATGAGGATTTATTCATTCAGCATTACGCTCGATTGCTCGGTTGGTCCATGCTACTCACGGGGCATGATCGCCAGCAGGCCGAAGACCTGGTCCACGATGCTTTCATTCAGTTCACGCTTGTCCGCCCAAACCTCAGCGCGATTCACAGCCTGGAAGGTTACTTGTACACGATTCTGCGCAATCTTCATCTGTCGCGGGTCAGACGCGCTGCCGTAAGTCGGACTTCGTCTCTTTCAGCGATAGATTATGATTCGGCTGAAATTGGCCTCCAGGACTCAGACCCTCACCTGCAGTTTCACGTCAGGGGAGAGTTGCGCACGATTTGTTATTACGCATGTCTTCGCAAAGACGCGTCGAAATCGGGCAGCGTACTCTTGCTGCGCTTTTTTCATGGGTACTATCCGGGAGAGATCGCTCAAATTCTTCGAAGCCAGCGTCGGGCAGTAGACGACCTGATGCGTATAGCGCGCCGCGAAGTGAGGCTCTACCTCGATAATCCCCGCCCTCTCTCTATACGTGGAAAGAAGGCGCTGGCGGAAATCTGGAATTTTAGAACTGAGGAAACGACGCAGGCATTCTTGAATGAACTGCGTCAGGCGATCTTTCGGTCGCGGCGCGGCGAGTGCTTGAATCCCATGCAGCTTAAAGAGCTTTACACTTCGCCAGAAAGCGCGCAGATCGATTCCGAAACTCTGGCACACATCGTCAGTTGCCCGCACTGCCTGGAGGAAGTCAATCACTTGCTCGGCCTGCCGCCTCTGTCCGATCGCTTCCCGACCGATATGACAGGGCCTGATTCAACTCCGAAACACCGGACCACTAGCGGCGGGGGTTCAACAGAAGAACCTCGAAGGCTCCTTCGTCAAAGGGCGAGAGCGATATACGAACACAAGCCCGAGGAACTATATATATCCATCAACGGCTTTATCGTAGGCTCTCAGGTGGTCAACTCAGGCCTGAGCCGCCAGACTTTGAGCGTAACCGCCTCTGAAAAAATTAGCTTCGTCGAAGTATTAAGCGAGCAGGGGATTCGACTCTTATTGCTCAACGTCGAGCCGCCGCCTGATGGCCGGATTGAGCAGCATGAGTGCGTTGAGATGAGCGATGGCCGCACGCTCGATTTAAGCTTGAGCTTCTCGAACGCCTGGCCGAAAGTTTGCGCGGTGTATAGAGACCCGCTCTTGACCGCCTCGTATGAGACCAAACCACACGATGCCGAAAACCCGGTGACTGAAATCCAGCGGACGCAAAGAGCAGATGACGCAGAAACAAAGGATATGGCTTTGTTTCTGCCTTCGTCGCGCCGCCTTAACGCTCTGATCGATCTCTGGCAATCTCTTGCCGCTTCGGGCTTCTGGCTGCGTCCCGGCACGCTGACCGTTCTTGGCGCTTTCATTCTGATAGCTGTCGTGACAATTCTGCGATTTAGCTATCCTCCGGCCTCGGCAGCGGACCTGCTGCGCCAGGCGGCCCGGATTGAAGAAACAGCCGCCCTCGAATCCGATCTGATCGTGCATCGCATATTCAGCCTGGAAGAGCGCCATTCCCCCGCGGGCGCTCTCGTCAGCCGCCGTAAGGTCGAAGTCTGGCTCAACGCGCAAAAGGGTCTCAAAGCCCGCCGAGTTTTCGATGAAAACAATCAGATCGTCGCCGGCGAATGGATCGACACGGATGGCTCGAAGACGATATACCAGCGTGGCGCGGAAGGCATAGCGCGATCGGAGAAGGGATCGCCGTTTGACCGGGATAATATCTGGCGACTGGAGCCGTCGGCCAGAGACTTCTCACAGATTGTCGCAGATATGCGTACATCTACGGTCGAAGAGAGAGCCGCAGCTTACGTCATCAACTGCCGGTCGGGCGGAGAGGCCGTAGTGGTGAGAGCCTCGCTGACGCTTAACAAAGCCGATTTGCATGCAATCGAACAGGCTCTGGTTGTGCGGCAAGGCGATCAGACTCGAGAGTACCGGTTCATTGAAACCGGCTTCGAGCAGCGATCGGTTGATTCGGTGGCTCCGGCTGTGTTTCAACCTGATCCCGGACTTGCGACCGTGCGTGCGCGCCTGGAAGGTGTAATACACAGAGACGCCGCGATTGATTCTCCGATCTCCGCGCCGACTGCTCTCGCAGAGCGGTTAAGCGCAGACGCGCTGGCCGGGCTTCAAGCCGAAGCGCTTTATCAATTGCACAGGGTCGACGCCTGTCTCAACGATCAAGTCAGCCTCCAGCGAACTACAGAAGGCGAGTTGCACATTCAGGCAATCGTCGAGACTGAAACTCGCAAACGGCAGATCGTCGAAGCCCTCCAGTCAGTTGTCAGTTCGGCGGCAGCCAGGGTCGAAGTTAGCACCGTAGCCGAAGCCCTCAAGCAACAGATAAGGCTGCCAGGCAGGCCAGGCGCCGCGCGGACAGTCGAAATTCGAAGAGGTCGGTTTCCGGTTTATGCCGACCTGCAGCTTTATTTCTCGGAGCAGGACGGGAGCTATTCAGCAAACCAGGTTGACGAAGAGGTCCGCAGGTTCGCCAGCCGCGCCCTGAACCGATCCCGGCAGGCGCTCGTTCACGCCTGGGCGCTCAATCAGCTTCGCCTGCAACTTTCAGCAGAAGAGACGCGCGGGCTTGATCCGGAAGCCGAGGCTAAATGGCGCTCGATGGTCCGAGATCATGCTCGCGCGCTGTATCAGGAGACAAGGGCGTTGCGACTTGAGCTTCAACCCATCTTCTTCGAAGCGTTCTCTGAATCGGAAGAGATGTTGGCTTCGGATACGAGTCGGGCCATAAAACTCCTTTTCGAGATGGCTTCTCATCACGAGCAGGCACTTCGAAGCGCGTTCACTATTTCAGCAGAAGTCACGGCGACACCTTCTATTAAAACCGAAGCGTTCTGGCGCTCGCTCCACAACGCCGAAAAACTGGCCGCCAGAATCCAGAGCGACGATTAGAGGCGTACTTGGAGGTGGGTGAAATTTCAGAGTGATACAAAAGCAATGCTGAGATATAAAGAATGCCAGAGCGAATGGCGACAGGATTCTTCGCTGCACAAACGCCGAGCGCACAGAGGCGACGAAGAGAAAAGGCGCTGCTTCCCTCTCCGCGCCGCCTCTACGTTCTCTGCGCCTCGGCGTTGAAAGAGCCTGCGCGAGCATCGCTTTTCATGACTGCCGAAATTTCTTCTCATATCTGGTGGGCTGAACAATGACCGCGCGGTGAGGATTCGCAGATGCGCGCACGTGAAGCGACTAAAAAAATGATGGCCGCATTGATACCGGCTTTCATCCTGACGATCAATGCCGGGTGG
>CAZPQE010000133.1:0-13858 GCA_964588615.1 uncultured Clostridia bacterium | reverse complement strand
AGCACGTCCCGGCGCTTGATGACATCGAATACGCAATCGTCGGCGCGAAGCGGCGCAGGCATAGAAGGCGCAAACGGGCGGTCTTTGAGTTCGGGGCGATCCAACCGATAGAGCGCCATCAGATCGGGCACATTGAGCGGGCCTTCGATGGTGTAGACCTCTTCGGCTGTCAGGTGGAGAGAGCCTGCCAGATAGCGCACCATTTCGCCCGGCATGGTCGAAGCCACTTCCAGCCTGATCGCCGTGCCGAACCTTCGCTTGCGCAATTCCATCTCCATCATGCGCAACAGGTCGTTGGCTTCGTCTTCGCGGATTTCGATGTCAGCGTCGCGGGTGACTCGAAAGACGTGAGGCTCGCCCACCTGCATGCCTGAAAACAGTATGTGGATGTTTGCGGCGATGAGTTCTTCGAGGAAGGTGAACTCCGTCCCCGAGTCTCCTACCGGAACGAGCCGGGGCACGATAGGCGGAACTTTCACGCGGGCGAATCGCGGCTGGGTCATTCTCGATGTCGGGCCGGGAACGATCATCGCGCCCGGTTCGATCATCACGCCGAGGTTGAGGCTGAGGTTGGATATGTAGGGAAACGGATGGCTGGGATCGACGGCCTGGGGCGTGAGCACCGGGAAGACGTTTTCCATGAAGTACTCGTTGAGCGCGCGTCGCTCGCGGTCGGGCAGCGCGCGATAGGGCGTGATGATGATGCCGCACTCGCTGAGTTGAGGCAGTATCTCGTCTTTCAAACAGCGCATCTGCTCGCAGACTATCGGCAACAGTTTTTCATGAATCTGCTTCAACTGTTGAGTCGCCGTCAGCCCGTCGGGCGACAGGTCGGCCACTCCCTGCTCGATCTGCTCCTTGAGACCGGAGACGCGAATCATGAAGAACTCGTCGAGGTTGGTCGAAAAGATGGAAAGGAACTTGAGCCGTTCGAGCAAGGGCTGCGAGCGGTCTAATGCCTCTTCGAGCACGCGGCGGTTGAATTCCAGCCAACTCACTTCGCGGTTGAACAGCAATTGCGTTTGCAGGCTGATCGTGGTCGGGAGAGTGAGATGCGTTTCTTCGCGGATGAATTGTTTTGCCAGGTCAGACATGGTGAGCCTTCCTATGAATAGTCCGGAGGGTCTGGAGTCCAGAGTCCGGCGGAATTCAGGGGGCGTATCGAGACGGCTTTGACATCTCAGAAGATCGGGCGCTTTACCTTCAGAGTATCAGGACTCCAGACTTCAGACTCCAGACTCTTCCGAGCGGCTTCGACTCCTGACTCGCATGTTAAGCCTTCAGCTTCGAGAGCGCGGCGCAGGGCGTCGAGCACCGTCAGCACGTTTTCTTTCGCGCTGCCCGATCCCATCAGACCTATGCGAAGGATGCGCCCTTTGAGCGGGCCGAGTCCTCCGCCTATTTCGATGTTGTAATCGGCAAGCAATCGAGCGCGCAGGCGCGCGTCATCGATTCCTTCGGGCACGGCGACCGCATTCAAACTCCACAGCCTCGACCGGGGCACGACGAACATATTGAGTCCCATAGCCTCAATGCCTGCGACCAGCGCGCGATGATTCATCTCGTGCCGCCGCCAGCGGGCTTCGAGTCCTTCTTCGCGGATGATGAGCAATGCTTCGCGCAGAGCATAGTTCATCGAGATTGGAGCGGTGTGATGATAAGTCCGCTCTCCGCCCCAGTATCGCTCGACCATCGTGATGTCGAGATACCAGCTTTGAACCTTCGAGCGGCGATTGCGAATCCGCTCAAGCGAGCGTTCGGAGAAAGTGATGGGCGCAAGGCCGGGCGGCGCTCCGAGGCATTTCTGTGTGCCCGAATAGCAGACATCTATTCCGTTGCGGTCTACTCCAACCGGATGTCCTCCTAGCGATGTGACCGCATCGACTACGAGCAGGGCGTCCTGTTGATGAGCGATATCGGCAAGAGAGGTCAGATCCTGAAGCGCTCCGGTCGAAGTCTCCGCGTGAACGATCAGGAGGGCGCGCGATTGAGAAGACTTCATAGCCTCTTCGATTTTATTGGGATCGATTGCCTGTCCCCAATCGGCGCGGACTTCTGTTGCCCGCCCGCCCGCGCGCCCGACGATGTCGGCCATCCTCTCGCCGAACACTCCGTTGATGCAGACGACTATCGGATCATCAGGCTCGATGACATTTACGAGAGCGGCTTCCATTCCCGCGCTGCCTGTGCCTGAAATGGGAATGGACACGCGGTTACGGGTTTCGAAGGTGTAGCGCAGGAGTTCCTGAATATCGTCCATGCAGCGGAGGAACATCGGGTCGAGGTGTCCGACCAGAGGCCGGGACATGGCTTCAAGGATGCGCTCTTCGACAGGGCTTGGGCCGGGACCGAGAAGGAGCCTGCGCGGAGGCTCGAAGGTTTTGCGCTGATCGAATTCTTCAGCCGTCTGTGTATGATCGCTCATAGAGTTCTTTCTTTCATCCAGTCAAGTAAGCAAATAAGCAAAGGTGGTTGAGCGATTGGCTATAGCCATTCCTGCCAGGCTGCCCAAATGCCCTCAAGTTCTTCACGTTCACAGCCCGCATATAAAACAAAATCCCTGACAGGCGTTGTATCGTCAGGCTGGTTTATCGCCGGATTCGATTCTTCGGAATCGAACAGAGAGTAATTCTGCGGCGCTGGATTCTCTTTTTCTCTGCTCACGAAATCGCCCATGCGCTGCGCGCCTTCAGCGAAGCGTCGGAGCGTGGTTGCAATGGCTTCCGTGCTGTTATCGATGCCTATCCATTTTCTTCCCAGTCGTGATGCTGCGGCCAGCGCCGTGCCGGACCCTGCAAAACAATCGAGAACCATATCGCCGGGATTCGAAGACGCTTCGATGATACGGGCGATCAGGCCAGGGTTCTTTTCCGTCGGATAGCCTGTGATCCTCACGTTCTGATTGTGCGCATCCCGAAATTCAAGCCAGATGTCCTGCACGGGAATCCCCTGGCTTTCGTCCAGATATATTTTTCTGCGGGGATTGCCGTTCGGAGACCAGTATATCTCTCCTCGCGCGTCCATTTCGTCGAGCGTTCCGGGAGCAAACTGCCAATGCTTTCCCGGCGGAGGCTTCATTCCTCTCCACGTCTTGCCTGTCTCGCCGTTTCTTGTGCCAGGCGCATGAATCGGAACCTTTTTGTAGCGACGGCCGCTTTCTTTTTCGACGTATTGATATTCTTTGTCAGCGCGTTCAGGAGTCCAGTCTTCGACAGAGCGGTTCCACACATAGTCGTCCGATTTTGTGTAAAAGAGTATGAAGTCTGATACGTTGCCATAAGTTTTTCGAGTGTAGTTTTTGGGATTACATTTTTTTCGGGTGATCCAGTTGCGGAAATTCCGTTTGCCGAAAACTTCATCCATGATCAGTTTGACATGAAAAGCCATGTTTTCATCGAGGTGTACATAGATCGATCCGTCGTCAGCAAGCAATTCACGAATAAGTATGAGCCTTTGACGCATAAACTCTATGTAATGAGAGCCTGCCAGCAGATCGCAGTAAGCGTCTGCCTGTGAGCGCGACTGAAACACGCTGTTTGTCGCAAAAGGCGGATCGATGTAAACGAGCCTCACTTTGCCTTTGACGGAAGGATTGCCAAGCAGCGACGCCAGCACTGGCAGATTGTCTCCGAAATACAATCGATTCGCATCATTCTCAGAACCCGCCCACAGCACTCTGGTTTCGGCGGGTCTGGTTTTAAGTATGTCCTGCTCAGGCAGCTTGCCCTCATAGGAAAGCCATACATCCAGCCCTTTGGCGGAAAGGCTATTGTGTGTCATGTCGCCTTTCCATTTCGTTTTAGGCACGCCTGTGCTCATCGGGTTCTTTCTTTCCTGGCGCGAAGCCAATCAAGAGTACTACGCTCGGCGACCATGCGCAAAGTCGCCACCCGTACCTTGCCGGGCCAGCTTTCTTCAAGCCTTGTATAATCGTCCCACATCGAACCGAGCAAAAGGCCCGGCCCATCATTGAGGAAAATGAGTTTGGTCGCCAGCCCGCGCTTCTTTGCGTAGCTGAGTATTTCATCCGCGCAGTTGCGATAGCCTCCAGTTCGATCATCTTCCTGCGCGCCGCCGCGATCTGAATCGTATCTGGCCAGTCCTATCGCCAGAGGGGTTTCGTCTTCAGCGTCATAAATTACAAAGTCGACCGGACGTTTCGGGTTTGGATAGTCTGCGAAAACGCTGCCCATCAGAATGTCCTTGCCCGCGCGCTCCGGCCCTTTGATCGAAAGGTCTGGAAACAGAGAGCGAAACAAATCGAAGAATCGTGAAGTCAGATCATACCCTTTCTTCCCTCGATCCTTGTATTCCCACAGCAACGCGCACAAAGCTTCATCAGGAAGCGGGCGTCCCTCGAAGGCTGTCTGAACCTGGGGAATGGGACGGAAGCGAGGCCCGAATATATCGCATAGCTCTTTTGCTTTGGTCTTCCTTTTCAACATCTCAACAGGTATTTCGGGGTACACATACTTTCTGAAGACTCTGGCCAGTTGCACTCGCATCCAGGAATTCGAGACATCTGAAATCTGCATGAACAAATCGATTGATGACATGGAACTTCTCAACAGTTGACCGAACATAATCAGAACAGGTTTGTATAGCTCGCAGGCGTCTTTCAAAACATCGGGATAATATTCCCCTGTGGCCAGTGTGATCCAGTTGTGCCCCTCGGTCTTGAAATCCGCAAATGTTTTTTCTTTTTCTTTCACCCTATCTGAATGTCTTCACAACTCAATCTCTCCCGTATTGGATTTCGTCTTTGATCAAATCATAAGCCAGTCCTATCGGGGTGCAGAAGGTGATGTCCTGGGCTGAGGCGACATTGGAGGTGAGTATGCCTATGACTCTGCCGCGCCGGTTGAGAGCAGGCCCGCCGCTGTTGCCGCGATAGGCTCGCAGATTGATCTGAATCAAATTCTGATTCACCCGGCTCACTACTCCCGTCGAAAGCGAAGTCTCTATTCGATCTTCAAGCAAATCCAGCCCCAGCGGATATCCGATCACCGCGACATCTTCGCCCTGATTGATTCCCTCAAGGTCAGGCTCAAGTCCCTCGACCTTCGTCATGCCGGGCGGCGGATTGATCCTGAGTATCGCAACATCGATTTCCTTGTCAGCCGACAGCTTGTGCAGCGTGGCCGGTATTGCCTCTTCGACTCTTCGACCCGGAAAGATCACTTCGATCCTGGTCGTCTTTCCGCTCACTCCCGGAGGAGGCTCATTGTACTCCCAGTCGTGTATGAGATGGCGATTGGTGATTATCAATCCGCTCGATGAAACCACGAACCCCGATCCGCTGCGCGCATCGGTCACGCTCGTCCGCCCGTTGGCATCGATGAGAGCGAATTCCACGCGGATGAACACGACTGCCGGGCTGTTGCGTTCGGCGACGTTGGCAAAGCCCGCTCGCCGGTCAACCATGCGGGCCGAGAGGACAACCCCGGCAATCGCGCCTATGACCATCGCTGCCACGACTGAAAGTATCAGCCAGGTGTTGTTGGTTCGCGCGCGCCTCGCGCTGCCCGAAGATGCCGCGCTCTCGATGAGCGGAGCGGTTTTAATAGACGCCATCAGGCTGTCAGGAAGCATTACTTCTTCGGTGGGAGCCACGACCGTATCGTTTTCGATTCCGAAGCGCACCTGCGGGCCGCCCGCTCCGAATTCCACAAGATCATCGTGATGCAGTTCGCTGATCGTCACCCTCCGACCGTTTATCATCGTTCCGTTGGTCGAACCTAAATCGCGCAGGATGTAAAGCGATCCGTTGCGGCGGATTTCAGCGTGATGAGCCGACACCCGGCGCTCCGCTTCCGGGAAGGCCAGCATGTTGTCGGGCGCGCGGCCAATCGTCACCCGGTCGCCTTCGAACAGGTCGCACGCACCTTTTCTCGATCCCGTCAGGTAGTTGAAAACCGCCCGCATCAGACTGAAACCCTTCGCTGAAATTCCATCAGACTTCGAACATAGCGTAATTTAATCCATACAACGGTCGCGCACAAGCAGTGGTCAGTGGTCGGTGGTCAGTTGTCGGTTGTTTTATCCGGGCTCTGCCTTTTGCCTTTTTACTTTTGCCTTCTCTTCACACGGGCGTGAGCGCATCTATCTGCTCTCCGATCTTTTCGCTTTCCGCTTCGTCTCCGAGGTGAAGGTGAATCAGAAACTCTCGATTGCCTTCTGCGCCCAGGACAGGCGAGGGGATCAATCCCATAGCTGTCAATCCAACTTCTGCCGCCGCGCGTTTGACTTCAACGATCACGCGGCGGTGCTTTACGGGATCAGTCACGATGCCTCTTTTGCCGACCTCTCCCTTGCCCACTTCGAACTGAGGCTTGATGAGCGCGATGCAGTCAGCCCCATCAGTGAGAGCTCCAGCGACGGCGGGCAAAATCATGCGCAAAGAAATGAACGAAACATCTATTGTCGCCAGATCGAAGCGGACAGGAAATTGATCCGATTCGAGATGACGCGCGTTCTGTCCTTCGATCACCTCGACGCGAGGGTCCTTGCGGAGCCGCCACGCGAGTTGATTATGCCCGACATCGATTGCCCAGACGCGAGCGGCCCCGCGCTGAAGCAGACAGTCTGTGAACCCGCCTGTCGAAGCTCCGATATCGATGCAGTTCTTGGCCGCCGGATCGATTTGAAAGCTTTCAAGCGCGGCTTCGAGTTTCAGTCCTCCGCGACTGACGTATCTGAGCGATTCGCCCTTGATGCGTATCTCTACGGAGTCATCGATCAACTGGCCGGGCTTGTCTATTCTCTGCTCGCGCACGAGCACCTGCCCGGCCAGCACGAGCGCCTGAGCGCGCGCGCGGCTCTCGACCAGTCCGCGCTCGACCATCAGCTTGTCGATTCGCTCCTTCATCTTCCCGCGCCCAGCGATCTTTGTATGAGGCTTTCGGCAGGCGGACGCCCGTCGGGAAAAACGAATATGTGAATGTGATCGCGCGTCTCGCGCAGAGCTTCCACGCGACCGGCTGACTCGATGCGCGCCACCTCCTGCATCAGCCAATCCTGTTCGGCTGCGGTCATATAACGATAGTAGACATCGAAGGCCAGCCCTGTCGTGTGCGGAGGCGCAGAGTTGCGCGCGGCGTTAGGATTCGTCTCGCTCAGACGCGCCTGATACTGCTCGGAGCGGACGAGCGAAGTTATCGGCAGATGGCGACCGAATGCGGCTTTGTATGCGCGGGCGATTTCCAGAATCACGCTTCGCGCCTCGGGCCGTATGAAACTCAACAGCCTTATCCTGAAACGGCGGCGCTCGGCGGGATCGTCGAGGTTGTAAGAGATGTCTCCGAACCTGCGGGCAAGATCGTAAATCGCCGTTCGCTCCGAAAGTAGCATCTTCAATCGAAAAGGGTCTTTGTAGAAATAAAAAAACGTGTCGGCGCGACGAGCGATTTCCTGGAGCGAGAGGCGCGCGTCGGCGAGTTGAGCGAGCAGATTTTTTCGCAGGGCGCGGTCTCGCCCGGCGCGGCGGAGTTGCGCTTCGATGTCGAGTATCAACTGCTTCTGCTCATCGATTGACCGGACTATCAGGCTGTGTTCTTTTTCGTATTCTTCGAGGGTTTCAAGGAGAGGGATGTCCAGTCCTGTATCCGAATCGTAGTGAGTGAACATTTCATCGGTCGCGCTCTCGCCCGCGCCGTAGAGGATGTAGTCATCGCCGAGCGATTCCATCTCGACGAGTTGGCCGCGAGAGATCATATCGATGAGGTCGGCGTAATCGCGAGGGAGAGAATATTTCTGCTCGTGGAATTCCGCCGACTGAATGGCGAGAAAACGCCGACGGTCGCTGTAGTGGCGAAGCTGGGCGGGTACGACGATTTGGGCTTCGCGCCCCGTGGGTTCGCCGCGCTCTTCTTCAATCTTGTCGGCGGCTTCTCTCCACGGATCGATCCGCGCTGCGGGCTCGACGCTCGGAGCGGGAGCGAGTATTCGACCGGGTTTTATGAACAGGAGCGCGGCTATCAGAAGAGGGATGAGACAGAAAAAGGCGAGGCGCATTTTCCTGTCGTTCAGTATGCGGTCGCTGATCCACATAGTCGCTCACCAGAGTTAGATTAACTGAGTTCAAACTCTCGCGCTACGCTTTCCGTATAAGGCTGGGCAGGCTTGTAAGTGGAAGCCGACGGCAGTAAGCTGTCACCATAAAAACGAGCAGGTGAGGAGAAGGCGCGATGTTTTGTCCAAAGTGCGGCAGCGAGATAGTCGAGCGACAGAAGTTCTGCAAGATGTGCGGGACGAATATGCAACTCGTAGATGACGCGATCAATCGCAGCGATGACACGCTCTCTCAATTCGGAATAGATGTCGAGGCGCTCAAGCGAAATGCAACCGAGTTCATAAAGAACATGAAAGCCGGAATGAGCGGCGCGAAGACTCAGGCAGGCGACTGGAAAGAGTGGCATCATCAAAAGCAGCAGAAGCGTGAACGAGACCGCTCTTTGCCCAAGCCCAAAGACTGGCTGCCGTATTCGTGGCAGCACAATCTGAAGCATGGACTCATCAGTCTTTTTTCAGGCGCGGGACTCGGCCTGCTGCTTTACTACCTCGGACGAACGGCCATAAATCAGGGCACGATTGCCGATATCGAGACGGCGGCGGGCCAGCACATTCGCGGGCTTGAGCAGATCATCAGCCTGCTGTGGATGGTGGCTCTCATCCCTGTGCTCAAAGGTCTGGCGCAGATAATCTACGCCGCATTCTTCGGGCAGTCGGTCACTGTGCTTGCCGAAAAATTCCTCCCTCAGCCGCAGCCGGAGCGCACGACATCAGGCTTTGATTCATTGAGCGAGCCGCCGTCGAGCGTAACCGAACACACCACGCAGTTTTTCGAGGAGCGCCAGCCGAGGCGCGAGGCGCAGTGACGCAGCGATGAGCAAACGGCGCGCATTCAATCCGCTTCGTTCGACCCAGGTCGCAATGTCTGCTGGATGGCCGATGGGTATTGTTGAGAACCTCATCAGGCCCGTTCAATTGCGTAATGAGTGATTCCTTTTACGCTGGAGCCTTTGGCATTGCTGAATTCATAGACAGTGCAAAAGTCGTAGGTCTTGCCATCCTTGTGCTTCCGCGTGCCATTGACTGATCCGGCTTTGCCGTGTGTGACGACGTGATAGATGGTTATTTCCGTGACCTCCGAGGTTTATGCAGTTCTCTGAAGCGCCTCTGACAGATCGTTCATGCCACGAATCGATTCCCGTCCGACGATGTTTCGGAGAACGTCGTTGGTAACGCTGTTGAGGAGGAACTCGACATCGCGTTTGGCGAATGCGATTTCCAGGTCTTCGATAAACCTGTTCTTTGGCGAGTTGCCGCAATCTTTGCTTCGAATGATTTTGGTCACTATGCGCTGCCTCTCATCGGATGGCGCACAGGTCTGTCTGTGCCTGACTCAGGCAGCCCAGCGCCAGAGCTAAATTGCCGCCTGCCTTGCGCAATGTCAAGTGAAGACAAACTGAGTTGGCTGGAACACCGTTACGCCGCGTGCTTGCTGCTATAAACATCTCGCCGTCAAGGCGGCCAAACTTTCAGGGCAAGTTTTTACAATGACGCTATTTCATGCAAACGGATTCCTGCGTATAATAGAGGCTCTCGCGGAACCACTTT
Organism: uncultured Clostridia bacterium; assembly: GCA_964588615.1. Classification (GTDB taxonomy): domain Bacteria; phylum Acidobacteriota; class Blastocatellia; order UBA7656; family UBA7656; genus UBA7656. The sequence goes on along the minus strand of CAZPQE010000133.1, from coordinate 4,240 downwards.
TCAATGACCGGAAACCAGAGCGTATGAACAGAAAGAATCTGGCGCGCCTGCTGATCACCTTATCGATATTCGTGTGTCTGGCCATTGCGCCGCCGCGTCAGCAGGCCCAGCGAGTTGTATCTGACAATACTTTTGAAAAGACGGTTCAGCCTTTCCTGGCCGCCAACTGCTACGCCTGCCATAACTCGCGCCTGCAATCGGGCGGACTGAATCTGGAGGCATATAAATCCGCCGGTTCGATCCTCCAGGAGCCGGACAAATGGGAGCGGATCGCTCAAAAATTACGCACGGGAGAGATGCCACCCAAAGGCTTCCCGCGCCCTGAAAAGGTCGAGGTCGAAAACGTATTGCGCTGGCTCGCCGGAGAATTCGAGCGCGGCGACCGCCTCGCCAAACCCGATGCCGGGCGCGTCACTGCTCGCCGTCTCAATCGCGCTGAATATAACAACACGGTGCGCGATCTGCTCGGCGTCGCTCTCAAACCCGCCGATGATTTTCCGCAGGATGATTCGGGCTACGGATTCGACAACATAGGCGATGTGCTTTCGCTCTCTCCCGCGCTGATGGAAAAATATATGACGGCAGCCGAGAAGGTGGCGCGAACCGCTGTCTTAGGCCCGGAGTTATTGAAACCGACGCTCATGCGTCACGGAGGAGGCGGGCAGAGAATCGTTCCTCGCTTCACGCCCCTGTTTGATTATGATGTCAGCGGACTGAGTCTTCCGAATGCCTTTCATGTGACGCATCGTTTTCCGGTCGATGCCGAGTATAACCTGCGCGTCTTCCTCGGCGGCATTCGTCCGGCGGGATCAGAAGCCCTTCAAATCGACCTGTGGATAGACGGCGAGCAGGTCAAAACGGTTCGATTCGATCCTGAAGGCGTAGCCTCATTCGCATCAGACCGGCAGGAGTTCTGGGGCATGGCGCAGGATTTTCGCGCTGCGATCACAGCGGGCGATCACTGGCTGGCAGTTTCCATTCCAAATCTCTACGAAGGTTTGCCGCCGTCATACAAAGGTCCGAAGCCGTCGATGAGACCTGAGCCTCCTCCGCCTGAGTTCAAATATCCACCCGGACTGCCGCCTGAAAAAATCGAGGAACGCCGCAAGGCATTCGAAGCTCGCAGAGCCGAGCGCATACCGATAAATGATGCGCGCATCAGCGCCATCGAAGTGGGCGGCCCTTATAACCAGACCAGAGGCCCTTCGTCGGCGAGTCAAAAACTTATCTACGCCTGCGGGCATTTCGATGGCCGGCATCAGACGGGATGCGAGCGCAAAATCATCGCCCATCTTGCGCGACGCGCCTATCGCCGTCCGGTGACGCCGCAGGAAATCTCCCGGCTCGTCACTCTCGCGGCGCTTGCCCGCAGTCGCGGCGACTCTTTCGAAGAAGGCATCACTGTGGCCTTGCAGGCTATGCTGGTGTCGCCGCATTTCCTGTTTCGCATCGAGCAGGATAACCGGGCGGCAGGATCAGAAACCGCGCGCCCCTTAAACGATCACCAACTGGCTTCGCGGCTCTCTTACTTTCTGTGGAGCAGCATGCCGGATGATGAACTGTCGCGCTGCGCCGATCAGGGCCTCCTCAAACGACCGCAGGTGCTCGCCTCTCAGGTCGAGCGCATGTTGAAAGACGCCAGGTCGCGCGCGCTGGTGGAGAACTTCGGCGGGCAGTGGCTCGAATTGCGCAGGCTTGAATCGGTCAAACCCGACCGCGAACGATTCCCTGAGTTCGACGAATACCTGCGCATGTCGATGCGACGCGAAACCGAGATGTTCTTCGAGCACATAGTCCGTCAGGATCAGAGCATCCTCGATTTCGTCGATGGCAACTACACGTTTCTGAATGAGCGGCTGGCGAGATTTTATAAAATCGACGGCGTCAGCGGGACGCAGTTCCGCAGAGTCGATTTGACCGGCAGCGAGCGCGGCGGAGTATTGACGCAGGCCAGCGTGTTGACCGTTTCATCCTACGCCACGCGCACTTCGCCTGTGCTGCGCGGCAAGTGGATTCTGGAAAATTTCCTCAACGCGCCTCCGCCTCCGCCTCCGCCGGATGTGCCTAATCTGGACGAAGCCAAAATAGGCCAGTCCGCTTCCCTGCGCGAGCAGTTGGAGCAGCACAGAAAGAATGCGACATGCGCTTCCTGCCATGCGCGAATGGACCCTCTGGGCTTCGGTCTGGAAAACTTCAATGCCATAGGCGCGTGGCGCACACAGGATGGCAAATTCCCGATTGACGCCGCAGGCACGCTCCCCGACGGAAGATCATTTCACGGGCCGGGTGAATTGAAAGCCCTGTTGAAGGCCGACCGACAGGCTTTCGCCGAAGGCTTGACCGACAAGCTGCTCACCTATGCTCTGGGGCGCGGCCTTGAACGCTATGACAAGCCGACTGTGAGACAAATCGCCAGCCGCCTGGCTGCCCGCAATTATCGCTTCTCCAGCCTCGTGCTGGAGATCGCCAAAAGCCTGCCGTTTCAAAAGCGAAGAGGAGAACGAGACCGATGATTATCACGCGCAAACATCTGCCGAGACGAACATTTCTCAAGGGACTGGGCACTGCCATCGCGCTGCCTGCGCTCGATGCCATGTCGCCTGCGCTGGCATCGAGCGCGAATCCGTCATCCGCCGTCCGCCTGTCTTTCGTCTACGTGCCGAACGGCATCGTCATGAAGGACTGGACTCCGAAAGCGACAGGCGCGGACTTCGAATTCACTCGCATCCTCAAACCGCTTGAAGCCTACCGACAGGACTTGTTCGTGCTTTCAGGTTTGGATGATCATAACGGCAATGCGCTGGGCGATGGCCCCGGCGACCATGCCCGCGCCGGAGCGGCTGTTCTGACCGGCGTTCATTGCAAAAAGACTGCCGGAGCCGATATCCAGAACGGTATCTCGGCAGATCAGGTCGCAGCCAGGGCTCTGGGATCGAAGACCAGACTTCCATCCATCGAACTCGGCTGCGAAGACTCGCGCACGGTAGGCAACTGCGATTCGGGCTACAGTTGCGCTTACACCAACAGCATCTCGTGGCGCGGCCCCACGACGCCCATGCCCCCGGAGGTCAATCCCCGGCAGGCATTCGAGCGACTGTTTGGAACCGATGATTACAGCCTCGATGCTGAAACCCGCGCCCGCCGCGCCGAGTATCGCAAGAGCATTCTCGATCTGGTTCGAGAAGACACTCAAAAGCTCAATCGAAGTCTTGGGCAGTCTGACCGTCGCAAGATCGATGAATACCTTTATGCGGTCAGGGAGATTGAAAAGCGAATCGAGGGCGCTGAAAAAAACCAGCAGGCGGTAAAACCGGCCATCGAGAAGCCCGCCGGAATTCCTTCCTCGTTTGTCGAATACGCCAGACTGATGTTCGACCTGCAAATCGTCGCTTTTCAGGCCGACATCACCCGCGTGGCCACATTGATGATAGGACGCGAGGGCAGCATGCGCGTCTATCCTGAGATCGATGTTCCAGACCCGCATCATCCGCTCACCCATCATCGCAACAACCTTGAGTGGATAGAGCGCGTGACGAAAATCAATTGCCTGCACACAGAGTTGTTCGCCTATTTTCTGGAGAAGCTCAAAGCGACGAAAGACGGCGAAGCGACGCTGCTCGACACTTCGATGGTGGTTTATCTCAGCGGCCTCAACGATGGCAACCGACATATTCACGAAGACCTGCCGATACTCTTAGCAGGTCGAGGCCATGGCAGTTTGAAACCGGGCCGTCACATCGCTTACAAAAAAGGCACGCCAGTGACCAACCTCTATATGGCATTGCTCGATCGCCTGGGCGCGCAACCGGAACGCCTGGGCGACAGCACGGGCAAACTCGACCTCACAGGCGTGTGAGAGCGATGCTCAAAGATTCGGACAGACAGCATCAGCGTTTTATGAACGCGCGCTGATGCTGGTCTGCTCCCGCCGAAACGGAAGTCCCGTATAGATGTCGAAAAATCACCCGCAGTGGAGGAAAAGCTGTATCCATGAAAACTACATCCGCGCTGCTCTCGCTCGCACTTTTAGTCTTCGCTCCTCTGACCGCTGCCACGCAATCGCAGCCGACACAGGGCGAGTACCCGCTGGGGGCGGATTCGAAACCGCAGCCTGATGTGCCGAAAGGCGAAGTCCTCAAGTTCAGTTTCGACAAGTCGAAAATCTTCCCCGGCACTTTCCGCGACTACTGGGTTTACGTGCCTGCTCAATACACGCCGGACAAGCCAGCCTGTGTCTATG
>CAZPQE010000132.1:0-14018 GCA_964588615.1 uncultured Clostridia bacterium | reverse complement strand
CTCAAGCTCAACAATCTCGTCTGGATTTACGACAACAACCGTATCACCATCGAAGGAAACACCGCGCTGGCATTCAGCGACGATGTGGCCGCGCGATTCATGTCCTATCAGTGGAATGTGCTGAGAGTCGCCGACGCAAACGACCTCGATATGCTCGACCGCGCTATCCGCACCGCGCAAAATGAGACCGAGCGACCTACGCTCATCATCGTCGATAGCCATATAGCCTACGGCGCTCCCAACAAACAGGACACCTCAGCGGCGCACGGCGAACCGCTCGGCGAAGAAGAAATCCGACTGACCAAACAACGATATGGCTGGCCCGCTGACGCAAAGTTCCTCGTTCCCGATGAAGTGCAAAAGCACATGACTGACCGCGCCATCGAGCGCGGCGCGCGGAGCGAAGAGGAGTGGAAAGCGAAATTCGCCGCTTACAAAACCGCTCATCCCGATCTCGCCCGCGAGTGGGAACTGATGCATGAAGGCCATCTGCCCGACGGGTGGGACTCCGAAATCCCGGTCTTTCCCGCCGATGAAAAAGGCGTGGCCGGGCGCGATGCGAATAACAAAATTCTCAACGCCGTCGCAAAGCGAGTGCCCTGGCTCGTAGGCGGTTCGGCAGACCTCGCCCCATCGACAAAGACCCGAATAAACGACGGCGGAGATTTCCTGGCCGATTCCTACAGTGGGCGCAACCTGCACTTCGGCATACGCGAACACGCCATGGGATCGATAGTCAACGGAATGGGCCTTGCCAAACTGCGCGCCTACGGATCGGGATTTCTCATCTTCTCGGATTACATGCGCGCTTCGATTCGACTCTCGGCGCTGATGGAATTGCCCGTCAATTACATATTCACTCACGACTCCATCGGCGTTGGCGAAGACGGCCCGACTCATCAGCCGATAGAGCATCTCATCTCGCTGCGCGCCATCCCTCAGCTTTATGTCATACGGCCCGCCGACGCAAACGAAGTCGCCGAAGCGTGGCGCGTGATTATGACCAGTCGCGACCGGCCCGTTGCGCTCATTCTGAGCCGCCAGCCGCTTCCGACTTATGATCGAACCCGTTACGCTTCGGCAGCGGGACTGCACAAAGGCGCATACATTCTGGCCGACAGCGATTCAACGCCCGATGTCATCTTGATGAGCACAGGCTCGGAGGTGCAGTTGTGCGTGGCCGCCCACGAACTGCTCAAAGCCGAAGGCATCCATTCGAGAGTCGTCAGCATGCCGTGCTGGGAATTGTTCGAACGTCAACCGGAAGAATATCGCCGGTCAATCCTTCCCAAATCAGTTCGGGCGCGGGTGGCCGTCGAAGCGGGTTCGAGCCTCGGCTGGCGGCGCTACGTCGGACTCGATGGCCGCATCATAGCCCGCCGCGAATTCGGCGCGTCGGCCCCGCTCAAGGAACTGCTCAAACAGTTCGGCTTCACGGCTGAAAATGTGGTCGCCGAAGCCAAAACTGCAATCGAGCGGGCAAAGTCGCTCGGCGAACAGTGAAGAAAAACCAGGTGAAGCGGTTTTAGTAAAGCCGCTTCACCCGCGCGATGTCGCTCCTGACCGCATCCTCCCCAGCCAGAGTCAGAGAGCGATTCTCCTCCAAAAAAAATCATCGAACGAATCCATCAAGGAGGATGGACATTATGAGCACGAATCCACTGATAGAACTGCAAAAACTGGGGCAGAGCATCTGGTATGACAACATACGCCGCGCCCTGATCGATAATGGAGACCTTGAGCGCAAGATCAGCGGCCTGCCCAAAGGCGCGACTTCGATGCTTTCGGACAAGGTAGAAGGCGACGACCTTCGCGGAGTGACATCGAATCCGGCCATCTTCGAGAAATCCATAGTCGGCAGCACCGATTACGACGACGCGATGCGCGCGCTCATCGCCGAAGGCAAAGGCGTGCAGGAGATTTACGAATCTCTGGTCATCGAAGACATTCAGCGCGTGGCCGATCTCTTCAAACCTGTCTACGAAAAGACCGGCAAAATCGACGGCTATGTGAGTTTGGAAGTTTCGCCCCTGCTCGCGCACGACACCGAAAACTCCATCGCCGAAGCCCGCAGGCTGTGGGCTGCGCTTGGCCGCGCGAACGCGATGATAAAAATTCCGGCCACGCCCGAAGGCATACCCGCAATCGAGCAGTTGATCTCGGAAGGCATCAACATCAACGTCACGCTCATCTTCAGCCAGGCCACTTATGACAGCGTGGCCGAAGCCTACATTCGCGGGCTCGAACGAAGAGTCGAAGCCGGTCAATCCATCGAAGGCATCGCTTCGGTCGCAAGCGTTTTCGTGAGCCGAATAGATACGGCTGTCGACGCGGATCTCGAATTCCGCATCCGCCGCTCGTCGGATGAAACGGAAAAAGCTCAACTCTCCGCCCTGCTGGGCAAAGCGGCGATTGCAAACGCCAAACTCCTCTATCAAAGATTCAAGGAGATTTTTCACGGCGAGCGATTCGCCAGTCTGCGCGCAGCGGGCGCGCAGGCGCAAAGACCGCTGTGGGCCTCGACCGGAACCAAGAACCCCAGCTATCGGGACACCATCTATATCGAAGAACTCATCGGCCCTGATACGGTCAACACCGTGCCGCCTGCGACCTTCACCGCTTTCCGCGATCACGGGCGTGTGCGACCGAGCCTCGAAGAAAACGTCGCCGACGCGCGGGCGACCATCGAGAAACTTTCCGAGATTGGAATCGATCTCGCTCAGGTGACGCAGAAGCTTCAGGACGAAGGCGTGCAGGCGTTCATGGATTCGTTCGGCACTCTGACCGGAAGCATTTCAGCAAAGCAGGCCGCGATAAAGAGCGGCGTCCTTGAACGCATGACCGCTTCGCTCGGCTCATCTGCGGATGATGTCAAAGAAGCTCTCAAGAAGATGGAAGCCGGTCAATGGATTCGAAGGATATGGAACAAGGACGCGACGTTGTGGAAAGAAGATGAAGACCACAAAAAGATAATTCGCAACGCGCTCGGCTGGGTCACGGTCGTGGAGCAGATGGTCGAGCAGGCCGACGAGCTTGCGGCATTCAGCCGTCGAGTGCGCGAAGACGGATTCACTCACGTCGTTCTGCTGGGGATGGGAGGCAGCAGCCTTTGCCCCGAAGTCTTCCGCCGCACCTTCGGAAAGCAGGAAGGATTTCCTGAGCTTCACGTGCTCGACAGCACTGACCCGGCGACGGTGCTGGCCTTCGAGCGCAAAATCGATCTTGCGAAAACCATGTTCATCGTCTCCAGCAAGTCGGGATCGACGACCGAGCCGCTGATGTTCTACCGCTACTTCTTCGACGCCGCGCAGAAGATCAAGGGCGAGCGGGCGGGCGAAAACTTCGTCGCCGTCACCGACCCAGGCACATTGATGGAGCAGATGGCTCGCGGCGACGGGTTCCGCAGGATATTTCTCAACCCGGCAGATATCGGAGGCCGCTATTCGGCTCTCTCATTTTTCGGAATGGTCCCGGCTGCGCTTCAGGGATTCGATTTCAAAACGCTGTTAGATCGCGCAGAGCGCGCCGTGCATGCCTGCATGCATTACGTTCCGGCGCAGGACAACCCGGCGGCGAGGCTCGGAGCGATTCTCGGCACGCTGGCCAAAGCGGGGCGCGACAAGCTCACGCTTTCGACTTCGGCGGAAATTTCTTCGCTGGGACTTTGGATCGAACAACTGATAGCCGAAAGCACGGGCAAGGAAGGAAAAGGGATCATTCCGGTCGCGGGCGAAAAGATCGGCTCGCCTTCAGTCTACGGCAATGATCGATTGTTTGTTCACATCAGCGCAGGCCAGATAGATTCGGACACCGATGCCCGATTGGGCGCGCTCGAAGCAGCCGGTCACCCGGTCGTGAGACGCATACTCAACGACACGCTCGATCTCGGAGAAGAATTCTACATCTGGGAGCTTGCCACTGCGGTCGCAGGCGCGGTTATCGGCATCGACAGCTTCGATCAGCCGAACGTGCAGGAGAGCAAGGACAACACCCGGCGGTTGCTCGAAGAGTACAAGAAGAATGGCGCGCTGATCGAGCAGTCGCTCGCCGCAGAAGGCAATGGGCTGAAAGTCCTCTGCTCTTCGGAAACCATCACAGAGATCGGATCGGGCCATTCGATTGAAGCGTTCATCAAGGCTCATCTCGATCGCACAGGGCCGGGCGATTACATCGCGCTCTGCCAGTACATCGAGGAGAGCGCCGAGCATGAGGAGTTGATTCAGGCGATCCGCTCTCACCTGCGCGATTCGCTTCGTGTGGCGACGACTACAGGCTACGGCCCGCGGTTTTTGCACTCTACGGGGCAGTTGCACAAGGGTGGCCCTGCAAGCGGCGTGTTCATTCAGATCACTGCCGACGCGAAAGAGGACGCTCCGATAGCGGGCGAGGCGTTCACCTTCGGGGTGTTGAAGCAGGCGCAGGCGCTCGGAGATTTCGAGTCGCTCGCTTCGCGCAATCGTCGGGCGATTCGCGTTCATCTGGGCGCGGATGTGACAGCCGGGCTTGGCGCATTGCTTGAGATAGTGCAGAGCGAATTCCCAATCGGGCAAAGTCAGGCAGGCTGATGAAGCGCGGCAGCGGGCTGTGCCGCTTCGATGTGCGGTGAGTCTCGGACTCACCTGGAACGGTTCTCCAAATTCATTCGCGGCGCAGCCGCAGAAGAAAGGGAACAGTCGCCGGAAAAGGCACAGCTTTTTCGCACATCAAAGCGGCAGAGCCGCTCGGAAATACCGTTTCGTATTCAAGCCTGAAAGGATCCAACAGCATGTCGAATAACACCATCTCCCTTGTGATTTCCGATATCGATGGCACGCTCATCACCTCGAACCACGAAGTAACCGAAGCCACGAAGAGAGCGGCAGCAAGTCTCTACGAGCGCGGCATCACTCTTTCGCTTGCAAGCTCGCGCCCGCCTCGAAGCATTCGCCCGCTTGCCGAATCGCTCTCTCTCGACTCGCCGTTTGCCGCGTTCAACGGCGCGCTGTTGACGAAGGCCGACGGCGAAGTGGTCGCCCGCGCAACGCTCGCTCCTGATATCACGGCTCGCATCAAGGCGCTCGCCGATGAACTCGGAATAAGCGTCTGGCTCTACGATGATGAGCAGTGGTACGTCTCGACGCGCAACGCTTTCGTAGACCGCGAGGAGCACACCGCCGGGTTTTCGCCCAACATGGTCGACTATGAAAAAAGCCTGAGTGAGCCGCTGCCAAAACTGACAGTCGTCGGCAAGCCTGAGATAGTGGCCGTCGCCGAAGAGCGCCTGCACGCAGAGCTCGGAGACCAGGTGTCGGCTTCGCGCTCCAAGCCGCGCTTTCTTGACGTGACTTCTTATGGAATTCACAAAGGGACAGTGGTTGTGCGGCTGGCCGAGATGTTTCAGATTTCGACTGGCGCGGTGGCAGTTATCGGTGACGGGCCTAACGATGTCGAGATGTTTCGTCAGGCGGCGGTGAGCATCGCCATGGGCCAGGCGGTAGACGAGGTGAAGGCGGCGGCAAGCCATGCGACAGCTTCGAATGATGACGAGGGGTGGGCTGAAGGTATGGAAAAATACGTGCTGGGCGGAAGGCAATCCGCCGGGGCGTAGTCGTCAGCTTGCTTTAATGGCTCGCAGCGGGATATAAAATCGGCGCAGTTCACAGATTCAATCACTGACAAGGAGAAGCCATGACAGCAACGCCGCAGACGCCTCAGCAGATGGTGGCTTCGCCGGACTCTCGCATCCTGGCCATCGATATTGGCGGGACGGGTCTGAAAGCCGCGATACTGAGTTACGAAGGAGAGATGCTGACCGAGCGCGTTCGCATCAAGACGCCTCACCCGCTGACGCCCGATCTTCTGGTCGAAAAGCTGGTCGAGATGGTGCAGCAGCTTTCCGATTACCATTTCGTTTCGGTCGGTTTTCCCGGCGTGGTGCGCAACGGCAGGATCATCACCGCGCCCAACCTCGGAACCGAAGATTTGCGGGGGTTCGATCTGGCCTCCGCGCTTTCGGAAAAACTGGGCAAGCCTGTCCGAGTGGCAAACGACGCCGATATGCAGGGACTTGGAGCCATCGAGGGAAAAGGCATCGAATTGGTCATCACACTGGGCACGGGATTCGGGTCGGCGCTTTTCATGGACGGCGATATCGCGCCGCATCTCGAAGTCGCGCACATGCCGATGCGAAAGGGCCAGGACTTCGATCAGCAGATCGGCGACAAGGCGCGCAAGAAGATTGGCCGGAAGGCATGGAACCGCAGGGTGAAGAACGCAATCGACCTGATGCGCACGCTGACCAATTTCGATCACCTCTACATCGGCGGCGGCAACGCCGAGAAGCTCAACTTCGAGCTTCCGTCCGACATCACCACCGTGCCCAACGAATGCGGAGTGACGGGCGGCGCGTGGCTGTGGCGGAAAAGAGAGTGAATAGATGTTAGATATTAGATACCAGATGTTAGTTCCCCATCTCTGACAGCGGACTTCCGGTGTTATCGGCTACAACACCTGCTAACATCTAACATCCAGCATCTAACATCTTCTCTGAAGGAGAAATCATGTCGACGAGGATGTTGAGCATTTCCGATGCGCAGGTTCGCGTCTATCGCGACGGAGAAGAGCTTGCGCTCAAGGCCGCGCGCCACTTCGCCCGCCTTGCAGACCAGTATGTCGTAGGCTGCGGCAGATTCACCGTCGCGCTTGCCGGAGGCTCGACTCCGCGCGCAATGTTCAAACTGCTAGCCGCTTCGCCGTTTCTGGAAACTGTTCCCTGGTCTTCGATCTATTTTTTCTGGGGCGATGAGCGCACCGTCCCTCCCGATCACCCGGACAGCAATTACGGCATGGCGCGCGAGGCGATGCTTGCGAAAGCTCCCATCCCGCAGGAAAACATCTTTCGCATAAAGGCTGAATTGCAAGACCCGGACGCGGCAGCCGAGCAATATTCGGCGACTCTCGCCGGTTTTTTTTCCAAAGACATGCCGCGCTTCGATCTGGTGCTGCTCGGCATGGGACCGGACGGACACACCGCCTCGCTCTTTCCCGGCACGACTGCGCTTCACGTGACAGACCGGATAGCTGTTGCCAACCGGGTGGAAAAGTTCAACACCTGGCGCATCACTCTGACGGCGCAGGCGATCAACAACGCGCGCAACGTGACTTTCGTCGCCAGCGGCGCGGACAAGGCCGAGACGTTGAAAGAGGTGCTCGAAGGCCCCTATCAACCCGATCTCTATCCGAGCCAGATGATTCGCCCGGCCACAGGGTCGCTGCTGTGGATGATAGATGAAGCTGCGGCGAGGCTCCTGAGTTCGAAGTAGGCATCGGATCGAAAGATTCGATTAAAAAGCAGGTTCGATCTTTTTCAGCAATCAAACGTCGGCATAGATGACCGGCGCAATCAGGCAAATCAACACTACAACCGCCACAGGGCAAGAGGTAAGAATTATGAGCGCGTCAACTCAACCCAAAGCAGCGAAAATAGGCATGGTGGGGCTTGCCGTCATGGGCGAAAACCTCGCTCTCAATATCGCCCGCAACGAGTTCCCCATAGCCGTCTATAACCGCGACACAACGAAAGTCGATAAGTTCCTCGACCGGGCCAAAACACATGCGGAAGGCCAGCAGGTCATCGGCGCTTACTCGATAGAAGATTTCGTCAAATCAATCGAGCGCCCGCGCAAGATCATTCTTCTGGTCAAAGCGGGCGGAGCCGTCGATGCTGTGATCGATCAACTCAAACCGCATCTCGACCAGGGCGACATCATAATCGACGGGGGCAATTCGTTTTTCCAGAACACCATTCGCCGCGAAAAAGACCTCAAGGCCGAAGGCTTCAACTTCATCGGCTGCGGCGTGTCGGGCGGCGAGAAGGGCGCGCTGTGGGGGCCTTCGCTTATGCCGGGCGGCGACCGCGCCGCTTATCAGGAGCTTCGACCCATCTGGGAAAAAATAGCCGCGCAGGTCGATGACGGCGCGTGCGTCACCTACATCGGGCCTGATGGCGCGGGTCACTTCGTCAAGATGGTACACAACGGCATCGAGTACGGCGATATGCAACTCATAGCCGAAGCCTACGACATTCTGCGAAACGCTCTTGGGATGGGCGCTGCGGAACTTGCCGACACTTTTGCGAAATGGAACGAAGGCGACCTCAACTCTTTTCTGATCGAAATCACCGCGCAGATTTTCACCGTCAACGATCCTGATACGGGCCGTCCTCTCGTAGATTTGATACTCGACGAAGCCGGGCAGAAAGGCACAGGCAAATGGACATCGGATGTCGCTCTCGACCTCGGCGTAGTCATCCCCACGATTCAGGCCGCTGTCGATGCCCGCGTGCTGTCGGGTCTCAAAGCCGAGCGAGTGGAAGCCAGCAAGCAGTTGCCCGGCCCGACCACGAAATACACAGGCGACCGGCAGGAACTCGTTCAGGCCGTTCACGACGCCCTCTACGCCAGCAAGATTTGCTCCTACGCTCAGGGGATGAATCTGATTCGGAGAGGATCGAACGAGTTCAACTGGGATATCAAACTCGGCGAGCTTGCGCGAATATGGAAAGGCGGCTGCATCATCCGCGCGCAGTTTCTGGATAAAATCAAGCAGGCATATCAGCGACGCTCGGACCTTCCGAACCTGCTGCTCGATCCTGATTTCAAGGCGTGGGCGCTCGAAGCTCAACCTCGCTGGCGTCAGGCGGTAACGACCGCGCAATCGCTCGGCATACCTGTCACGGCGATGTCGGCCAGCCTCGCCTACTTCGACACCTATCGCACGGCCAACCTGCCGCTCAACCTGACGCAGGCGCAGAGAGACTTCTTCGGCTCGCACACCTACAAACGCACAGACCGGCCCGATGCCGATGCGGTTCACACCGAATGGGAAGAACTGGCAGGAAAATAGTTCCTTGTCCTTTGTCCTTCGTCCCTTGTCAGACGGTTGCTGGCCTGGGGCGAGGGGCGAAGGGCGAATGACAAAGGACGAATGACACATGACTAGCACAAACGAGAATCCGCTACGCGCGGGAGTGAGGCTTGAGCGCACTGCCGAACCCTGCACGGTGATTATTTTCGGCGCATCAGGCGACCTGACCAAAAGAAAACTGGTCCCTGCGCTTTATCGTCTGACTCAGGAGCGATTGCTCCCGGCGGAGTTCGCCATCCTCGGATTCGCGCGCACTGCCAACACCGATGAAGAATTCCGCGCCAGGATGAAAGACGCTGTGGCGACTTACTCCGAAGCCCGTCGCGTCGACGAGGCGGTGTGGGAGAGCTTCGCTCAGGGAATTTTTTATCTGCCCGGCAACATCAACGACCCTGAGTCGTACCGGCAGATGCGCGAGCGGCTCGATGAAATCGACCGACTGCGAGGCACTGCCGGAAACCGTGTGTTCTATCTTTCGACCGCGCCGGGATTCTACAGCGAAGCCATAAGACAGCTTGGCGACGCCGGGCTTGCCAAACCTGAAGGCAAGGGATGGACTCGAATAATAATCGAGAAGCCATTCGGCCACAGCCTCTCGTCGGCTCGTCAACTCAACGTCGATGTCGCCAAAGTGTTCGATGAAGAACAGGTCTATCGCATAGACCACTATCTTGGCAAAGAGACCGTTCAGAACCTGATGGTCTTTCGCTTCGCCAACGGCATCTTCGAGCCTGTATGGAACCGGCAGTACATCGATCACGTGCAGATAACCAATGCCGAAGCGATAGGCGTCGAAGATCGCGGCGGGTACTACGAGACGGCGGGCGTGTTGAGAGACATGATACAAAACCACGTTTTTCAGGTGCTCTCTCTGGTTGCAATGGAGCCGCCCAACAGCCTTGAGGCCAATGCCGTGCGCGACGAAAAGATCAAGGTGATGCAGACCGTCCGCCCAATCTCAGTCGACCGCGTCGATGAATTCGCGGTGCGCGGTCAGTACGGCCCTGGCTCGGTCGGCGGCAAACAGGCAAAAGGCTATCGCGAAGAAAAAGACGTAAACCCTGAATCGAACACCGACACCTACGCCGCAGTGAAACTCTACTTCGACAACTGGCGATGGGCGGGCGTGCCTTTTTATCTGCGCTCGGCCAAGCGCATGCCCAAGCGTGTGACGGAAATCGCCATTCAGTTCAAGGAGGCTCCGCACCTGATTTTCCGCGACGCCGCCTCCGGGCAGATGGAACCCAATCAGCTTATCGTCCGCGTGCAGCCTGACGAAGGAATAACTCTGCGCATCGGGGCGAAGGTTCCGGGACAGGTCACGCGGATTCGATGGGTGAACATGGATTTCCGCTACGGCGCTTCCTTCGGCGTGGCTTCGCCCGAAGCCTACGAGCGGCTGCTGCTGGATTGCATACTCGGCGATTCGACTCTCTACGCGCGGAGAGACATGACCGAGCGCGGCTGGGAGATAGTGATGCCGATACTCGAAAGCTGGCAGAGCCGCAAAGCCGATTTCCCCAACTACGAAGCGGGAACCTGGGGACCGGACTCCGCCGACGAGTTGCTGGAAAAAGACGGGCGAAAATGGCGAAGGCCATGACGGGTGAAGAGGTGAAGAGGCGATATTCACTCATTGAGCCATCGCCCTGATCCTCATCACGGTTTCAAAGAGGACCAACCATGAGCACAGCAATAGACGTTTCGGCGATAGAGCGCGAGTTGAACTCGCTATGGAAGCAGGTTGGAAGCGAAGAGGACAGCGGCATCATTCGAGCGTGTCTGCTTAATTTTCTCGTCTACACTCCCAACGCTGCCGGAGCGGGCAAGCTGGATGAGATGATAACCGACATCACTGCCGAGCATCCCGGACGCGCGATCCTGATGATAGCCGACCGCAGCGCGGCTGAGTCCGGGCTTGGGGCTGAGGTGACTTCGCGCTGCATAATTCCGACGGGAACGTCCAGGCAGGTATGCTGCGAGCAGGTGACAGTCACCGCCACAGGCGCGCAGGTCAACGAGATGGCTTCAGCGGTCGTGCCGCTGTTGATTTCCGACCTGCCTGTTTATCTGTGGTGGAGGGCCGCGCCTCAGCTTGACGACAGGGTTTTCGAGCGGCTGGGCGAGGTTTCCGATCGTGTGATAATTGACACGGCGACTTTCGCCGACCCGAAAGCGGATATGATAAGACTCGCTGCGATCATAGGCGACAATCCGCGATGGACTGCATTCACCGATCTCAACTGGTCGCGGCTGACGGCGTGGCGCGCGCTGCTGGCCGGGTTTTACGACGTGCCTGAATACCGACCCCTGATGAATGAGATCAATCGGGTGGCTATCGAGTACGCGCCGCTCGCCGCAGGTTCGATTCCGGCAAGAGCGATCATACTTGCGGGATGGCTTGCGAGCCGCCTGCGCTGGAGTCTGGAGGGAGTGAGCCGGGAAAACGGCAGCACGATTTTCGATATGAAATCGGACGGGCGCAGTCTGAGGCTTTCGCTCGTGGCCACAGCCAACCCCGACATCGAGGCCGGACATCTGGCGTCGGTCTCGATTGGCAGCGCGATGGACGAGGCGGCCAGCTTCGCGGTCTCTCGCAGCGCCGACGGCAAAAGGATAGAGACATCCGTTTCGCTCGGCGAGAAGAGGCACGCGCAGCGAGTGCTCGGATACGAAAGCTGGAGCGAGAGCGCGCTCATAGGCCGCGAGCTTGAGATACTGGGCCATGATCGCGTCTTCGAGCAGGCCGTAGTTTCGGCAGGCGAGATGATCGCAGCAATCGGATGAGAGTCAGTTGTCAGTTGTCGGTTGTCAGTTGTTCGTTGTCAGTTGTTCGTTGTTTGCGTGATCGAGATACCTGACCACTGACCACCGACCACTGACCACCGACCACTGACCACCGACCACCGACGATGAAAAGAATTCGCTGGCCACTTTCTATCAGCCTCGCTCTGATGACGGGCTATGCAGTCGCCCGTCTGGTTGTCCCCGATCAGAAGAAACTTCTTGAGTACCTTCTTGCCGCAGCGTTTATGAGCGCGAGCGTAGCGGTTGCCAGAGGGGTCAACTACCTGCTGCTCGAAGTCGTCTTTCAGAAGCGCAAGGGGCGCGAGGCTCCTGCCCTGCTGCGAGTCCTGGTTTCGATAATCGTCTACACCATCCTGTTCGTCCTGATATTCCGAATCGTGCTTCAGATGGATTTGAGCGGAGTGCTGGCGACATCAGCAGTGGTGTCGGTCATTCTCGGTCTTGCGCTTCAGGACACGTTGCAGAATTTCTTTGCCGGAATCTCTCTCCACGTCGAGCAGCCTTTTCATATAGGCGACGCGATCAAAGTCGATAACCTGGTGGGTCGGGTCGAGTCGGTCACGTGGCGCACGACGGCGATTCGAACCAACGACAATTCGATAATCATATTTCCGAACAGCCATGTCGCGCGCGCGCACGTTGAGATATTTCCTTATGGCAATCTCAACCGCCGCATACTTCGTTTCCCTGCTCCTTACAGCGTTCCGCCCGAAACCATAATCCCGCTGGTGAGAGAAGCCGCGCAGGCCGTGCCCAATGTTTCGCAGGAAAGAACGCCGGTCGTGCGCATACACGAGTTTGCCGATTCGAGCATCACCTATGAACTGCTTTACTGGGTCAAGGACTACATGTGGACGCCGGACATGGATGCCCGTATGCGCGAGCGAATCTGGTATGTCTATCGCCGCAATCGCATAGACATTCCGTTCCCGCATCGTCAGATGATCGCTCCCGTGCGCCGACAGTCAGCGGGGGTTCAACGCGAAGATTACGAGGAAGCCATCCGACGTGTGGAGATATTCGAGCCGCTGACGGATGAAGAGAGAGAAGCGATGGTCGTCAGCATAGGACGATATCTCTATGCGCCGGGCGAAGTGATAATTCGAATGGGGGATGCGGGCGATTCGATGTTCGTCATCCATCGCGGCAGGGCCGAAGTGAAGCTGCCCTCCTCGAACGGCGACCTTCAAACCGTGGCGGTGCTGGGCGAGGGAGATTTTTTCGGAGAGATGGCGCTCTTCACCGGAGAGCCGAGGACGGCGGACGTGACTGCGCTCGATGAGGTCGAGCTTCTGGAAATCAGAAAAGGCTGTATTGAAGAGTTGCTTGCGCAAAATGAGAAGCTTGCCGAAGCATTCAGCGCCAGGATAGCCGAGCGACAGGCCCGCCTTCTGGAGCATGCCAGCCGCACGCCTGAGATGGAAGAACGAATTCAGCCCCGGAAGATTCTCCTCCGAATCAAGAATTTTTTCAGACTGCGATAAACATTCCGGCTGCAATCAGCAGTTTGCGCTCTGCGATTCTTTCGGGTCGATTGAGTTGCAGGAGTCGAACTGTTGCGCGACCCGTCGGCGTCAGTGGAACGAAGCGGGCCTCGCTGATCTGGAAATGATCGGCCCATTGGTTATGACGAGGATCGTAGAGCGGCGCGATCAGTCATGTGCTTGAGCCTCAAAAATGCCCGAGCTTTTGCGATACGAACCAGGTGTTCGAGGTACTGATACTTTTCCCAGAAGAGTTCTTCGTCGGAGGTCAATCCTTCAGTACGGTTCTTTTCGAGTAAAGCGGTTATGTGATCCTGTATTTCTTCAGGCGAAGGCAATTTGGCGAGAAATTCCAGAACCTCGGCGGCCCCGGCATAACCTCATTGAGCTTCGGCATTCAACTCGCGCAATCCGAGTTCGAGGATTTGCCGCAGTTCCTCTTTGAGAGGAACCAGACGTTTAGCCAATTCATCAGGCACATCGACTGTAATTATCATAAGGCTTTCCTCGCTTTCCCGATTCAGACGATATTATGAAAGTTTCAGCCCGGTATCGCAAATTGAACACAATAGCCGGGCGGCAAGCCCGCGCCCTGATCGAGCTTGATTGGAAAAATCATCGGGAGTGAGAAGGCGCTGTTTTCAAAGGGCACAATTGAAAGTGAGACTCAAGAGAAAGGATCATAAGACCCTAGGCTTTGCGGCTCTGCCGCTTCGATCTGCGGAAACGGCTCCGCCTTTCCGTAAGCGGCGCCCCTCTGGGCGGCACAGCCGCCCAGAGGCTCGGCCTCAAGCTTTACTCTGTCTCGATCAGGCAGAGTCA
>CAZPQE010000131.1:6729-14019 GCA_964588615.1 uncultured Clostridia bacterium | reverse complement strand
GTTGACTCTGCCTGATCGAGACAGAGTAAAGCTTGAGGCCGAGCCTCTGGGCGGCTGCGCCGCCCAGAGGGGGGGTCGCCGCTTACGGAAAGGCGGAGCCGTTTGCGCACATCGAAGCGGCAGAGCCGCAAAGCCCATGGTTTTATGATCCTTTCTCTTGAGTCTCACTTTCAATTGTGCCCAAGACAAACTTTGAGATGTCTCCCCAGCGATACTTCTAATGAGGGCGGCGGAAATTTCTACAGGGGTCAGTTGTGAAATAATAACCTCGTTTCTGACAATCTCGCTGCGCAGCCATGCGCTTCCTGTCTCCCTGGTATCGCTTCACGAGCGCGCTGCTATCAACGAACCAGATCATTAACGCTCTCCGCGATCTTCGATAATGATTTCGGAGACGGGCTTGCCCGGACAGGTGACAGGCTCCCACTCATCTTCAGGAAGATTCTCAAGTTCGTTGAGATATCGTTTTTCTTCATCGGTAAGATCAGGGTCAGACGCCTCCTGCTTTCTGATTTCCTCCAACAGTGCAGCCCAACCCTCTATCTCGTCTTTTATTTCCGGCACATCAACTCTCTTTTTCGACATACTTGCCTCTATCGCCCATTTCAAATTTGACCCGAACCTGATGGCAATCATAGCATAGTTGCGATGACTCTTATCCGGCGCATCATCATCTTGAGGCACGCTATGAAAAAACGAATCTCTGTTCTTTTACTTCTCATCCTTGTCTTCGCTCCTCTAGCCAAAGCGCAGGAGCCGGTCGATAACTCCATCATCGCTCGCATAAAAACCGAGGGCTTTCAAAACTCTCAGGCGATGGAAACGCTCTTTTATCTCGCCGATGTCCACGGCCCCCGGCTGACGAATTCTCCCGCTCTTAAAGCCGCTGGCGAATGGGCGCGCGATCAGATGAAACGATGGGGACTCGAAAACGCTCAACTCGAGCCTTGGGGCGCGTTCGGCAAAGGATGGTCTTTGAAAAAATTCTCAGCCGAAATGACTGAGCCTCAGTACGTCAATCTCATCTGTCATCCGAAAGCATGGACTCCTTCGACTAACGGAGTGATTGTGGGCAAGCCGATTCTCGTCGATGTGAAATCGAAAGACGATTTCGAAAAGTATCGCGGCAAGCTGCGCGGCATGATAGTGATGAACGGAAAACCCGCCACGACGCGCGGAGGCTTTGCGCCCGACGCGACGAGGGTAACGGACGCGGAGCTTTCCTCGCGTGCTCAGGCGATCAATCCCGGCGAGCCAAAATCGTATTGGGATGAAGAGCGTGAGTGGGAGCAGATACTTTCGCGTCAGCGCGAGATCATTCGCTTCTTCCGCGATGAAGGCGCGGCCGTTCTTCTCGAACCGAGCGCGCGTGATCACGCCGTCGTGCGAGCACAGGGGTTTTATGATTTCAACGCGGAAGACAACCTCCCGGCTTTCGTAGTGGCCCGCGAGCATTACGGGCGAATCGCTCGACTGCTCGAAAAAAACATTGCGGTCAAACTGGAATTCAATCTGCAAACCGTTTTTCACGCGGAAGACCTGAATGGTTATAACGTCGTCGCCGAAATTCCCGGCACAGACCCGCGACTGAAAGATGAAGTGGTGATGATAGGAGGCCATCTCGATTCGTGGCACGCGGGGACGGGGGCTACGGATAACGCCGCCGGTTGCGCGGTGATGATGGAAGCAGCGCGGATACTCAAGGCGATAGGCGCGCGCCCGCGCCGGACTATTCGCGTAGCGTTGTGGAGCGGAGAGGAGCAGGATTATTACGGCTCGATGGGTTATGTGAAAAATCATTTCGGCGATCCGCGAACTATGCAACTCAAACCCGCGCACGCGAAGCTCGCCGCTTATTTCAATCTCGACAACGGCACGGGACGGATTCGCGGAGTGAACCTTCAGGGGAACGAAGCAGTGCGCTCCATATTCGAAGCGTGGCTGAGACCTTTCAATTACCTCGGGGCGCAAACGCTCACCTCTCTCAATTCAGGCGGAACGGATCACATGTCATTCGATTCGGTCGGGCTTGCGGGATTTCAGTTCATTCAGGACCCGATTGATTACTCCACGCGCACACATCACACGAACGTCGATACTTACGAATATGTCATCGAGGATGATTTGAAAGTATCGTCGGTGATAGTCGCGGCGTTTGCCTATCACGCGTCGATGCGCGACGAAAAGCTGCCGCGAAAGCCGCTCCCAAAGCCGCTTTCGGGTTCGGACAAATGAGCAGCGGACAGGCAGCGCGCCTCTGCTTGAGCCGCCATCGCGCGCCGTGTTATAGTCTGCGCGGCCTGATGGTCGCATAAGGATATGAAAACCAAACGTGTAATCATGGACGCAGCCGGAATAAACCGCGCGCTCTCGCGGCTGGCTTCGCAAATAGTCGAGCGCAATGTCGGAACCGATGATTTGATTCTCATCGGCATTCGTCGTCGCGGAGTGCCGCTTGCCGAAAGAATCGCCGACAAGATAGAACAGTTCGAAGGCGCGCGACCCCCGCTCGGACAACTCGACATCACGCTCTACAGAGACGACCTTTCGACCGTAGGCCCGAGCCCCGTAGTCAATCGCACCGACATCCCCGTAGACGTGACCGGTCGGGCTATCGTCCTGGTCGATGACGTTCTCTTTACGGGCCGCACGGTTCGCGCCGCTTTGGATCAAATAGTCGATTTCGGGAGACCGCGCAGAGTCGAACTCGCAGTGCTCATCGACCGGGGCCATCGAGAGCTTCCCATTCAGGCCGATTACGTCGGCAAACACGTGCAGACGACCGATTCCGAAATCGTCAAGGTGATGCTCACCGATTATGACGAGGACGAACAGGTCGTCGTAGTGGAAAAGGAATAACCGCGTTGGCCGTCGGTCGTCGGTCGTCGGTTGTGATGAAGCAACTGAAGGCTGACCACTGACCACTGACCACTTACAGCATTGGCATTCAGACATAAAGACCTTCTGAGCATTCGCGAACTTTCAGTCGAGGAGATCAACACCTTCCTCGACACGGCTGAGTCTTTCAAGGAAGTCTCCGCGCGAGAGATCAAAAAAGTCCCCACGCTTCGCGGCAAAACGATAATCAATTTTTTCTTCGAACCATCGACCCGCACCCGCACCTCGTTCGAGATAGCCGCCAAACGGCTTTCAGCCGATGCCATAAACATATCGGCTTCGACTTCATCCGTAACGAAAGGCGAAACGCTCGTCGACACTGCGCGCAACCTTGAAGCGATGGCTCCCGACGCGATAGTCATCCGCCACCCCGCGCCGGGAGCGCCTCATCAGCTTGCGCGATTGATCCATGCCCCTATCATCAACGGCGGAGACGGCGCCCACGAGCACCCCACTCAGGCATTGTTGGACGCTTTCACCATACGCCAGCGCAAAGGGCGAATAAGCGGGCTTCGAGTGGCCATCATCGGAGACATAATGCACAGCCGGGTAGCGCGCTCGAATACTCACCTGCTGACAAAAATGGGCGCGCACGTCCGCATCGCAGGCCCGCGCACGCTCATCCCGACTCATTACGAAAATATAGTTGAAGACTCCGAAGGATCGCTTGAGGTGTGCGACCGCATAGAAGAGGCTATCACGGGAGCGGACGTGGTGATGATGCTGCGCATTCAGCGCGAGCGAATGAGTGATGCTTTCTTTCCTTCGCTCAAGGAGTATTCGATTCAATATGGACTAACGGCCAGGCGACTGGCGCTTGCCTCGTCTGATGCGATAGTGATGCATCCCGGCCCGGTCAATCGCGGAGTTGAAATAAGTTCGGAGGTAGTCGACGGCTCTCACTCGCTGGTGCTGGATCAGGTGACCAACGGCGTGGCTGTTCGCATGGCCGTTTTGTTCCTTCTCGTCGAAAGGAAGACGGAGGCGCGCGCGTATTGAAAAACTTATGAAGCTTTTAATCAAAGGCGGAAGACTGATAGACCCCGCAAACCGTATAGACCGCGTGTCCGATCTGTTGATCGAAGACGGGCGCATTGCCCATGCAGGCGAAGGATTGCCGGGAGACGGCGCTGAGATGTTCGACGCCGCCGGACTCATCGTCGCGCCCGGTTTCATCGATCTGCATGTTCACCTGCGCGAGCCGGGCGAGGAATACAAAGAGACCATAGCGACCGGCGTTGCCGCAGCCGTCGCAGGCGGTTTCACTTCCATCTGCGCGATGCCCAACACCAAACCCGTAAACGACAATGCTTCGGTCACTCGCTACATCGTAGATAAAGCGCGCGACGCTCGCCTCGCCCGCGTCTATCCTGTGGGAGCGATCACGCGAGGATCAGCGGGCGAAGAGCTTGCCGAGATAGCCGAGATGAAAGAGGCGGGAGCCGTCGCTGTTTCAGACGACGGACGCCCGGTGATGAATTCTCAGGTGATGCGTCACGCCATGGAGTACGCCCGCGATCACGGACTCACAGTCGTCGATCATTGTCAGGACACCTGTCTTTCAGCCGGGGGAGTGATCAACGAGGGGAGGTATTCGACTCTTCTCGGATTGAAAGGGATGAGCGCGGCATCGGAAGATAATCACGTCTCGCGCGATGTGATTTTATCCGAGGTGACGGGCGCGCGAGTTCACATAGCTCACATATCGACCGTCGGGGCGGTCGATATGATCAGACGAGCGAAGCAGAGAGGATTGCCTGTCACCTGCGAAGTCACGCCTCATCATCTGGCGCTTACCGACGAGGCCGTTTTGAACTTCGACACCAACACCAAGATGAATCCGCCCTTGAGGTCTGAAGAAGACCGCGCGGCGTTGATCGAAGCCGTCAGAGACAAAACCATCGATGCCATAGCGACCGATCATGCTCCTCATCACTCGGACGAAAAGATGCTCGATTACGACCACGCGCCGTTCGGGATCATCGGGCTGGAAACGGCTCTGGGAGTCGTTTTGACGGTTCTTCATCATCAGAACGGCATCGAGCTTTCGCGCGTGGTGGAGATGCTGACCGCAGGCCCTGCTCGCGCGTTCGGCCTGCCACGCGGGACGCTTGCCGCAGGCGCGGCGGCTGATATCACGATTTTCGACCCTGACAGAGAATGGACGGTTGATCCCAGCCTTTTCAAATCCAGAAGCCGCAACACGCCCTTCGCGGGATGGAAGCTGAGAGGAAAAGTCATGGCGACTTTCGTCGAGGGAAAGGAAGTCTTCCGCGCCGAGTAGAGCCGCAGAACAAGATTTCAGATGTCAGAGTTAGCGGATATGCGCATCTGGCTCTTCAATGTACAGAGGGCTGCCGGTTCTCAGAAAATCAGCCTGATCGCTATCTGCGTTTGCCTGCGACCGAGACGTTTGGCCGTGACCGCATCCGCAGAGCCTATGTCAGCCTCGCTTCCCACCACGAACAGGTTTGCGTGATTGAACAGGTTGAACACCTCCGCGCGAAGCTGAAGGTCGAGCCTGTCATTTATACTGATGACCTTTGACAGACCCGCGTCCAGATTCCACTGGCCCGGCCCCCTGAAGGCGTTGCGCGATGTCATCCTCGAAGGGTATGGCCCAAGATCGGATGTCCCGGTCAGGGGATTGGTGTAACGTCCGCGGGTCTGACCTCTCAGATCGATGTAGACGAAGAGATTCGGCTCATCCCGCGAAGCCGGAGGATCATCCGGCCCTTTGAACCTGATCGGCCCTGAAAGCAAAAGGCGCGGGCATACCATCAAACTGTTCGTGCAATCGAATATCGTGAACGGCTTCCCCGATTCGGCAGTGAAGATGTAGCTGATCGACCAGTTGTCGAAAAGCCTCTCAGCCGGCCCTTTTTTATTTCGCGCAAACGGAATTTCCCACACTCCGCCCGTCACCAGTCGGTGACGCGAGTCGAAATCCGAACTTCCCTTGTCGAGCCGCGGGGTGAAAGGATCGAGCAGACCCAGATTTATATTGTTTGGAGAAATGCTCAGAGTCGAACTCAGATTGTCAATCGAATGCGACAGGGTGTAGCTTGTCGTCACAAACAATCCGATGCTTGCGAGATTCGCGCTCTCGATGCCGACCGTAAACCCGTGGTAAGAAGAAAATCCGTTGTTGCGGCGCGTCGTAATGTCCGAATATTGATTGTTCAATCGGGAAAGACCATAGCGGTCGCCGAGATAAACCGCTCCCGATCCTGCGCGATTCAACGTCTCTACAGAGTAGAGACCTGCGCCCCGCGAGCCGGAATAACTTACCGACACCACGGTGTTGTTCGACAGCGCGCGCTCAAGAGAAAGGCTCCAGAAATGAGCGTAAGCCGTTCGCAGACGCTCGTCTATGTGAGTCAATTCTGCAGGCGGCAAACGAATCGATCCTGTGCCTGAAAGCGGGCCGAAATTGTCTAGCGAAATCGGAATCGAAGCCGTGTCGACTCCGGCGGTGAGAGTGACTATCGCATAGTTGGGCGGATTGAACAGCGCGTCGAAAGTGACGCTTCCGAGCGCGCGCTCGTAACCCAACCCGTACCCGCCGCGAAGACTCGTCCTGCCGTCTCCGAACACATCCCACGCAAAGCCCGCGCGGGGCGCGAAATTGTTTTTGTCCGGCTCATAGAGTCCACCTGCGGAACTGTCAGGGGCGATCAGAACCCTTCCGTTGCGAATCCGTCTGAAGATATCCGATCCGCCGCCGAGATAAAAATTTGCGTCGAGCCTCTGATCCTTGTTATGCTGCACGCCGAAATATTCATACCTGAGACCGAGGTTCATGGTGACGCGCGGATGAATGCGCCACGAGTCGTTGAGATAAAGAGCGAATTCATTGAAGCGATTGTTGCGAGTGAAGTCAGGCGGGCCGACCGGCAGTGTGATCCTCTCGCCCGGAACTTTGCCCTGCGGATCGATAGCCACGCTGAAGACCTGCAACTGCCCGCTTACGAGATTGTCTAAAGCGTTCGCCAGAGTGTTGAGGCTCAGGATTTCCTTGGCGTTTTGCGCTGCGCCCGATGTGCGATCATCCCGCAGATGAAGATACGAGCCGCCCGCCCGCAGAGTGTGTTTTCCTCTCGCGTAGTTCAAATCTCCGTAAACCTGCGCGAGGTTCTGCGGCCCTGCCAGAAGGTCTTCCGTATAGCCGGGGAGCGTGAGCGGAAAGCCTGCGATACTGAACGACGCTTCGAGCGCGGGCCCCGGAGGGCTTTCTCCGAGAGGCTGATTGTTGCGCAAGCGATTGAAGACGAATTTCGATTGCGCCGTAAGCCGCGATGAAAAACTGTGAGTGAGCGAAAAGAGAAAATTATTATTGAAGTCGTCCGACCCCGTGTCGAATCCTCTGTAGGGACTCGCCGAACCTGTTCC
>CAZPQE010000131.1:0-6719 GCA_964588615.1 uncultured Clostridia bacterium | reverse complement strand
CTGTTCCGGGAAAAAAACGGTTGCTCTCAAGCGCATGGCGAAAGTAAAGAGTGGTCGCGCTGCCGATGTTCCAGTCCGCGCGGCTGAGGAACTGATAAGAGTTCTGCGGACTTCCGCCTCCCGCATCCACAGCGACATCGACTACGGTCTGTCCGAAAACCGGAAGGTCTGGCGGGAGACTGGCAAACGGGCCGCCGGGATTCAATCTTTTCAGATCGCCTCTGGCGACCAGTTCGCCGCTCAGGGGAGCCTTGAGCGGGAAGGCATTGAAAAAAGTTCTCGTTGCCGGACTGGAGCGAGCGATCAGTTGAGGCGTCGGAACCAGAAAGATCGTCGCTTGTGAGCTTCGTACTCTCACCGCTTCGCCGCTGCTGAAGAAGAAGAGTTTATTCCTCGCTATCGGCCCGCCCGCCGAATAGCCGAACTGATTTCGAGCGAAGACGCCTTTTGGGACGCCCTGCGCGTTGTTGTCGAAGTCGTTGGAGGCAAGCGCGGAGATGCGATTGAATTCGTAGGCCGCGCCATGAAAATCATTTCCGCCGCTTCGAGTCGCCACATTGATAATTCCGGCGGAAGCGCGGCCATACTCAGCCGAAAAATTGCTGGTGATGATTCTGAATTCCTGAACCGAATCGAGCGGAACATTCTGCCCCACAGAAGCATTGAAGCTGTCGTTATTGTCCGCGCCGTCGAGCAGTATGTTGACGCCCGCGGCGCGCTGGCCGTTGAGGGCGAAGCCTGCTCCGCGGCTCGTGAGGTCGCCTTCCCCTTGGTCTGCGAAGGAATCAAGCGACGCAATGTTGCCTGACAACCGAACCAGATCGTAAGGATTGCGAGTCAGAGTCGGCAACTCGCGTATCTGTTTTTGATTGACGACGGCGGACAATTCAGGCGATTTGGTTTCCACGCGCGGGCCTTCGTAGACAGGGATGTTGACGCTGGTTTGAGTTCTTCCAATCTCCAGCGCGATATCGAGGCTTACGGCAGAGCCGACCATCACCTGCGCTCGAACTATTCTTGCGGCAAAGCCCCGCGCTTCGATTTTGATCTCATAGATTCCAGGCGACAGATTCGGAGCCGCGAAATTGCCCGCTTCGTCCGTCGTCATTCGACGCACGGCGGATGTCTCGACGCGCCTGATGGTGACAGTGGCGTTGCTGATGACTGATCCGGCGGGGTCTTTGACTACGCCCGATATCCTGCCCGTCTCGGTCTGCGCGAAGGCGATGGATGAGAACACGACAAGAAAGCGTATGAGAGATGTTGCCGGCATACCGCCTCCTCAGAAAAAGTTCATAGTCCTGCCTTCAGGCGGAAGGTTGCGGTAGCCTGAGTTTCCGGCTAAAGGCCGGTACTACGAACCGTTTTTCATCCTTTCAGGGCAATGCCATTAAGTTAAGCTGTGTGTCAGTAGCCCGATGGTGAGGGAGGGCCAGTAGAATCAAGCCCTTGCTGACGCGCGGGCTACTGACACCTTTAAGCCGCCCCCTTAACTTAATGGCATTGGCCTTTCAGGGCGTCGCCTTCAGCGACATGAAGGCTCCTCGGAATCGTTTTATCGGGCAAAGCGAGTCACTGCCGGTTTCCGTATTTGATCAGCCTGAGATCGTTGTCCTGAAGCAGGCCGATTCCATCGGCATAAACCTTGAAGTCCCTGGCCGTCGGCTCCAGCGGAGTGCTTTCTCTCACTTTCAAGCAATTGCTGAACGAGCCTGCCGGAGTTTCAACTCTTTCCTTGAGGCTTATGTGCTCGGCTCTGTCCATAGCCACCCCTGGCGCTATTTCCTGGTAGTAACGCGAACCGAGCAGAACTATTCCCGGCATCATGACGCCGAACCGCGCTCCTCTGATTCCCGCCTGCCAGGAGCCTGCGTGACTGACCACCCGACCGTTCCTGTACACATCGACGTCTTCGCCGAAGTAATAAACGCTGTTGGTTCTCCTGCCTATTGCGAAATAGTTTCTGGAAACTTCTATCAGGCTGTCATCGGCCACGCTTTTTTCTCTCTCCTCGACGACCCTGGTTTCCACGCCATCGACGATTCTGGTTTCATCGAGCACGGTAATCGTAAGGCGTATCTTTTCTCCTCCATCCATTCCTTCGAGGATGAGAAAGTAACCTGGTTTGAGGATGAAATATGGATTTGCGCCGACGCTCGAAAATTCCTCGACCGGAAAAGCGTCAGTCCAGTCGCTCTCGGTCGCCTGATGTCTTTCGATTTCGTCAAACCCGCTTCCGCTGACGTATACCACCGCGCTGGCGAGGGCGGCAGCGCAAAGGAGGATTCCGGCTGTGAGGTTGCTCCTGATTCCATTCATAACATCCTCTTGTGAAGCGGGCATTCGAGAGAATGCCCGCCTGAAGGAGGCAAAGCTTCGCGCCGACTTCGCATGCTAAACTAGCGGGCGGACGGATTCAATCGACTACCCGACCGCCTGACTTTGAGATTTGCGAGGCTCGCGCACCTGGGATCGAAGTTGCAATCGACGAGTTGAAGCGTCTCGCCAGTGTCGGGATTCACTTCGAGGAAGAAGCCGATTCCACGCGCATAGTATTTTCGCGCAGAGATGCCCGGCTCAAGCAACGAAAAGTTTCTGGTGACGACGCAATCGCCTGATGGGCAAAAGCGGTCGGCCAGAAGTCGCGGGACGAAGCGGTCGAGTTCCGGGTCTCTGCCCAATGCGTAGGTGATCGAAAGCACCTCGGTCATGTCTTCGGCATTGCCCAGCGAGAACTCTTCCAGATACATCTCGCCCGGTCTCGGCGAAGCGCGGAAGATGATGCCCGGTTTGTCGCCGTCGCGCCCGGCCTTGAACGAGCCATCGGTGCTGATGAGTTCCGGCCTTCTGGGATTGTCGCCGTCGAAGCTCTCGAAGTCCTTGACCTCTTCGCCCAAGTACCAGATGTTCCCATCCTTTGCCGGAGCGAACCAGTCGTCGGTGGCTTCGACCAGATCGCCGTTTTTCGATACCAGGTCTCTGAACACTATGCACCTGACTCCCGCTATCAGCTTCGTTTCATTGACCACCTCTACTGTGTTGATTTCATCGCCGCCGCGATATTCCCAAAGGTTTCCGACCGTCAGCGGGAAGTAGGGATTCGGGTTGGCGGGGTTTTTCGGATCGTCGAAGCGGGCCGGGTCAAGGTCGGGGTCGTAGCGTCCTTCGCCCAGAGAGCCGCAGGCTGCCAGACGCCCGTCGCGCTGTCCCCGGCAAAGCATCAGGGCTTCCTGGCGCTCTTCCTCCATCTCTTCCATGCAAGCGTCTCGCTCCTCTTCGTCGGCGAGATTGATGCACAGCGCCTTTTTCCTGAAGCTGTCGTCGGAGGCTTCGGACTTGCAGGCATCGTAGAGCGCGCGGGCGGTTTGAGAACAGAAATCGTTGCGGCGATGGTTCTGGCTGCGGACATCCTCGCCGTTTCCGGCAAACGCCATCGACATGGCCAGAGCGATGCCCAGCGAGAGTCGCGCCGCGTTGCGCATCCTGTGGTGTTTGGTATTCATAATGTCCTCCCTGAAAAAATCCGGAGTCCGGAGTCCGTCTCGCAGAGTCATCTTTTCAGGTTTTGTATGCGATCTGCCGGACGGTTCCACACCAGCGACTCCTCAATATGCAGCCGCCATTCGGAGCGCCTGCCGGTGTTAAATCTAACAGGAAGGACATTGCTGAAATCTTTCCCGATCATTACATCTCGGCAATGTTGTCAGGCGGCTGCTGGCGGGTTATCTGCGCGACCGGCTGGCAGAGTGAGTATGAATTGAGAGCCGTTGTCCGGGGCGCTGATGACCTGGACGTTTCCCCGGTGAGCGCGAATGATCGCACGAACGAGGCTCAACCCCAGCCCCAGCCCCCGTTGCGAGCGGCTCTTGTCGCCGCGATAGAGGCGATCCCAGATTTTGGAGAGTTCTTCCTGCGGGATGCCGACGCCGGTGTCGCTGACGACGATCCTGATTTGCTGTTGCTGCTCGGATGCCTCGATATTTATTTTTCCGCCATCGGGGGTGTATTTGACGGCATTATCGACCAGGTTGGCCAGCGCCTGACGAAGGCGGTTGCGGTCGGCGACTACCAGAAGGTCTTCTGCGGCACTGGCTTCGATGGCTATATCTTTTTCCTCGGCCACATAGCGATAAAGCTCGGTCACATCTTCGATGAGCGGCTGGATATTGAGCGGTTCGAGTTCGAGCTTCATCACTCCCGACTCGGCTTCCGAGATTTCCATCAGGTTGTCGAGCAGGGTGAGCACGTGGTCTGATTCTTCGAGACAATCGGCCAGGGCTTCGCGCCGAGCTTCTTCATTCTGATCTGAGCCTAATGCCGATTCAGCGACCACGCGCAGCCTGGTCATGGGAGAGCGCAGGTCGTGAGCGACGTTATCGAGCGCGTCCCGCATTCCGAGGATGAGAGATTCGATTCTTTTCAACATGGCGTTGAACAACGCGCTCAATTCGTCCAACTCGTCGCCGGTGCGACGAACCGGCGCGCGCGCGCGGGTCTCCCCCGTTCTGATGATCGAATTCAGGACGCTGATGAGATTGCGGACGGGCTGGAGAGCGCGACGGGACAGAAACAATCCTCCGGCCAGTCCTGTCAGAACTATGGGCAGAGTGATGGCTGCAAAGATGTTGGTGAACTGCCCGAGAATCTCGTCTCGTTTCTGCGCGCTCTTGCCGACCTGCATGATCAAATCCTCGGAGAGGCGGAGCGATGAGATTTCGAAGAGGTTTCCATCGCTGGTCTTGAGGTGTATCCATTGCCTGTCTCCGGGGATGATTTTATTTTCAAGCTGCGTCGGATCGAAGGTCTCCGACCATTGGCCGGGTATGCTGAAAAAGACGGTGTTGTTTTGCGAATCGGCCAGGCGAAGGAGAAAAGTTTTTTCCTCGGCCCGATCCTCTTCGAGTTCTTCCATCAGCGTGGGCGCGCCTTCGCCGTCGAAAGTGGCGGCATAATCGTATAGCTCGGTGATAATCTCCTGATGATCGACTCGCCGCAGAGAAGATGAGAGTAGAAAATGAGCCAGTCCGAAGAGCGAGAGCGAGCTTGCGGTGAACAGCGCTAGGTACCAGAGAGTCAATCGAAAGCTGATGGTTTTCCACATCTGTCTACGCTCTTTTGAGAACATAGCCGACCCCTCTGACGGTGTGGATGATCTTTTCGTCGAATCCCGTTTCTATCTTTTTCCTCAGCCTGCAAACCAGCACATCGACGACGTTGGTTTGCGGATCGAAGTTGTAGCCCCAGACCTGTTCGAGCACCATCGTTTTGGAAATGGCCATTCCGGCGTTGCGCATGAGGTATTCGAGCAGGGCGAATTCCAGGCGGTGCAGAGCGATTTCCTTATCCGCCCGGACGACGCGGCGGGTCATCAGATCGATTGAGATATCTCCGACCGACAGATGAGTGGGTTCAGGGGTGTTGCTGGCTCGACGTATGAGAGCATGCACCCTGGCCAGGAGTTCGGAAAAAGAAAACGGCTTGACCAGGTAATCATCGCTTCCTGTCTGGAGCCCGCGTATTCTATCGCCGACCGAACGGCGGGCGCTCAGAATGATGACGCAGGTATTTATCTTCTGCCGTCGGAGTTCTTCGATGAGACTAAGCCCGTCGCGTTTGGGCAGCATGAGGTCGACGATGGCAACATCGTAGGATTCGGTCATCGCCAGATGAAGTCCGTCTTCGCCGTTGAGCGCGTGGTCTACGGCAAAGCCCGCTTGCTGAAGTCCCTTGACGATGAAGGAAGCGGTCTTCCGGTCGTCCTCTACAACCAGTATCTTCATCCCCGAGCCTCCTTAGTGCCATAGCGCGTTTGCCGGCCGAGGGAAACTGGAGCCGGTTTGCGCGATCATCCGGCTGCGGCTATTGAAAACTCGTCATCTGTCAATGTAGTTGGTATCCAAGAGTCAGAGAAAAGTCAAGCGCACTGACCTGCCTCGATCAGCCATTTTTGATCTCTTTCTTCCTTCGCTGTTTTATCCAGATGGGAGTGGCAAAAAATCCGAACTCTTCGCGCAGGCGGTTTTCGACATATCGCTCGTAGGAAAAATGCAGCTTCGCTTTCGGGCTGCGCGACGAGGTGAACAGAAGGAAAGTCGGAGGGCTGACTGCCGATTGAGTCACGTACATCACTCGAAGCGGATAACGCGAGGGCGTCGAGGCGCGCGGCTGCTGGAGGTTCTCCTCGAAAAAACGATTTAGCTCTGAGGTCGTGATCCGCTTGTTGCGCTCCTCCCAGGCCTGACGCGCAAGCTCAAGCACTCTGGTCACTCGCTGGCCCGTCTTTGCCGAGATGAAAACTATCGGCGCGTAATCGACGAACTTCATCATATCGCGCAATCGCTGCTCATACTTCTGAATGGTCCAGGTGTCCTTTTCAATCGCGTCCCACTTGTTGACGGCCAGGATCAAACTCGCCCCGGCTTCGTGCGCGTAGCCTGCGATGTTGGCATCGAGCGCGGTCGGCCCTTCGACGGCATCGATCAGAAGCACGGCGACATCCGCGCGCTCAAGGTTACGGCGGGCCATGATGACGGAGATTTTTTCAGCCATCAGTTCCGTCTTTCCCTTGCGTCTGATGCCTGCCGTGTCGATGAGGCGAAACAGCGCGCCGTCGTGAGCGATTTCGGTGTCTACAGCGTCGCGGGTCGTGCCTGGGATGGGAGAGACTATAACGCGCTCTTCTCCTATCAGCCGGTTGACCAGACTCGGGTCGTTCGGGG
>CAZPQE010000130.1:0-14104 GCA_964588615.1 uncultured Clostridia bacterium | reverse complement strand
GCGAGCGCGGCCAGCTTGCGCTCGGCGCTGCGGCTCCCCAGGTGGCCGAGCGCGATGGCGGCGGCCATTCTGACAGTGGCCGACTGGTCATCGAGCGCGCGGGCTATCTGCTCGGAAGCCAGCGGGTGCTTCATTCGCGCGAGGGCTTCGACCGCCGACGCGCGCACTTCCTTGCCGGGATGCTCGAACCCTCGCGCCACCTCTTCGATATGTTTTATGCCGAGGTGCGCGAGTCGTTCTATGGAGGCTTTTCTTCTGGCGGGGTCGGAAGTGAGGGCGACCAGAGCGGCAATCGATTCGGGCGTGGCCAGGCGAGCGAGGGCCGAGAGGGCTGCTTCTATGATTGCTTCGTCCTGATCGCTTGCTGCGACCCATTGCAGCGCGTCTGCCGCTTTCGAGTCGCCTCTCTTTCCGAGCGCGTGTATGGCTGCGATCCGTCGGCTGGCATCCGCAGATCGAAGGGCCGAAGCCAGCGGCGGCAGCGCGTCGGGATGGCCCATGGCTCCGAGCGCGCTCAAGGCCGCGCGCGCTATATCGATGTCGGGGTCTTCGACGATCGCCGCCAGTATGGAAATGGCGCGGACTCCTCCAGTTTGTCCCAGCGCCTCCATCGCCGCTATGCGCGCCTGAGATGCCTCATCCTGTGAGGCCATCTTTCCGAGCGTTTCCATCGCCTCGTGACAATTGATGCGCCCAAGGCTTCGGGCCGCGAAATACCTCACCCAGGGATCGCTGTCTGAAAGCGCAGGGATCAGAAGCGGAGCCGCTTTGGCCGGTTCGACCAGCCAAAGCGCGCGGGCGGCTGCTGCGCGCATCCTGGGAGAGGTATGGCCTGCGGCCTCGGCCAAAACATCGAATGCGCGCGGGTCTTCCAGGTAGGCCATCTGCTCTATGGCCGCCTGGCGCACCTGTTCGACCTCGTCCTGGCATCGCTCCAGGAGGAGATCGAGGCACTGATCGAATCCGAAGTATCCGGCTATTTTGACCGCCGACTCGCGCAGTCGCGGGTCGGGGTCGGCAAGCAGAGCACGGGCGCGGGCCGCCATTTCCGGGTGGCCGAGCGAGTTGAGCGCGCCGATGGCCGACTGGCGAACTGCGGCGTCAGGGTGGTCGAGCAGAGAGAGCAGAGGTTCGAAGGCTCGGCGGTCTCCTATGCAAGCCAGGGCGCCGGCAGCGGCGATCACCAGTTCGGGCTGCTCATCGAGCAGTTCGATGAGCGCAGGCAGCGCGGCGGGATCGCAGAGGCGACCGAGAGCTTTGATGGCAGCCTTGCGCGTATCGGCGTCGTCGGCTTTCAGTTGCTGAAGGATGAGACCGGTCACTCGATGTCCGTAACGCACCAGGGCCTCGACGACTTCCCTGCGCGCCGCCTTTCGCCCGAGGAGTTGAGCAAGTGCGCGCTCGACGGCCGGGCCTTCGAGCCATCCGAGCGTGACGACTATCGAGCGCAGTTCCTGTTCTCTGGCATGGTCGAGAGAAGCGATGAGGTTCTGCGCGCCCGCTTCATCGATGAGCCGGCGGAACTGGTCGGCGATGATCGAGCCTTCTCCGAAACCGGTTTCATAGCGGTCATAGATCGAAGCCACCGCCTCAGCGGCGGCGATTGCCTGCGCGGGGCTTTCTGAGAGCAGCGCGGCGAGTGGAGCCAACGCCTCTTCGTCTCCGAGCGCGCCGAGCGCAGAGGCCGCCGCCGCGCGCAGCATCTCGTCTTCGAGCAGCGGGGCGATGCGCGCCGAGGCCGCAGAATCGCCTATGCGGGCAAGGGCGTCTATTGCGGCGAAAGAGAGGAAGAAATCGCGCTCCTCGGCTATGCCAAGGAGCGGCTCGACGGACTGAGAGGCGCGCAATCTTCCGAGGGAATCGATTGCGTGATAACGCACGTTGGTGTCCCGATCCTTGAGGGCGAGGATGAGCGGAGGGACGGCCCTCTCGTCATGCACCTCGCCCAAGGCGAGGGCGGCATAAACGCGGAGGTCAGTGTCCGGGTCGTTGAGAAATTCCGAGAGCGGGCCTATGACATCGATCTGGCTGAGGGCCAGCAATTGAAGCGCGCTGTTGAGCACGCTCGGATCCTTGTGCTCGTGTCGCAGGGCGCGGAGAAGATCGCTGACCATTTCCTCGCCGATCTTTCCCGCGAGACCTTCGACAGCGACGCGGCGCACCCGCCAACTGTCGTCTCCGATGGCGGCCAGCAGAGCTTGTTTTGCCGACGGGCTTCCTTCACCGGCAAGCGCGGCAGCCGCCCGCAGCCGCGTGGCCTCGTCCGGGCTTGCCATCTGCTCGGAGAGATCGCGCTCGCTGTCGAGCCTCTCGGTCACATCTTCTATGGTGACTATCGAGCCTGTCACCCTCTCATCTGCGCGCAGAGGCGAGATGATCACCCGCTGTTGCATTCGGTCGAATCTCTTCGACGGCAACCGGGGCGGGCAGCATATAAGGTAATTGTGGAAGGAAGCCGAAAGTATTTCGACCGCTCCCTCGCCAACCACCTTCTGGAAGCGGGCCAGCAGCCCTCGCTCCTCAAGGTCGGGTATGATATCGAAGAGGCGCTTCCCGCGAGCCTCCTCCGCGCTTATGCCCGTAAGGTCGGCAAGCCGCGCATCCCACGAGCGCACTATCAAATCAGCGTCAGTGGTAAATACTCCCATCGAGGTTTTCTTTGAGATCATCTTTCAACCCTGCCCGGATGAATGAGGTTCTTCAGTCTGGAGTCGAGAGCCTGAAGCCCGCAGTCAGTTATTTGAGCTTTCCTCATCTTAAACAGATCGCGCCCGGCGCATCTGCTATCTGCTCCTGACTCTTCCATTGCCGTTTCCATTGGCGGCTGCGTTTCCGCTCAGGTAGTCGGTTATCTCAGTCAGCAGGCGGGCGCGTTCCATCAACCCGGCGGTGCTCTTCTGAGTGTTCCTGACCCCTTGGGCGTTTTGTTGGGTTATTAGTTTTATGTTCGAGAGCGAATCGAGTATCGAGACCGAGGCTGTCGAGTGCTCGCGGTTGGCCCGCGTCATCAGGGCGATCTGCTTTGATACGCTCTGCGAGGCGACGGTCATATCTCTGGTGGCACGCGCCTGCTCCGTCATGGCTTTGGAGACCTGATCGGACTGGCGGCGAATGCCCTCGACGGCGCTGGTTATCTGCGCGGCGGCGTTCGACTGCTCGATCATCGAGTTGGTGACTCCGGCTATCATCCTTTCCAATCGCTCGGCTTCCTTAGACACCTGCTCTCCGGCGTTGGCCTGCTCAACGAGGGCGCGCGAAGTAGAGGCGGCCCCGCGCCGCATCGATTCGACCGACTCGCTGATTTGAAGAGCGGAATTGGCCTGCTCTATTGCGGCCTTGCGCAACTGGGAAGCCAGCGAGGATGTGTTTTGAGCGGCCTTGATGATATCGCGTGCGGCTCGACTCTGTTCGTTCATCGCCTGCGAGACCTGCTGCGACACCTTGCGCATGCGGGTCGCTGCCTGAAGTATTGATTGAGCGGATTTGGACTGCTCGGCCGTGGCCGAGGCAATGTGCTTGGCCTGTTGAGCGGTGGTGTTGATGGCTGATAGCACGGTCTGACCTGCAAGCGACTGCTCGTCGGAAGCTTGCGCGATCTGAGCCACAAGCTGGGAAGTACCCCTGATCCCTGAAAGTATTTTGTTGAGCCCCGACACGCCGTCTTCAGCCAGACGGCTGCTGTCTTCGGTTACGCGCATCCCCTCGTTGGAAGAGTTCACAGCGTCCTGAGCCGTCATCTGCAGGGCCTTGATTATTGCGGCTATGTCGGAAGTGGCTCTGGCCGAGCGATCAGCCAGATTGCGAATCTCTTCGGCGACTACGGCAAATCCGCGCCCGGCTTCTCCGGCCCCGGCTGCCTCGATCGAAGCGTTGAGCGAGAGCAGATTGGTTCGTTCGGCTATGAGGTTTATCGTATCGACTATGCTGCCTATCTCGTTTGCGCGCTTTCCCATCTCGCCTATGACGTTCGATGACTGGGACATCGCCTCTCGAATGCGACCGATCCCCTGAATGGATTTCTGCACGGTCGCGCCGCCCTCCTCGGCGTCGCGGGCGACTCGGCGGGTTATCTCATCGGCTTCTTTGGCCAGCGCAGCGACCCTTCGAATGGAGCGGTCCATCTGTGTGGCGCTGGCTACTGCCGCCGTCGCTTCCTCAGTGATCTGCTCTCCGTTGCGGGCCACGCTCTGGATGGAAGTGGCCGTTTCTTCCATGGAGGAGGAAACCTCTTCAACGGAAGAAGCGAGGGTTTCCGACATCGCGGTCACTTCTTCTATCGAGGCGGCCATCTCGTTTATCGCCGAAGAGGTTTCTTCCGCCGCGCTGGTCAGGTCGTCGGCGTTTGCGGCCACGTTCTGAATCGAGCGGGTCACCTCCTCTATCGAGGCGGCTGTCTGATTGACCGAAGCGTTGAGCGATTCGGTGTCATCGCTCACTCTCTGGAGATAAGCCACGCTCTGATTCATCGAGACCGTGACCTGCTGCGAGGAAGTGGCCATCTCCTGGGCGGTCGCCGCGACGCTCTGAATCGAAATGGAGGTCTGGTTGATGGAAGCGGCGATCTGGTTGATTCCGGCCACCACGTCTACGGCGCTGGCAGTCACCTGCTCGATGGAAGCGGCCATCTCGTTTATCGAAGAGACCAGTTCTTCGGTCGAAGTGGCTACAGATTCGGCCTGCGAAGCGGTCTCTTTGAGCGAAGCGGCCATCTGATTGGCGGCGCTGACCGATCCGTCGAGCGAAGAGAGTTGAGTCTCCGCGCCCTGGGCAACCTGATCCGATACGCCGTTGATCTCGTCGGTGGAGCGAGCGACATCTTCGGCCTGCTCGCGCACGCGCTCGATTTCCTGCGCGAGGCTTCTGGTCAAAAAGTACCCTGCCGCGCCCAGGATGGAAAAGGAGAGCAGGACGCCGACGACTATCATCATAATGACGGAGCGGGAACCGGACTGGGCTTCCTGCTGGCGTTTCTTCAATGTCTCGGACAAATCGACTTCTATATCGCGCATCAGCCCGCGTATTTCTTCGGTGAGGCTTCTTCCCTTGTCGGTTTGTATGAGTTGGAGGGCCGCTTCGAATCCCTTGCTCCTGCGCGCATCGATGGTTTCTCTTGCGAAAGCTGTCCTCGACGTGAAGAGCGGTTCCATCGCATCGAGCTTGCGCTGATAGAGCGGATTGTCAGCGGTCAGGCGTCGGAGTTCTCTAACCTCTTCGCCGATCCGACTGACTGCCCGATTGTAAGGATCGAGGAATTTTTCATCTGCGGTTATCAGGTAGCCGCGCTGCCCGCTCTCGATGTCCTTCAAATCAGAAGAGACCCGGTCGAGGGCTGATGTGACCTGATAGCCATGCAGCAGTTGCTCGTTGATGTTGGACTGATCGCTGATGCTGTAATAAGAGACCGCGCCGACCAGTATCAGCATGCCCAGGCCGAGGCCGAAACCTGCCTTGATCTTCATTCCGATTGACCACCTCATAATCCATGCTCCTCAGAAAAGGTGCAGCAGGCTGCCAGCCTGCTGGTTCTTCAAATTTTCATTCTTTCAGGGAGTCGCGCAGCGACATGGAGACTCCTCAGAAAATGTAGAGCCGTCGGCCAGACGGCTGTTTCCCGATTATCGTCCCATCAGGCCGTCAGCAGCCTGGCAGGCGGTTCTGCATCCATTACCCCTTTCAACTCAGGCTCCGACGGGCTGTCAGCGAATCGGAGCGCCTCATCGATGCTCATAATCAACACCAGTCGCTCGCCCAGCGCGGCGATGCCTTCGAGGTACTTGCCGCTCAAACCCCTTATCGCTTCGTGCGGAGGCTGAATCAGCGATGCGGGAATGGAGACGAACTCGCGGGCCGTGTCGACTATCAATCCCACCAAGCGGCCCTCTGCGCCCACTACAACCAGGCGCGAGCGCAGGTCGTAAGGAATTTTTTCGAATCCGAAACGCGCCCGCAGGTTGATGGCTGTAATCACCTGCCCGCGCGAAAAAACCACTCCCTCGACGAACGGCGGCGCGTTGGGCACGGGGGTTATGTGCTCGATCATTTCCATTTGTCGAACGGCCCGGCTGCGCACCCCATAGGTCGTGCCCGCCAGTTCGAAGAGTATGAAAGGCTCTGCGCCGTTTTCTTTTCCCGTCATTGAATCCTCCCGCTTATGCTCTGGCCCGCGCGGAGTGCCTCGACGAGCGGATGAGCGCGGCGACATCGAGTATGAGCACGACTCTGCCATCGCCCAGTTCGGTCGCGCCGTTGATGCCCGCAACCTGTATGAGCGGATCGGCGATGGCGCGGACTACTATCTCGCGCTGGCCCATCAATCGGTCTGCGACTATCCCCACCGCGCTTGCGCCCGCTCCCACAACCAGCGCGAAGCCCGCGCCTTCGTCTGACGAAGGCAGATTGAAAAACCTCGACAGGCGGATGAGCGGCAGCGCGCCATTGCGATAGCGAAGAACCTGGTTGTTTTCAAAGGCGGTTATCTGCTCCGGCTCTATCTCCACTATCTCGCGCAGGCTGGCCTGCGGAACGGCGAATGTCTGATCGCCCGCCCTGACTATGAGCGCGTCGGCTATGGCCAGGGTGAGCGGCAGTTGAATATCGAAGCGCGCGCCCCGCCCCGGATGATTGCGCAGAGCGAGCGTCCCGCCTATCTCCTCTACGGTTTTTCTGACTACATCCATTCCCACGCCCCGACCGCTCATGCGGTCAGCCTTCTCGCGGGTCGAAAACCCGGAGGTGCAAACTATGGCGAGAAGAGCTTCGGAATCGATTGCCTGATCGGAAGCGATCAGCCCTGATGCGCGCGCCCGCGCTGCCACCTTCTCGGCGTCTATCCCCCGCCCGTCGTCTTCTATCTCGATGATGACCGATTCGCCTTCGGTGTGAGCGCGGAGGGCTATGGTTCCCTCGCGGGGTTTTCCGGCAGCGGCTCGCTCGTCGGGACTTTCGATTCCATGACTGACCGAATTGCGAACCAGGTGCAGCAGCGGGTCGATCATCCGCTCGACGAGCAGCTTGTCGATTTCAGTCGTCTGGCCGCTCATTTCTATGCGCACCTGCTTTTTGAGTTCGCGGGCCGCGTCGCGCGCGACAAAGCGCATGCGCTCGAAGGTTTCGCCAATGGGAACGAGCCGCACGCGCATGACTCCTTCGCGCAGGTCTCGAAGCTGTCGTTCGAGGGCGAGAGCGGTTTCCTGAAGCGCGCGAAACTCGCCGGACGGAACCGCCGGCTCGATGCGTTTGATATTGTCCTGCAAGCGGGCCCGTGTTATGACCATATCGCCCACCATCTGCATCAGCACATCGAGGCGGCTCAGATCGACTCGCACCACGTTGGCAGTCGTCTGGACGGGTTTTGCGTCGGCAGGCGCAGGCCCGGTAGCGGGCCGGGCGACGGCCTGCGGCTCGAACTCTTCATATCTCACTCCGTCATCGGCCCAGCTTGAAAAGAGAGACTCATCCGCTTTTGAAGCGAGTATGAACTGAAAGGATACGCCGCCGCCCGGCGCGATCTGCGGCGATGCGTGAAGGAGATGGCCTGCCGACTGAAGGCGGCTTCGGATGAGGTTGACGTTGATGTCGCGCCCGGCCAGCGCCGGGGCCGGAGTGAATGTTATATGCCACACTCGCAAGCCGTCTGCCCTGGCCGAAGCGATCTTTTCCATCGCCTCCGGGCCGGGCCAACCGGGCAGCGAGACAGTCGCCTTCGGAGCCGGGAATGAGGTCGACGGGTTTCCTCCGCCAGAATGCTGTTCCGAGGTCAGGGCTTCGAGTCGGGCAAGCACAGCGACTATATTGGGAGCCGATTGCTGATCGTGGCGCGCGGCGATAACTTCTTCGAGGGATTTGGCGCTCTCCATCAGGCTGTCGAATCCCTGTTGAGTCAGCCGGGTTTCGCGGCTGCGCAGCGCGCGCAGGTAGCTTTCCATGTAGTGAGCCAGGGTTTCGGCTTCGGTCACGCCCACCATGCCGGAAATCCCCTTGAGGGTATGAAAGCTGCGAAAGAGTTCTTCGATGACCGCGCGATCTATGTTCGACTTGTTGACGAAGGATTCGAGGGCCAGCAGATTGCGGCGCACTATCGAGAGATGCTCATCGCATTCGGCGAAATAATCGTCGAGGAATTGAGCGAAGAAAGCATTGTCCTCAGTATGCGCGTCGGTCGACACTCTCTCACCTCAGTTGAGTTCAAGCAATTCCTGGGCATTGGTTATGAGCGTGTTGGGGCTGAAGGGCTTGGTCAGATAGATGGAGGCTCCGGCTGATGTGGCCGCCTGTCGGCTCGATTCGTCTCCTCTGGTCGTCAGCACGATCACCGGGATGGATCGGTAGGAGTTGTGCGCGCGCAGGAATTCGAGCACGTCCAGCCCGTGCATGTCGGGCATATTGATGTCCAGAATTATCAGGCTTATCTCGGTCAGCGAAAGTCGCTCGATGGCTTCAAGCCCGTTCGACGCCTCGTCGAACCCGACTCCCTGAAGTTCGCTCAACGAGGCTCTGACCATTCTTCTCAGCGTCGGCGAATCGTCCACTATTAAAACATTCTTCATAATATCGATCCCTTAAACTGCAGACTGCTCTGACAGATGTTTCTCTATGCAGGCGATTAGTTGATCGGGGCAGACGGGTTTCATCAGAAACTCGTCGGGGAGGTTTTCTCCCGCGTCCGGTTCTTCATCGAGGCTGGCTGTCAGCAGTATGACCTTGGGCGGCGAGGGCAGTTGTTTTACCGCCTGACAAACGCTGATCCCATGCATATCGGGCATGATCCCGTCGGTCACTACCAGATCGGGTTTTTCCAGCGCGGTTTTCTCTATGGCGGTCATCCCGTCTTCGACCGACAGGACTTCGTAACCGGCGCGGAGCAGAATCCTGTCGAGCATGATCCTCATAAGCCGATCATCGTCGGCAATGAGTATTTTCATCGGCCTGTTCATATAATCCTCGCGGCTGTCGAATGCCGGTCAAAGCCTTATGATTTTTCAATTCTCAATCCGCACACTTGCGCAATGACGGCAGGCGATGAGGTGCAAGCTTTATGCCCTTCAATCAACAACTACTCTCAGAAAACCGAGCCACTTGAGAATACAATTATTTCCAGCGATTACCCGTTCCGAGCACCTGAGTGGGGCAGTATGCGCAGAGATGGCTGGAAAGAAGCGAGGAATAAGGGGACATTTCTGGTGAATTCGATATGGGGAGATTTGGAGCGATTGGTAAGGCTGTGGCAGTGGCGATGAGGGGCGAGATTCACCCCTCTGCGAGCAGGGTCTCAAGTTCCTCGCCGCTGATCTTATATGCCTCGTTGCAGAAATGACAGACGAGTTCCGCGCCGCTATCCTTCGCCAACATATCTTCTACTTCCTGGCGACCAAGCGCCGAGATTATCAGCAATGCGCGCTCACGCGAGCACTGGCACTTGAAGCGAGGCTCTTTTTCTTCGAGAGCCGTCATATCCAGATCGCCCAGCGCGGCGGCCAGCATCTCGGCAGGCGTCCATCCGGCTTTGATCATCTCGGTCGGAGAAGGCGCTTTCGATATTGTTTTTTCCAGTCGGGAAATCAGACTCTCTTCGGCGCTCGGCATCACCTGAATGATGAAGCCTCCGGCTGCGGCTACGCGCAATCGCTCAAGCGCGGACGAAACTGAAGAGAGCGATTCCCATCGAGTGCCGTCTTCGAGCTCCATCAGCACGCCGAGACCGACGGCGGAATTGACCTGTTCGCTTTTGGCGAGGTAATAAGCCAGGTCTTCGCCTATTTCGCCCGAAACGATCGGAACCATCCCGCGATACGGTTCTTTCATCAGCCCTATCTCGAACCCCGCATCGCGTATCACATGCAGCATGCCTCCTCCGACTATCGAGCGCACGTCGAGCTTGCCCCGCTCGTTTCCGTCCAGAAGGTCGGCCTGTGGATTTGAGACATATCCGCGCACGTTTGCGTGAGGGTCGGCCTGAGCGATGATGTTTCCCACCGGGCCGTCGCAGTGAAAATGTACGGTGATTTTTTCGAGGTCTTTCGCGCCTGCCCCCAGCAACAGCCCGCCGGTGAGCGCGCGACCGAGCGCGGCGGAAGCCGTGGGAAAAGTGCGATGGCGACGGCACGCTTCGCCGACCAGATGTGTAGTGACTGCGGCCATGCATCGAAGCCTTCCTTCGGCAGCCAGCGCGTAAATGAGTTGATCCTGAGAAGGCATATTTCAACCTGTACACTTGGGCGATTGATCGGTGAGCAATTCGACCGCGTGAGGCAGAGAGCTTCTGATAGCCGCGAAGTTTTCGACCGCCCCGCGCCGGCTTCCCGGAAGATTGACTATAAGAGTTTTCCCCCGGATGCCGCACACAGCGCGCGAGAGCGGCGCAAGCGGAGTCGAATCGAGACTGCGCAATCGCATCAGTTCTGAAAGTCCCGGGGCTTCGCGCTCGATGACATCGCGCGTTGCTTCAGGCGTAAGGTCCCTGGGGGCGAACCCTGTGCCTCCGGTAGTGAAGATGAGATTTATATCGCCGCTGTCGGCCAGATTACGAAGGCGCTCGGCTATCAGGCGGCGGTCGTCAGGGAGTATTTCTGCGGCAACTATGGCAGCACCGAGTTTTTCAAGTTCGGCCACGACAGCCGGGCCTGACGTGTCCTCCCTTTCGCCCCGCGAGCAGGAATCGCTTATGGTCAGCACTGCGGCTGTGATCTTGACGCGCATAAGGCCATAGTATCGCAACCCTGAGCGGGGTTTGCAAAATGATGGTCAGCGTCAGTTTCACGCAGTTTTCAAAAAGTCGGTCGAATCCCTCCAACGGAAGTTGGAGGATCATTCAAATCCAACCTGCAAAGTCTGGAACTGGACTCCTCCCCCGATTTCCATCGGGGGTATCGAGAAGAGAGGAGAGTCTCGCTGTGCAGGCTGGATGTGCAAGCACCTCCAACTTCCGTTGGAGGGATGCAGCAGGAACCCATCAACTCTTGAAAACCGCACCCACTTTCACCTCCCGGCGCGTGAGAATCAGGTTGCAAAATCCTGCGCAAAAAAAATATAGTGTGTGCCGTTCTGCGCGAAATCATACTGATGATGTGGAGGTGCAGCGATGATTAAACGACGAGAGATTCTCAAGGGCACCGGAGCGGCGCTCACGACGGCGCTCTTTACAGGGCGCGTGAAGGGCGCAAACGACCGCATCGCCATAGGCTTCATAGGGCTTGGGGCTATGGGTTCGAGCAACCTCGGCTTTGCCATGAAACTGCCTGATATCGAGCCTGTGGCCGTGTGTGATGTTTACCAGCCGACGCTGGAAAAAGCGGTGGCCGACGCAACCAAAGGCGGATACAAGGTGAAGGCGATCAAAGATTTTCGGGAGATCATAGCCGACAAGACCATCGATGCCGTGTGCATCTCCACTCCCGATCACTGGCACGCTTATATGGCGGTCGAAGCCTGTAAAGCGGGCAAGGATGTATTTGTCGAAAAGCCTGCATCCGTCTATGTCGAAGAAGGATTGAAGATGGTTC
This sequence comes from uncultured Clostridia bacterium, assembly GCA_964588615.1. GTDB lineage: Bacteria > Acidobacteriota > Blastocatellia > UBA7656 > UBA7656 > UBA7656. The sequence continues at coordinate 2,606 of CAZPQE010000130.1, read as the reverse complement.
AGGCGGCGCGCAAATACAAGCGCGTGGTGCAGGCCGGCACGATGCAGCGATCCGGCGGCTACTTCAAAAAGGCGGCAGAGATAGTGCGAAGCGGAATGATAGGAGAAGTGACCTTCTGCCATACCTGGCAAACCGGGGCGCCCAACAGAAAAGGCTTCGGCAGACCTGCCGACGGGCCGGTTCCTCCCGGCCTCGATTGGGATATGTGGCTGGGGCCGGCGCCAAAGGTTCCCTTCAACCTCAATCGCTGGGGCGTAGGGGTGCAGAGGTTTCCGACGTTTCGTTACTTCTGGGATTATGCAGGCGGGGCGATGACCGACTGGGGCGTACACTTGATCGATCCGGTGCATCAGTGTTTTGGCGAGCAGATGCCTGCGAGCGCTTCCGCAATGGGCGGCAAACTCTATGTTGATGACAATCGAGAGACGCCCGACACCCTGATGGCTACGTTCCACTATCCGAAATTTCTGCTCACCTATGAAAGCCGCACGGCCAATCCGATGCCGATGTTCGGCCAGGGAGCGGCGACCTCGATTCACGGCACAGAAGCCACTCTCATAGTCAATCGCAGCGGTTGTCATGTGATTCCGAACCAGGGCTCGAAAATCACAGCGATAACCCACGAAAAAGATCAGGCGATGAATGAGATGAATATGCCGCACTGGAAAAATTTCATCGAATGCATCAAAACGCGCGAGCGCCCCACGAGCGATATAGAAACCTGTGTGAGGTCTTCGACCGTCTGCATTCTTGCCAACCTCTCGATGCGCCACAAGATGTGGCTCGACTGGGATGAAGCGAACTGGACTGTTCGGCAGAATGCGGTGAAACCGTTCCTCAAGGCCAGATATCGCGCGCCCTGGAAACTTGAGGTTTGAGGGAAGAACAACATCAGCAGTGAAGTCAACGCAGCCTCATCTGCCTGACTGCAAGCACATCATCTTCTGTGAGCGAAGGGAAATCCTCGACTATTTCCTTCGGTCGCGCGTCTTCGGCAAGGCTCGCAAGAATTGTGCGCACGGTGACGCGCGTTCCTTTGATGACTGGCTCGCCTCCGTATATTTGCGGGTCGTGTGTTATATGGTCGATATAATCCATTCCGTAAGCCTCTTTTCTAAAGATCAGCCAGCCCCATCGAGTGGATGATTTGCGACTCCTGATTCTGTCTGACTCTGCGATCCAAGTCTTATCACCGCCTGCGGCGTGTAAATCGAGCCGCCCGCGCTCAACTCGCTGCGCATCACTATCACTTCGCGCGTGGTGAAGCTCTCGGCCTCGAACCCCCCGGCGATTAGACGTTCGGCGACCTGTGAAGCGTTTTTCGGAGAGCGCACTCTTCCAATCGTGAGATGAGGAGAAAACTTATTGTCATCGCGGGCGAACCCGCAGCGCGCGAGGTTCTTTTCTATTCCGGCGTGAAGCCGCTTGAGATCATCGCTCAGTCGCGCGATCCCGACCCATAGCACTCGCGGCCTGTGCGAAGAAGGGAAGCAGCCCGCGCCGCTGACTTCTATCTTGAACGGATTGATCGATAGCGCGGCGCTGCCGACGGCTTCGCAAACCGCGTTCAAACGGTTCGGCTCCACATCGCCGAGGAACTTGAGCGTCAGGTGGATGTTTTCCTTTTTCACCCAGCTTATCCGGGCATCGATTGATCGGAGAGAGCCTTGCAGCTTTTCCATCCGCTCGCGGACGCTGGCGGGAATTTCCAGGCACACGAATGTTCTTATGGCGTCGCTCATTTCAGCAGCGTCTCTTCGAATGCATTCGAATTGTAGTGGTTGAGAAAGTATGCCTGGCTGTCGATCTTCTCCTCGTCCTCGGCGGCCTCGACTCTGATGTATGATCCGTCGTCGAGCAGTCTCCGCGCTTTCACATTGTCGGCGAGACACACATCGAGAATCTCCTTGAGTTGTCTCTTGAGCGACGCATCTTCTATGGGCGCGATGAGTTCGACTCTCCTGTCGAGGTTGCGGAGCATCCAGTCGGCGCTGCCGATATAGATGTCTTCCGCGCCGCCGTTTGCGAAATAAAATATGCGACTGTGCTCAAGGAATCTTCCGACGATGCTGATGACTTTGATCGTCTGCGAAAGGCCCGACACCGAGGGGCGGAGCGAGCAGATGCCGCGCACGATCAGATCGATAGGCACTCCGGCCTGAGAGGCTTCGTACAGCGAGCGGATTATCTTGGTGTCGGTGAGGCTGTTGATCTTGACCACGATGCGGGCCTCGCGCCCCGACCGGTGATGCTCGACTTCCCGCTCGATCAGTTCGGTCATCTTCTCGCGCAGGTTTACGGGAGCGACCAGCAGCTTGCGATACTGGGTCTGGCGGGAAAATCCGGTGATGTAATTGAACAGGTCGGTGGCGTCGGCGCCTATTTCGTCGTTGGCAGTAAACAGCCCCAGGTCGGTGTAGATGCGCGCGGTCGCCGGATTGTAATTTCCAGTCCCGATGTGAACGTAGCGGCGAAGCGCGCCGCTCTCTCTGCGCACCACCAGAGCCAGCTTGCAGTGAGTCTTCAGCCCCAGCACTCCGTAGACCACATGCACGCCCGCCCGCTCAAGCTGTCGCGCCCATTCTATGTTGTTTTCCTCGTCGAAT
>CAZPQE010000129.1:10199-14155 GCA_964588615.1 uncultured Clostridia bacterium | reverse complement strand
ATATCGAGATGACCAAGGCTGACAAATCCGAGGTGCACAGGATTGACTCAGGCCTCCCACCTGCGGATGAAGCGCCTCAACGTGAGAGGTTCAACATCCAGATGGCTCATTTCGTAGCCTGTATTCGGGAGGGACGACAACCCAGCCCGGATGGGATGGACGGATGGCTTAACATGCGCGTCGTTGAGGCCGCTTATAAGAGCGCCTAGACCGACCAGGTAGTCAACCTGTAGAAGAGGAAGCAAATGACTCTCAAGATCGGACTGGTCGGTGCGGGCCGAGGCGATGACCGATTGTTGAGCGTTGAGAAGAACGACTTCGGCGTCAGCAACCACAGCGTCGTCCGAGTCGCGCACCACGCCCGAAATCGATGATTGTTCAGCAAACGCTGAATTCGAAAGTGAAAGAACGCATGCCACGAAGAGAAGAAAAAACAGCTTGTTTGACATCAGCAGAGAATCTATTGGTTTCGATGTGGTCAGTCAACGAATCACGGCTCCCGCTTCAGTCTCTTATCGAAGAAATCCGACGCCGCATGATAAATCTTCAGCCATCGTTCGTGGAGGAGGAAGTCATGCACATCGTCGGGAAAGACTATCTGCTCGAACTCGACTCCGCGCTCGCGCAGCCGTCGCACGAGATCTACCGTCTGAGAGAAAGCCACGTTGCGGTCGTCGTCTCCGTGAATCAGAAGCACGGGCGATTTCCATTTATCGACGGAACTGATGGGCGAAGATTCGCGTCCGAGTTTTATCAATTCGCCCGTAGCCCAGGGCGAGCGGCCCACTCTCGCCGACCAGTCATGCACGCCATGAATATCGACTCCGGCAGCGAACATATCCGAATTTCGCGCAAGCCCCATCGCCGTCAGATACCCGCCATAAGACCCGCCCCACAAGCCTATCCTCGACGAGTCAACGTCGCTGCGTGAGCGCAGGTAGTTTCCGGCTGCTACTACGTCCTGATACTCGCTCGCCCCGCGCGGCCCGCGACGACGCGCCTCACGAAACGCGCGGCCATAGCCGATGCCGCTTCGGAAGTTGACCGAAAGCACTGTGTAGCCGCGTGAGGCAAGATACTGATTAAATGCGTAGGCGTTGTGATAGTAGTAGAGGTAATGCCAGCCCAGAAGCATCTGACGCATCGGGCCGCCGTGCATGAAAATCACAGCCGGAGTTTTTGCGCGCGCGCCGGCAGGTTTGAATAACTGCCCATGAATTTCCATCCCATCGGCTGCGCGGAAGATGACCTGTTCGGGCGCGACCATCTGCTTCGACGGAAAATCCGAAGGGAGAGACTGCGGAGCGATCTGTCTTCGATTCGATCCGTCGGCGTCGGCTATGAAGGGAAGAAACGGCTCCTGTGCGCTCGATGCGAGAAAGGCGATTTGCTTTCCGCCGTTGATTATGGCCGGATACATTTCAACACCCTCGCCTCGCGTGATCTGCTCCATCTGACCTCCTGCCACAGAAACTTTCCACAGATGACGACGGTCTGTGTCCGAGGCGTTCGAAGCGACGACCACATAAGATTTATCCGCAGACCAGGCGACTTCTTCGACTTCGTGCTCGCCGGAGGTGAGCGCAGTCGCCTGACCGCCGTTTGCTGAAACAGAGTAGAGATGCGACCAGCCGTCTTTTTCCGAGTTGAAAACCAGTCGGTCGCCTGCCGCCCATTGCAAGGTGTTTTCGCCCAGCCTCGGCGAAAAAGAATCCATCTCTCCGCTGCCCGACCGCCAGATTTCTTTGCCTTCGCCTGTAGTGGCGTCGGCGACGCGAATCGACCAGGGAGCGATTCGCTCTTTATCCGCCGAGAAGGTGTCGACGACGTTGAACACTCGAATGAAAGCTATGCGACGACTGTCCAAAGACCAGCGCGGAAAGCTGTCGCGGTCTATCGAGGGCTCGATGAATTTTATGCGTGATGAAGCAGGCTCATAGAGGCAGATGAAGCTATGGTCTCCGCGCGATGAAACGAAAGCGAGACGACTTCCGTCAGGCGACCATTGCGGAGAAGAAACATTTCCGCGAATCTCGAACATCTTTCTGGCCTCGCCGCCCGCGAGGCTGGCGCTCCACAGATGCTCGTCGCGCCTGAAAATGATGCGGTCGCCGCGAGGCGAAAAGAAAGGACTTGATCCTTCTCCGATGCGCGTGACGGTTCCGGCGCGCAGGCTCACAACCCATACTTCTCTTCGCGCGCCCGCAGGGTCGCTTGTCGGATTGGGGATTTCCTTTTCCGAGTTAGGCTCGCCTCCGCGAACGTAAGCGATCAGATTTCCATCGGGCGAAAAAGCGAGCGAGGTGATTTCCTGCCCGTCGTCTTTGCTGTAACGAGTCAACTGACGACCTTTGAACGAAGGCGCTTCGGCTACCCACACATTGCGCTTGCCTTGAGCGTCGAAGGCCCAGGCCAGGCGGTCTCCTTTAGGCGAAGCGATCAACTCTGAAGGGAAAGGAGAACTCATCGCCTGCTCAAGCGAGAAGCCGTCCGAGCGAACGAGCGGTGCGGCTGCGAACACGGAAGCAAGTAAAATCAGCGCGACGAGAAAAAATCGATAGCGGGCCATAATTCCTCCCGGTCAGGAAATTCTCCACTGAGGCGATGACGGGTATGTGTGCGTTATATGACTTCGATGAGAGCGGTGTCAAGCGGAGCGGCTATCGTTTCTTCCCGTCATAGAGAAGCGTTTGAGGATAGAATGAGCGCCAGCCGAACCAGTAGGCGAGGTGTCCGGCCAGGCGCGGCAATCGCTCGCCGGTCGATGGATTGATCAAAGCCTCTTCGCTCAATGCCCACATGCTTCCGTCCGCTGCTTCGACCGAAGAACGAGTTTTTCGCGCTTTGAAGATACTTTCTCCGCGAGCGTAAGCCCTCACCGCACCGTTCCTGCGGTCTGTAATCAAAACAAGCTTTTCTCCTCCGACCTCGTCGTTGAGGATGTCGCCCAGTTTGCTGAGAACGTAAGCTTTGGGCTGCCCCTGCACGAGGAGGGTGAAGACTTCTTCTTTCGGCCTGAGTCGATTGTCTCTGTTTGGAACGGGGAACATCAGATCGGGCGAAGCGAAATATTCGCCATAAGCCGCGCCCGGTCGATAGTCGCGTTTGTAGCCGGTGTCGAGCGAAAGGATCAGCGTGTCAGGGTGAAGGTCGCGCCACTCTCGCCAGGTGGTGACGATCAGAGGCAGCTTTTTCAGCCTGATCCCGCTTGCGACCAGCCTCCCGCTGACAGGCTCTCCGGGAATAGTCATCCACAGGCTTTCGGTCTGGTGATCGTACATCAGTTTGTTGCTGCGGTAGAGAAGGCCCGATGAGCCGAAGGTGAATGTTTTTCCATCCACCGTCGTGTCGAAGAGAATTCCCGAACGGCAGAGCGTGCAGTAGGCGAGCGAGACCGACACGCCTCCCACCCGGTCATTCAACATCTCGTGCCAGTCCATGATGCGAAGAGGATAAGCCCGCGCATCGCCCGCTATCTCGACCCCGAAAACCGGATCGCTGTCTCTGAGGTAATCGGCCTCCCGCGCTCTTATCATCTTTGGATTGGTCAGCGCGGGGATGCCGTCTTTTTTCACTCCGCCCCAGACTATCTCTTCGACGCGGATTCGAAGCTTCAGGCCGGGATAAAGAAATACTTCGAATTGCGGATCGATGATAAGACGAAAGAGCGCCGCCTTCCATTCGAGGAACAGGGGAGGCAGTTGGACTCTTTCCTGTTCTGCCAGCCACTCGCTCCACTTCAACCAATCATTGTCGAATCTTTTGCCGGTGAGTTTTCGAAGCAGGCGCGCAAGCTCTCCGTCGTCGGCCAACCTCGGAATGCGCATCAGTTCGATGAGTCCCGGCGCTGCGCTCAGGTCGCCCCGTCGCTCGATTTCGCGCGAGGCCGCGCGCCTCAGCGACAGGTCTTTGCCTGCCATCAGTCCGAGCAGGTTCACCATCGGCTCGTTTGAAAG
>CAZPQE010000129.1:1468-10189 GCA_964588615.1 uncultured Clostridia bacterium | reverse complement strand
AAGCGGTCTGTCCTGCGAAGCCGAGGGCGAAGGGAAGGAGAGCAGGAAGACGATCAGAAGGCAGAATTGAGCGCGTGGATTTTTCATCACGATGTCGGATCGAAGCCGGAATTATATCATCGCGCTTGTAACTACTCATCCTCGCATCGGCAGTCGAGTTTAGCCGCGCACTTTAGTGCGCGGTGCATTGAGGCATTTGCTTATCGTCGCGTCAGCGATCTTTGAGCCTCACGAGCGCGATTCAAACGTCGCTGACGCGACGCGGATTGATACTCGTGCCGGCCCCGTGCGCTGAAGCACATGGCCAGGTCGCCGCTAACGCGGCTGAGTAGATACTCGCGCTTTGCGATTACAACCGGCGACAGTTTCCGCGTCGCCGTATTTGCCTCCATCCTGGCTCTGATGTAGACTCACATTCGCGCCGATGCGAGAGTCGCAAACCGAATCATTCTGGAAATCGATGTGAATGAGCAAACGCGAAGATATCGACCGGTTTTTCGATCCCCCGATTCCGGAAGCGCCGGAAAAGATCAAGCAGCCTATACGCCAGCATGTAATTTCGCGTGCGGATGAACCCCTGCGAGCGGTCGTTCCGGCCCTCAAGGAATATCCCAAAGACCCTGAACTGCTGCTGCTGGCCGCCATTGCCGCCCTGATGGAAGAGCGGCCCGATCAGAGTCTCGTCTATCAGAAGCGTTACGAAAAACACTTTGTGCCTCATCCGGGCCTTTACTTCCTCCAGGCGATAGCCACTGCGCAAAAGGGCTACTGGTCTCAGGCGGCGCGGATACTGAATCGCCACAAGCTCAACAGCGATTACCGCGTGGCCAGTTATTTGCCGTGCGGGTGGCAACTGCAATCATGGATAAGGTCGTGGATCACTCGCATAAACCGAGAGGTCAAACAGCAGGAAGCGGCGCAGAAAAAAGCGCAGCAGATGAAGAGCAAATCGAAAGCGGCTCTGGCCAAAGCCGCCGCTCCGAAATCGGAAACCTCTGCGCCTGTCCTTGCGCCTGTCGAAGACCATTCGCCGGAACTCCCTCTGCTGCCACGCCTCTCAGCCCGCATCGATACGAGTCTCGTGCTGCCTGACAAGCAAGCCCTCACGATGGCCGACGACGAAGACGAACTCGTCTGGTTTCGTCTGCGCTCGGAGCTTGCCCGATTGAGCCTGTTTCAGGGATTCGATGAACTGCTCTGTCTTCCTCTGCTTCACAACATCAACACCTACTGGTATCAGGTGGAGACTGTTCGCAAAGTCCTCAAGCAGTTTCGCGGGCGCGTTCTGCTTTCCGATGAAGTCGGGCTGGGCAAAACCATCGAAGCGGGCATGGCGCTCAAGGAGTACATGCTTCGCGGGATGGTCAAAAAAGTGTTGGCGCTGACTCCCGCCTCGATGGTCGGGCAATGGCGAGAAGAGATGCAGACGAAATTCGATATCGATTTCGCCTCAAGCTACGACCCTCTGCTTCGCAGCGATCCCCGCTCATTCTGGGCGCAACCGCGCGTAATCGCTTCGATAGCCACCGCCCGCAGATCGGAGCATCTCGATATTCTTCGCAATCAGGTTTACGACCTCGTGATAGTCGATGAGGCGCATCATCTGAAGAATCGGGCGACGAGCAACTACAAGCTCGTCGATGCGCTGCAAAAAAGATTCCTGCTGCTTCTCTCGGCCACTCCGGTTCAAAACTCGCTGGTCGAGCTTTACAACCTGCTGACGCTGCTCAAGCCCGGCATATTCAAAACCGAAAAAGAATTTCGCTCGACTTACATGACCGCAGGCAAGCCGCGCGTTCCGGCCAACCGCGACGTGATGCGCGACCTGATGCGCGACGTGATGATACGCAACACCCGCTCGCAGGTCGATGTCCGCTTGCCCTCGCGCCACGCGACGATGATGCGACTCGATCCCGGCGCGGAAGAAGCCGCCTGCTACTCCAGGTTGAGTGAGATGGTACACAGGATTCACCTGAGCGATCCGTCGCGCCATCGCCTCTCGCTGCGACATCTGCTCTCTGCCGCCGGATCGTCGCCCGCAGCGGCAGCCGCAGCCATCCATCGCTTTCGAGGAGGCGACGGGTGGAACGATCTCTATGATCGATATCGCGGAATCGAGATGGGCTGCAAAGAGCGCGCGCTTATCGAACTGCTCCATCGCAACCCCGATGAAAAGAAGATGGTCTTCGCCCATCACCGCGAGACTCTCGCGCGGCTCGACCATCTGCTCAGAGGCGAAGGGATGACTTTCGCGCGGTTCGACGGCTCGATGAGCGGGCCTGAAAAAGACGCGGCGGTCGAGAGATTCCGCGATGAAGCGCCTCTGCTGCTTTGCACCGAATCGGGAGGCGAAGGGCGCAATCTGCAATTCTGCAACACGCTCATCAATTTCGATCTGCCCTGGAACCCTATGTCGATAGAGCAGCGCATAGGCCGTCTGCACCGCATAGGCCAGACGCGCGAGGTGTTCGTCTTCAACCTCGTCGCCCGTCATACGCTCGAAGAGTATGTGCTGCGGGTGCTGGACGAAAAGATAAATATGTTCGAACTGGTGGTCGGCGAAATCGATGCCATACTGGGCGAGATGGAAGACGAGCAGGAATTCGCCGAGATGGTATTCTCCACCTGGGTCGAGACGACCGAGCAGGAGCGAGCCGGGGCTTTCGAAGAATTGGGAGAGCGAATGGTGAAGGCGCGTCGCCAGTATGAGGAAGTCAAGTCGCTCGATGAGAAACTTTTCGGCGACGACTTCACGGCGGAGTGAACCGTATGCCGCAACCGACAGTTTCATTGCGCGAGTTCGTGGCCGAGTTGATGGAGCAGGAAGGCGCGGTCATCGAAAGGATCGAGCCGGAAGCCATCGAGTACATGGCTCCCGCCGAATTGCAGCGCGCGCTCAAGCTCTCAGATTTCGGGCGGCTCGGATTCGGCATGGAGATTCCCGACGGAGCCGAGCGAGTGGGCTTCGAGTCGGACTGGCTCGAAAGATTCGGAAAGGTGCTCGGAGAGCGCGGACGCGCGATGGTCTGCGCGATCAATCCTCAGTTGCCGCCTCTCTCAAGCCCTGAGCGCATGCTCGATCACGCGCTGACTTTGCAGAATGCCGTTTATCGCCTCTCAGGAGTCGCGCGCGCGTGGACGCGGCTGTTGATAATCGCATACCACTACACGGCCACATCAGACGAAAAGCGCGAAGGAATCATCCATCTGGCTTTCAATCTCTCTACTGGGAGCGCGCTCGATGAATCGGTCGCGTCGCTTCTCGAAGCAAGCCTTGATCGGTCTCTGCATATCAGAGCGGTTTCAGAAGCGGGCCTGCCGGAGAGATGGACTCAGGAGCGGTTGAATGAAGTCGTCGGCCGCGCGTTGCCCGCGCGCATAGACAGAAATCTGACTCGATTCCTCTCCGGGATGAGCCGTCGCCTTGAGCGCGACCTCTCGCGCCTGTTTGATTACTACGACGGGTTGAGGCAGGAGTCCTTAGCGCGTTTGCGAAAGCACAAAGGCCAGGAGCGCGAGCAATCGCTTGCGCGCGAGCGATCGAGGGTCGAAGCTATAACGCGCGAGTATCGGGCGAAGGTGGCCGATCTTCAACAGAAGTACGCGATGAAGATCGAGGTGGAGCAGGTGCAGAGTCTCGAAATCATACTCCCGGTGCATCGCTTTCAGTTGACGGTGAAGAGGCGCAAGGGCGAACGCCGAATTCACCTCGACTGGAACCCCGTCTCTCGCCGTCTCGATCCTCCTCCGTGCCAGTACAGTTACGCATGGGATTCGGTGCGCGTGGTTTGCGACGACGCGCTTCATCTGGTCAGCCCCGCCGCGCACGGCGACTGTCCGTCGTGCGGCAAAAATTACTGCCGCGCCTGCTCGCCTTCGAGATGCTCAAAGTGCGGGAATCGGACGTGATGAATGCAGGCGGAGCGGAGGCTCCGCCTGCATCGCGCGGCTTCAGAATTCGACTCTGAAGCCGAGTTGAATGAAGCGAGGCCGGTTGTAGGGCGTGCTCAGAACGCCGAACGCCGACGGGTTGGTGAGGTCTAGTCCTCCATCGACGAACTCGACCCGGTTGAAGATGTTGGTGAAGTCGGCTGAGAAGCGCAGGTTGACGCTTTCTGTAATCGATGTCCTCTTGCCCACCGAGATGTCCGTATTCCAGCGCCCCAGGCCGCGAATCATCCCGCGACCGTGACGGGTGTCCTGGCTGATGCGTATCCGGCGGAAGCCGTTGAAAACCGATTCCGGGTTGCTGAACATATTCAGCCCCGTGCCGCGCACCGCAGGATCGCCCGCCGTTCCGACTCCGTTCGATCCGGCCACCCCTTTGTTGACCGTCCCGTCTACGCCTCCGGTCCTCGGAATCGCCGCTGCGCAGTTGCCGAATATCCCGGCTCCCCACTCCTGGCACGTCCCCTGAAGGAAGTCGAGCGGCAGACCGCTTGCCGCCGTGAACAAACCGGCAGTGTACCACCCGCCGGTCAACTTCCTCACCCAGTCGTCTCCACTGCGCCCGAAGGGAAGCTCGTAATACCAGTAGGCGTTGAAGGTATGACGGCGATCCCAGATCGATGGGCCGTAGTCGAAGTCGAGATCATAGGCGTTGGAAGCCGAGTTGAGGTTGTTTTGATTGTAGCCGATCTGATCGTTGGACTTCGACAACGTGTAGTTGATGCCGAAGGTCAGACCGTCGGACATCCGCTTTTGCAGCGAGACGAATCCCGCGTTGTAATTCGACTGTCCGGTCGAAGTTATCATGTAAAGCAGCAACACCTGATCGTTGATGATCGGGCCTGTGCGAAACTCCGTGTTGATGGCCGAGAAGAGATCGAACACGGCTCCGTTCTCGAACTCGGTGGCGAAATTGGCCGCAAGCCCCGCAGTGCAGTTCGGATCGCAGAGCGCGCTGCCTCTGAGCATGTTCTCAAACCAGGGCTGGCGAGAGACTCTGCCGCCCGAGCGAATCGCTCCGGCAACGGCGTCGAACGCCTCGGCGAAAGTCTGCCCTGAGGCCGGGTCTTTCATGAAAAACGGAACCTGATTGAGCTCCTTTCCCTGATAGAGTTTATTGGCCACGCGGCCCACGTATCCGACTTCGAGCAGCATGTTGCCGGGCAGTTCGCGCTGTATGGTGAAATCGAAGCTGTTCGAATATCCCACCTCGCGCTTGGGATCGATCTGGAAGGAGAGCAATTCGAAGGGGCTGTTGACAGCCGGGATGATCGGCGGAGTGACCCTTCCGAGAGCGGGCAGCGGAATGCTGCTGCCATCGACCCCTATGCGAAATGCCGTAGCAGGATCGGTCCCGCCGCTGCCCAGGCATGCGCCCGTGATGCTGGGCGCGCGACACGTAAGCGTCTGGCCGAATCCGACGCCCAGTATCGGAACCATCACTATGCCCACCCCGTTGATCCGGTCGAAGTTCAGCGCGTAGCCTCCGCGAAGCACGCTCTTGCCGTCGCCGAACACCTTGCCCAGGAAGCCCTCCTTGAATGAAGGATTCCAGGCGAAAGCGGCGCGCGGGCCGAGGTTGTTCCAGTCGGGATCATAAGGGTACTTGCGGCCCGTATCGTTGATCGGCAAAAAACCTATCTGCGGATTGTAGACTCTGCCCTCAAGGGCGGCCTCGCGCCGTCGGTTGAGATAGCTCTCGGTGTCGAGTATCTCGCCTGAGCCTATGGTCATCAACGTCTGCTTGCCTTCCTTTTCAGTCGGCGGCAACTGCACGTTGTAGGAAAGCCCCAGGCTGAGGGTGAGCGAGGGGCGCAGTCGCCAGATGTCGTTGGCGAACAGTTCGAAGGAGTTCACCGTCACTTCTTCTCTGAGCGGAGTGCCGACGGGGTTGGGATTGAGTTGCCCGTCGCGGGTGGCAAGAATCGATGCCGTATCGACTATGCCCAGCGTGGCGGCATAGAGCACGTTCCAGCGGGCCACATCTCCGGCCTGAAGGCAGTTTGCGGTTATCGCGCCTCCGCAGGTGGGCGGGCGGAAAGTGGCGGGCATGCTCAGTCCCGGCCCGTCAGTCACCTGATAGACCAGAGAGGTGAGCGATCCCACAACCTTGTCGTCTCTCTGATGGATGATGTTCTGGTGCGAGAAGCGGCCCCCGAACTGAAAAGTGTGCGGCCCCTTAACCCAGGCCAGATTGTCGTGATAGGTCCAGTCCCAGCCATTCCAGATGCGCCCGCGAGCGTTCTGTGTATCGATGTTGATCGGCTCATCGACGAACGAGTTGACGCCCTCGCCTGCTACGGCAAGCGCGGCTGCCGTGCCTGACACCTGCGGGAATGGCTTTGCGGTGGCCCACTCCCACCAGTGACGGAGGATGTTGAATCGGAAATCATTGGTCAGGTGAGAAGTGATCTGCCCGGTAAGTCCGGCGACGAAGTAGCGCGGCTGAAGCGGGCGATTGGCCGTAGGAATGGCCTGGCCTCTCTCGTTGCCTTCTATCAGGCCGCCGATATCGATCTGCGCCAGAGAGGGCGCAAGCGTCCGGGCATAGCGGTAGCTCACCATCAGCGACCAGTTGCTGGTTATCTCGTGATCTATGCGAGCGACGGCGAAGTCTTCCACCAGATCGACCGGCGCGGCAGCGCGGAAGCCTATCGTGTTGAGTCCGTCGCCCACGCTCGAATCGTTCCCGTCGGGCAGCAGGTTCCACACTCCCTGAACCACAGAACTTATGCCGCGCCCGCGCGGATCACATCGCGTGGTTCCGCCGGAGCCGCACAGCGCAGAATTGGCGAGGTTGTAGCTGATGATGCCGCCACGGGAGTCGCGGAACCTGAGCACGCCCGCCTTGAGGCTCTGCGTGGGAACGATGCGCAGTATGTCGAACGACTGCGGGAACCTTCGGCCTTCGTAGTGGCCGAAGATGAACGTCTTGTCTTTGATTATGGGGCCGCCGAGCGAAAAGCCGAAGCGGTTGTCTTTGAGCTCGGGATCGATGTTGCGCGGCGGAGCCAGGCGATTACGCAGCCAGGTGTTGGCGTTGAGGTTGTCATTCTGGTGATACCAGTAAGCCGAGCCGTGAAGATCGTTGGTTCCGCGCTTGGTGACAAGATTGACCTGCGCGCCAGCCGAGCGGCCAAAAGTAGCGTTGGGGTTGTTGGTGTTGACTCGAAACTCTTCGAGGCTTTCGGCGGGTGTGGGGACGACGGCGCGCGGAGTGCCGACAAATCCCGTGTTATAGGCTCCGTTGCCTTCGGTGTTCGATGAAGCGTCACCGCCATCTATCATGAAGGTGTTCTGATCGCTGCGCGACCCGGCTACCTGTCCGCCGGTGTTTTCGCTCTCGCCACGACCGGGAGTGACCATAGGCTGAAGCAGTATCAGGGCCGTAGCGTCGCGGGTCAGCGAGGGGAGCAGCTTGAGCGCGTCGCCTCCTATTACTGCTCCGACCGTCGCGTCATGCTTTTGAAGCTCGACGGCGGCGCTGGCCGTGACTTCCACTTTTTCCGTCACCTGTCCGGTTTCGAGCGAGATATCGACCGAGTAGGACTTAGCCACGTCTATCTTGACCGAGGGAACTTCCGACTGACGAAAGCCCTGCATGGTGACAGTGATTTTGTAGATGCCGGGTTTGACCGAAGGGAAGAGAAAATGCCCGGCATCGTTGGTTTTCTGCTTGCGGGATTGATTGGTTGCCGTATCGACCAGGTCTACGTCGGCCCCTGAGACTGCCGCTCCCTGAGCGTCAGTGACCGTGCCTGAGACGGTAGCCGTAGCCGATGTCTGAGCCAGACCAATTACGAAAGTGTTCAGGAGCAGACATAATGTCAGCAGATAGCTTTGGAGTCGTCGCATGGGTGAATCCTCCTTATGTGGTTATCCTGAAGTTAGCTGGTAGCGTACAGGCTTGCGCGGCGGGCGTCGGTTTTTGCGCCTCATGTGTCGAAGCTCGCGCCAGCAAGCTCGCGCCCTTCCGATCGAGCTAAGTTGAAACTGATTGCAAAGGCATCATGCAAATGCCTCCTGATTTGACTGTGTTGTCAGAGATGAATGCGTTTGCGCAGCGACGTTATGAAGATATGAAGCGGAGAATTGAATTATGATCGCTGCGACAGGCTGGATTATATCACCAAAACCTGACCGCGCAACTTCTTTGCAGGAGGTTCATCGATTGTTATCGCTTTGTCTCATCTATCGAATACTTCTTCAAAAGATTGCGCGCGATGATGAGTCGTTGAAGCTCGTTCGTCCCGCCACCGATTATGAGTAGCGGCGCGTCTCGATAATATCTTTCAACGGGAAAATCCTTCGCATAGCCGTTTCCTCCGAGCACGCGCATCGCTTCGAGCGAGCATTCCTGCGCCGTCTCCGTTGCAAACAACTTGGCCATTCCCGCTTCGAGGTCGCACCTTTCGCCGCGATCTTTCTTTTCAGCGGCAGAGTAAATCAACAGCCTCGACGCTTCGATCTTCGTCGCCATGTCGGCGAGCTTGATCTGAATAGCCTGATGCTCGCATATCGGTTTTCCGAAAGTGCTGCGCTGCTGTGAATACTTGATGGCTTCCTCAAATGCCGCTCGCGCAACTCCAAGCCCGCGCGCCGCCACATTCAACCTCTCGGCCTCAAGCCCGGTCATCACCTGACGGAAGCCTTCGCCCTCGCGCCCGCCTATCAGGTTTTCAGCAGGCACGCGGAAGTCTTCGAACAACAACTCGCACGTCTCCAGACTTTTGTATCCGAGCTTATCGATGTCGCGGCTCACCGTGAGTCCCG
>CAZPQE010000129.1:0-1458 GCA_964588615.1 uncultured Clostridia bacterium | reverse complement strand
GCCTTTTTCGGCCACGAACGCGCTCATGCCTCGGTGCGCAGGCTCGCAGTCCTTGTCGGTCTTTGTTAGTATGAGCATCAGTTCGGCGCGGCGACCGTTGGTTATCCACATCTTCGAGCCGTTGACGAAATAATGATCGCCTCGACGTTCGGCGGTGGTGCGAATCGATTGAAGATCGGTTCCGGTGTGAGGCTCCGACAAACAGATAGCCCCGCGCTTTTCTCCGCGCGACATCACCGGAAGAAATCTTTTCTTCTGATCTTCCGTTCCGAATCGCGCAAGCACGTCGGCAAGAACCGTGTGAGTGCCGAGTATTCCGGCCAGTCCCATCCACACCCGCGAAATCTCTTCGAAGATCATCGCAAAGACGGTGTAGCTCAGATCAAGCCCGCCGTGTTCTTCAGGAATGTTCGCGCCGAAAAGTCCCAGCCGTTTCATCCCCTCGACTATCTCGTCGGGATATTGGTTGCGATGTTCCATTTCGGAAGCGACCGGCGCGACTTCTTTTTCAAGAAATTTCCTGACGGTCGCAAGTATGAGTTGTTCTTCTTCATTGAGTGTGTATGCCATAGCGTCCTCAGCTTCACTCCATATCGCCTGTGTCTCTGGCGGCGGCGGGAATCTTTTTTTCTTCCATCAACTCTGTTGTGCCTTCCGTTACGGAAAATGGAGAGGGAGGAAGAAACGACGCGGCACGCGGCAGTTGAGCGCGCGGTTGTTCCTGCGCGGCATCGAATTGCCGGTTGAGCGCGCTGCGCAATCGAAACACGCCCGCAAGCAGTATCAAAAACCCGACAGGCAATCCTGTCAGAAGAAAAATCGTCGCGGTTTTCACCGCTTTAGGCCCGCCGAAAAAAATCAGCGGCAGCATGACGAGCAGAATCATTCCGGCGATGACGGCTCCCACCATCGTTTCCCAATACGCGCTGCTGACTTCAGCCGTCAGACTCATCACCTCGATTTCCGCCGGGAGCGCGCCTGCGCTTGTCGGAGTTCCGCACACGCGGCAAAAACGCGCGCTGCCGCTGTTTTCCACTCCGCACGATTGACACAGGTTCGTCTTTGCCGAGGCGGCGGCCAGAGCGATCAAAGCTTCTCCCTCGCGTTCGAGCGTCAGCCGGTCGCCTTTGGTGAAAAGATAAGGAACACTGTAATCGAATGTCGCAAGAGTCGAAGCCGGGCTGAGCGATTTCAACCCTATCGTGAGTCTTATTTTGTATTCCAGAATGTTGGCTGTCAGCAGATTCTTTTGCTGATTGCGTTTTGCCTGTATAGGGTTTTCATTGATGACGACGTAGTTGAGTTGTTCGAGCGCGTCGCAAAGCGCGAGGCGGACGCTTTCCACGTCGCCGGAAATCGCCCTCCTGAACTGATGCTCTTCGTATGCTTCTGCTTCCGGCATATCAATGATGTCCGAGCGCGATGATCGAGCAGGTGAACGACCCCGGATTTCCTCCG
>CAZPQE010000128.1:0-14191 GCA_964588615.1 uncultured Clostridia bacterium | reverse complement strand
GAGATCACGGCTCCTTCGGTGCCGTTGCTATGAAATTTGGATCTACTGAGACTATTTCCTCAGCCGCTTCGATGACGAAAGCAAATCTACGCTGCTCGCTCTCCGGCAGCGGATCGACGCCCTACTGATTTCAGAGGGCGTGCGCCTCAGCCTTTCCGCTCCATCCGCTCCGGATTTCGCGGCACTTCAAGATCAGGGTTCGATCATCCTGATCAACACCGCCGGCCACAACATCACGCGCGGCATCAGCGAACTCCTGCAGGGCCTGATCCTGAGCGACATCAAACAGAGCGTTTTTCGCCGGAAGAACCAGGAGCAAAAATTTATCTGGTTCTTCGATGAGGCGCAGAACCTCTACAAGACTTCGGCAAACCGTGAACACATGGTCGATCTGTTGACTATGGCGAGGTCGTTCGGCTCTTTCTTTGTGTTGCTGACGCAGTCGCTGACTTCGGCGACGCGCGATCAGGACATCCTCAATTCGATCCTCGGCAACGTCAGGTGGGTCGTGATGCTGCGCTCGACGCTCAGAGACGCCGGTCTGATCGCCCCGGCCATTTCAGTTACCGGGACCGTGTTCAAGTCCAGGCGCAACCCGTTCGAGCCCGCTCAAACGATGAGCGAAAGCGAAGAGTTGAAGGCCCATCTGAATGAAATCACCAAGCTGCCCGACCGCACTGCATACTGCTGGCTGAAGGCCTACCTGGACAAGGCGGTCAAGATCACCACTCCGCTTGTTCCCCCTCCGCACGAGATCGCTGGGTGCAGCCCCGAGCAATTCGACGCGTTTATGAAAGCAGAAAAGGTCGGCCAAGGACTTTCAAAAGCGGCGATTGATAAAACGATCAAAGACCGCGAGCAGAGCCTGAAAGAAATGCTCCGGCCTCGTCGCGGCCCTGCTCCTACTACGAACCCGACGGAGGGAGCAAAGAGAAAGCGGAAACAGGCGCTCGCTAAGTCGCTGGAGGAGGAGTACTCGACCAAGAAGAGGACAGACTGACATGGCGGCTATGAAACACTGGCGATGGCTATTCGTCGCAATGGCTTACATTCTGGCGCTGCCATTCCTGTCGGTGTGGGGCGTCATAAGGGGCGTCAGATACGTTCGTACTCTGGCGAACGCTGTCTCGCCTGCCATCGTGTGCCGCAACTGTCATCATCCGGTATCGCTGGTCGGGCTGTGGCGCTGCGGCTGCGGGTTTACCTACCGGGGGCACCTGATGCACCCCTGCCCGATCTGCCACCGTGTGCCGAGAGTGGTACGCTGCCACCGCTGCAATGTGACAACGCGGCTGGCATGAACGCTAACGAGGAGTATCCATATGAGACAGACCGCCAATCCTTCATCGGTAGAAATCACGCCGCGCGACCTGCAGTTATTCCGAAAACTGGACGCGGCGGGCTGGCTGACCACGCGCCAGATCCAGGGGCGCTTCTTTCCAGAGGCGAGCACTAATGCCGTATGCAAGCGGCTGCGAAAGTTGATTGCTGGGAAGTACATCAGCAGGATCCGGCACAACTCGACGGAATGCGCTTTATACCGTCTGGCCGGTAAGGGGAAGCTTGCGCTCATCGAACATTTCAATCTGGATGCCGAAGAGATCAACATCCCGACGCAGGTGCCGCGTAAGCTTGAGCACTTTACGAAGGTGAATGACCTGCGATTCTCCTTCGAGCAATTACAGGGCGGGCCTGGCGCAAGTCTGCTTTTCTTCTTCAGCGAGCGCGAGCTTTCTCTCTACCGTCAGCATCCGGGCAAGGCTTCTGATTCGATACTGCGCCTCTTGCAAGCCTATAACATCATCCCGGACGCGCTGGCGCGAATCAGAGTCGCTGATCGGGAGGTTACCGGCGACGTAGACCTAGCAATTGAGTATGATGCCGGGACCGAACAGGCCAGCTATTTTGGCAGAACTAAGGTGCAGCAGTATGCAAGACTCTTTACCCGAAGCCAAGATTGGCTAGAGGATTTTAAGGTGCTGACGTTTACATCCAGTGTCAAAAGAATCGTCAGCCTGATGGAGCAGGTTGTGTATCATCAAGCGCCGCTGCATGTGTTCTACTTTGCGCCGGTTGAGCAGCTCGATCAGCAGGCTTGGGAAAACACAGGGCTATTCCTCAGCCCGTATGATTTCTTTGTTCCGGTCAGGCGAGGTAGCCGCATCGAGGTCGTGGAGAAAGATGTTAGCAGAATGACCATTCCGAAGTATGCCCTGGCGGGTCTCCCGGCGGCCTCTCCCCGCAGGGTCTCCCCGCGCGGGGAGAGGGAAAGGCAAGAGAAGCCTTGGAATAGCGCAGTTTACGCCGAAGCGGACCGGCCCGTTATATAGGCGTTGATTGAATAGCGCCTTTTGAAGGGAGCGGAAAGCGATTCTCTTTCAGTGAGGTGTTTTGAAATGGAATCAGAAGTGAAGTTAGAGGAGCAACCAAATCAGTCTTCGCAGGAGGTGCTGGGAGCAGTTTACAAAAAACTTGCCGAGACAGGCCGAATTGGACTGACCGAAAAAGAACTGTGTGAATTGCTTGGCATCTGCCGCCTCACGGCGATGCGCAACCGCAGGTCGGGCAAGCTGCGGTATTGCAAACTGACGGCCACCAAGCTGCTGTACCTGCCCGAGCATGTGGCGGAATTCTTAAACCGGTGTGAGCGGCGTGACCGTCCGCGCCGATGAAATGGCGAAAGAAAATACTGTGTGGCAATTTGCCGTACAGCCATAGTATATTCGTATCAAGGAGATTATTGTATGGCAGTCTCACAGAAAAAGCAGAAGAATGACGCTCGGCTTGATTTCCGATTGAACCGTCAGGTCAAAGAGGTTATTGAGAAGGCGGCGTGTGCCTCTGGCCAGAGCCTGAGCGACTTTGCCGTTTCGGTGCTCTACCGCACCGCCAGAGAGGTACTCGACCAGGAGCAAAACACGCAGCTCTCTAGCCGTGACCGGGATGTATTCCTGGCGATGCTAGATTCGGACGTCCCGCCGAATGAGGCATTGAAGCGTGCCGCGAGCAAATACAAACGCCAGCGCGATTGAAACGGGGAGCCCGGTGATCATTGAGCCGCTTTCGTCAAAACATGACCGAAGCACCTTCGACTGTGGAGAGCCGAGCCTGAACACCTACCTGCGGCAATACGCCAAGCAGAATGATGAGAAGGGGCTTGGGCGCACTTACGTCGCGGTGACTCCAGGGGAAACCCGAATCGAAGGCTACTACACCATTTCCACCGGCGCCGTGACTTTCGAGCAGGTGCCTGAGAAACTGCCGCGTTATCCCATACCGGTTGTGCATCTGGGGCGTCTGGCTGTGGATCTGCAAACGCAGGGAAAGGGCCTCGGAGAAATCCTGCTGATTGACGCGCTGAAGCGTGCAGGCCAAGCGTCAAAGCAGCTTGGCATTTATGCTGTCGAAGTGCACGCGCTCAACGAACGCGCGAGGAGCTTTTACCTCAAGTATGGCTTCACTCCCCTGCTTGATGATGAGTTGCACCTCTACCTGCCGATGAGAACAATTCTTAGACTCCGCCTCTAATCCGGTAGTATGGGAGAGGGTTCATATCCGCCTCACTTCCCCCAAGCCAGAATAATTTGTGCCGCATAACGGTGCCGTGGATAAGCCGCCGGTGTGACTTCAGATACCAAAGCCACATTGGCTCCGGTCGGCTTCATCTGCGGTTCGACCGCCGGTTATGTCACGCCCACGCTGCGTAGCAACGTCGAGCGCGGCGGCGGGAGTTGTAAAGTAACGGCGCACACGGCGATTCGCCGCGCTCGAAAGGCTTATCGGCGGCCCCTTTCGACCGACCGCAGATTCCTTCCGTTTTGATAAGCCGACCGGTGCGCGACTCCGGTCGGTCGAACAGCTCTTCGCACGCCTTCCGAAAAAAGGGAAATGATAGTCAACCTGCTGACTGACCGTCTTGCGTGCTCAAGTTGATCCGGTCGGCAATATCATCCGGTTTAGCGTTCTCATCAGTCGCGACTTGTTGTCGGGTCCTTTTTCTCTATTCACCGCTCCGTCTCAAACAATTTAGCACTAGGCTCGTCGATGGTATTCGGGGAAGGTTGTCTCTTTTAATAGAGACAACCCCGTCATAACCCATACTGCACGGGCGCCAAAGAACACGTTTTCAACACGACATCTTAAACATTCCAAAACATAGCAACTCCTTATACTGAGGGCGGCAACTTGAACCTTCACTCAGTGAAAAGATCTTTTCCAATGGAGGATAAAGCATGAAAAGCGCTGATCTGCTTAGCTCGGCTCGCGAAAACAGAGAAAGGCTAAACGACGTGGAAGCGACTTTAGAGGCTGTGGTCCTGCGTCGCTACATGAATGGACGGACGGTTCACGTCCGGATTGATGACCAGAGCCAGAACGAAATAGACCTGACGGAAAGCAGCCACGTCTTGCTGGTTGTGGAGATGAAATTGGCTGATTTTCTGCGGGCGACTTCAAAGTCTGAAAGTGCAAAGGCCTAGCATCTGACTCAACGCGGCTTTAGGGCGAGGAGGGTCCTATGTTTAGAGAAAAAGCCAACCATCTCCTTTTCTACTACACGTTCGGCAGCTATTTCTTTTGCCAGTATGAAGATGCAAATGGAGCCTGTACCGCGCATCTGCCATTGGACGTGTTCAAAAAAATCACCTGCAATGGCAAAGAAATTCTCGTTTGCCCTGTCCATCATTGTCAGTGGGCTGTTCAGGAGAGATACAAGCACGCCGCGCGGGTCTGAATGAAAAGGTTAAATCGCAGTTCAAGATGGGGCGGTCAAATATGCCCCTTTCGAAGACTGTAATGGATGGGCATAACTATGAAGGAGGCAATCTATGGCAGGTAAGAGTAAGATCGAGTGGACCAACAAGAGTTGGAATCCAGTCCGCGGATGTTCGAGAAAATCGAAGGGGTGCGAACGATGCTACGCCGAGATTCAAGCAATCCGTCAATCAGCGCCGGGAAAAGCCTACCACGGGCTGGTAGTCATGACGCCCCGCGGCCCACGGTGGACAGGGGTGATTCGAATCGTTGAGGAGTTGATTGAAAAGCCCCTCCGCTGGCGAAAGCCGCAGATGATATTCGTCAATTCGATGTCGGATTTATTTCACGAAGCGATTTCGGATGCAGACATAGGCCGCAACTGGAGCGTGATGGAACGAGCCGACTGGCACATCTACCAGATTCTCACGAAGCGACCGGAGCGGATGATCGAATGGATGAACCGATACAATATAGTTGCACGGCCTCACATCTGGCTTGGGGTATCGGCGGAAGATCAGAAGACCTTCGACTATCGTGTGCCGTTCTTATTCAAGATCAAAGCCGCAATCCGCTGGGTGTCGCTTGAGCCATTGCTTGGCCCCATTACGCTCACCAGTATACTTGATGATCAGTTCGGCGATCCTGGTGATCGCCACGCACTTGATTGGATAGTCGTCGGCGGTGAATCGGGGCGGCATGCCCGCCCAATGGAATTTGAATGGGTGCGTGCGCTGTGCGACGAAGCAGTGCGTTTAGGCATACCGTTTTTCTTTAAACAAATGGGCAGCGTCTTAGCGCGTAGATGCGGCTACAGAGACAAGGGGGGTGATCCCGCTCAGTGGCCCGCAGACCTGCGTATTCGTGAGTACCCGCCGAACACCATTAAGAAAGAATAGGGATTTTCGAGCATGGCTGAATGCGGACATGAATGCGGACATCTAAGATTACGGCCACCGAGGGGTGGCCGTAATTCATTGAATATATGGAGCCAGCGGTCGGGGTTGAACCGACGACCTCCGGTTTACGAAACCGATGCTCTACCACTGAGCTACGCTGGCATAAAGCGAGTTTCCAAAATACCCGACCTCGCAAGAGGCTGTCAAGACTGGCTCTGGCGCAAGTTCTCGCGTTATCTGTCGCCTTTTTCCTGCATTTGCGACAGGAGATTTTCACATCCCCATTCGATTTCAAAGCGTTTAGCTCTCCGGCATCAGGCTTGCTCTTCTGCTTGCCGCGAATTTCACACGCAGGGAGGACGACCTTGAAAAGAATGTTGTGTCTCGCTGTATTCGCGCTGGTTCTTGGCGCAAACCTCACTCCCACTGTCGCCGCGCAGCAGGATGGGGAAGATGAAAAAATCACGGCTGGCGAAAGGCGCGAAGCCAAACGCCTGGCCCGCCGGTTTGTCAAACGACTCCGCGAAACCCGCGATATCTCGCCTCTCATCACGGAGTTCTTCGTCGATGATTTCTCGCCCCAGAACTGTATCCTTCTGTCTGAGCGCGACGACGCTGAACTGATATCTCAACTCAGTCCGGAAGAACGACTGCAATGCTTCACCCTGGAATTCAATCTGGTTTATCTGGCCCTCCTCAATCTTATGGCAACCTATCCTCCGGATTCGGACAGCGAGCCTGCGCTGGAAGAATATTTTCCGCCCGATGCGCTGGAAATGATTCGAGAAGACCCTCAACTGGCGCATTGGGCTGGAGTAGAGATGGATGACGAGGAATTACAACCGCAAATCGAAAACCCGGATCAGTTGCGCGCTCTCTTATCGACTCTCGAAAAAGTGGTCAGACGGATGCAGGAGTACATGACCCAATACCCGCCTGAAGAATCGCCTTACTTCAAAGAGAATTTCAGACAGGAAAAAGCTGATATCGAGGCATTCGAACCCGACCTAGAAATCATCACCGAAGCCGACTGCTCGCTGCCTGTCGGAGCGCGGGTGGTTTCCATCAACATACCCTTCTTCATCCCCTTCTTCCATCTCGATCTCGTCGCTTCCGACGACGGCCTCAAGGTATTTCGATTGAGAGTGCTTGTCGATTGACCGATACGGTTCCGTTTTGTCACCGAAATCTCTCCTGCGGGCTGAAAAGCCCGCATTATTTTTCTCACGCTTTACGTCATTTATTTTGGAGGCCAGTGCGCTTACGCACGGGCGTTAGATTTCTTCTGACGGGAGGTGAGGTTATGCGTCTCTTTCCACGGTTTCTGGCGGCAGGTATGTTCGTAGTATTTACCGCTTCGATTGCTGCGGCACAATCGGGCAACCGGGCAGCCCCCAAACGCGCGCGGCTGGTTCCGGCTCTGGTCATCGATGACCGGCTCTCTGCGCTGAGGCGCGAGGCCGATATCCAGTCGGAAGTTATTCAACGGCTGCGGCTCGGTCGCTCGGTTTATATCTTACAAATCGATAACAACGATGTCATACGAGGCAGCTTCGTCCGCGTTGCCGCAACCAGAAAGACTCGCGGGTGGGTTCATCGCTCGGCTCTCGCCGTCGCTGGGCGCGCGGGCGAAGACGAGCGGGTGATGAAACTCGTCGCCGTCCAGCCCGAAGAAATTGATCGCCTCACGCTCTGTCGCCTGATAATCGACCGCTTTCCTCGTTCCCCTCTGCTTCCGCGCGCGCTGCTCACCCTCGGAGAGGAAGCCGAGCGCGCATCCGCCTCGCTGGCTCGCCGCGCCCGCGAGCGGTTGTCTCAACTCGACCGACAGGCGCGCGACGCTTCGGCCCGCGATTATTATCTGAGCGACGCGGGACTCGATCGCTACACCAGGCTCAGAGTCCGCTTCGACTTCGACCAGACGACCGGCCAGTATGTCTACGACGGAGAAGCCTACCGCGAGATCATTCGCCGATTCCCCACAAGCCAGCAGGCCGCCGAGGCCAGATCGCGCCTCGATCAGGCAGAAAAATCGCCCCGCCAGAAGAGCAAATAGTCACCCTTAGTCCTTCAGCAGTCGTCTTAGACAAAGGACAAAGGACAAAGGACGAATGAGTTCTTGCAAACACGGCGGCTTTCGGTTTAGATTGTTGATCGTTCAGAAACGAAGAGCGCGGTGATTAAGCACGCGCGATTATTACGGAGGGATGAATTTATGCCAAGAGGAACCTGCCCCGAATGCGAGGCTGACGTTCAGGTCGATGAGGATACCGACAAGGGCGATATCGTGGAGTGTTCCGACTGCGGGGTGATGCTCGAAGTGGTCGGCCTCGATCCCATCGAACTCGACCTGTCAGTCGAAGAAGAAGAGGAAGAAGAAGACGACTGGATGGAATAAACTTTCAACCCTGCCCTGCGAGCGCGCATCACCTTGAACATCTTGATGAGAAGCCACCCGAAAGGTGGCTTCTGCTCTGTGCGGGAGATGAGCGGGCCGCCAAAATCGAAAAGGATATATGAGCGCAACCGACAACGGAAAACCCAAATCAGCAAGCCGCTCGCTCAGAGTGCTCTACAACTGCCTCAAATGCCCGGCCTACTGCTGCAGCTATGACCGCGTGGATGTGACCCGCCGCGACCTTCAACGCCTGGCCAGGCATTTCCGCGTAAGGTACGAAGAAGCTGAAAAGCGTTACACCAAGATCGCCGCAGGCGACCGCGTGCTTCGACACAAGAAAGACCACATCTTCAAATCGGTTTGCCAGTTTCTGGACTCCGAAGAACGACGCTGCACAATCTACGACGCGCGCCCGGCGGTCTGTCGTCAGTACCCCGAAAGCCTGCGTTGCGGTTATTACGATTTCCTCTCCTTCGAACGCCGCCGCCAGGCCGACGACGAATTCATCCCGTCAGCCTGATGATGAACAGCAAATCGTCGAGACCAGCCGTCAGTCCGGCTCGACGCGCAGCCTTCGACATACTGCGCCGCGTCGAAGAGGAAGGCGCTTATGCTTCCGTCCTCGTAGCCGGTCTTCATCACGCCGATCTTTCGCCCAGGGATCGCGCGCTAGCTCAGGAAATCACTCTCGGAGCCTTGAGATGGCAGCGCCAGCTTGACTACTTCATCGAGCTATATGCCGGTCGCCGCATCAAAAAGATCGATCCGGCTGTGCGCATCGCCCTTCGCTTAGGGATTTATCAGCTTCGTCATCTCTCGCGCATCCCTCCCTCGGCTGCGGTCAGCCAGTCGGTCAACCTCGTAAAATGCGCGCGGCTCACAAGCGCCGCCCCGATGGTCAATGCCGTGCTGCGCTGCGCTGCCAGGCGCGCTTCCGATTTGCCTGCCGAAAACATCGAAGACGCCCTTGAAAGAAAATCGATAGAGCTTTCGCATCCGCGATGGATGATCGAGCGATGGGTGAAATTTTTTGGCGAAGACGAATGCGCGCTGATTGCGACAGCAAACAATCAGCCGCCGCCTCTGGCTTTCCGCGTCAACACTCTGCGCGCAGGCGAAGCTTATACGCTGACCGCGCTCGAAAAAAGCGGCGTTGAATTTCTCCGGTCGGAGCTCGTTCCGGGAGCGTTCGTCGCCAGACGCGCCGCATCAGAAATCGTTCAGGCAGCCGAGCGCGGAGAAGTTTACATTCAGGATGAAGCCTCACAACTCGTATCGCTGATCGTCGAGGCTCGTCC
Organism: uncultured Clostridia bacterium; assembly: GCA_964588615.1. GTDB lineage: Bacteria > Acidobacteriota > Blastocatellia > UBA7656 > UBA7656 > UBA7656. The sequence goes on along the minus strand of CAZPQE010000128.1, from coordinate 4,844 downwards.
GGGCCACAAGATTCTCGATCTGTGCGCCGCGCCCGGTTCGAAAAGTTCGCATCTGGCCGCGCTCACCTCAAATCATTCGTGGGTAGTCGCCTGCGACCTGCATCCGCATCGCCTCTCGATTCTTGCGGCAACCTGTAGCAGGCTCGGCGCGCATTCGATTGATGCGGTCGCTATGGATGCGACGCAGGGATTGCCGCTTGAGGAAAAATTTGATCGCGTGCTTGTGGATGCGCCGTGTTCGGGAACGGGGACGCTCAGGCGCAATCCTGAAATCAAATGGCGGCTCGCACCTGAAGATATAAAACGGTTGTCGCAGATTCAAACCGCGCTGCTTGATCGCGCCGCCCGCGCAGTCGCCCCGCGCGGCAGGCTGGTTTATTCGACCTGCTCGATGGAGCGGGAAGAAAACGAAGAAGTGATCCAGAGGTTCTTAGAGAGCGATTCCGCGTTTCGGTTGATCGAGCCTCAAGCGCACCCGGATCTGGTCACGGATGAAAAATTCGTGAGAACCTTTCCCCATCGTCACAACACGGACGGTTTTTTCGCGGCGGCGATGGAGCGAAGCGATTGACGCGCATCTCTTATTCGCGGCACGTCGAGTATGCGAATTCCTTCCGGGAGAGTTTCAACCGCGCAGACAAGAGCGGCGACTATCTGATCGATGGTGACGAGTCCCAGCCGCAAAGCGGTCTCTCTGGTCGCGGGAATTCTTTCCAACAGCCAGTACATGGGCAGGAGCGCGTAAGGCCAGCGATGTCCGGGACCGAGCACGTACCACGGCCTCAAGATAGTCGCGTTCATACCTGACTCTTTTATCATCTCTTCGCCCTGCGAGCGCACTTCGATGTAAGCGCGCATAACCGGCGCGGGATGAGCCACGCTCACATAGATGAAGTGGTTTACTTTCGCTTCGGTCGCTGCCGCGACTGTCTCGCGCGCCGAGACCAGATCAATTGCGCGAAATTCGGCGGCCTTTGCGGGCGAAGGATGAGGCACGCCGACGAGTTGAATGAAGGTGTCTGCCGGAGAAATGTGATCGATGAAAGTAGAGCGGTCGAGCGGATCGCCCGTAACCCTGCGACAGCCTTCCATCACTTTCGATTCCGAACCACGGCGAATGAGCGCCGTCACCTCATGGCCTCTCGCCACAAGTTCGGGGATGAGCCGTTTTCCTATGTAGCCGGTTCCTCCGGCGATGAATATTTTTCGTCGTGCCATCCCTCGATGATACGCTCGGCGCGGCTCAATCGGTTCTCAGGCGATATCTGAGATAGCGCGGAGTCCACATTTTCGCCTCGATTCTCTTCTGAAGCTCTTCCTCTCACCGCACGGACAAACGACTCGATGAACTCGTCGTGCTCTTCGCTCCGCATTTTCGGATGGCGCCAGCCGATGTAGAGCGGATCGTCGAGAAGTTCCTGATTGTCGGTTCCCGCGTCGAGCAGAATGGGAAGAGTCGAAGCGGAATGGATTCCGGCGCAAAGAGTGTAGAGCGCGAGCTTGCCGACAGGAATTCCCATCCCGCCGATTCCAAGATCGCCGAGACCGAGGACGCGCTCGCCATCGGTCACGACGATAACTTCGACCGCAGTTGAAGGAGCATTGTCGAGAATTTTATCTATCTCGCGGCGATGCGGATAAGAGATGTAAAGTCCGCGCGGACGGCGATAGATATGGCTGTAGACCTGGCAGGCGAGGCCGACGGTTGGAGTGTATACTGCGCGCGGCCACGAACTGAGCTTTTGAAATCGAGACAATAGTCGAGCAAGATGTTCCGCCTGCCGCGCCTCAGCCGTCAAACGATCTTGGCTCATGTCTCCTTAGAGCGCGCAATTAGAGCTATATGCATTTGGATTCACCCTATCGAAGATCGAGACCGCAAGCCCCGAAGGGGCGAAATTCTTTAGCCCGGCGCGATGCGACGGGTGGGGTGAGCAGAGAGACGAAGCCCTGAAAGGGCGTAATAACCGGACCGATATTGCGCCCTTTCAGGGCTTGCGGGTTATGGGTCGAAGTTCCCAGGCCGCTGGCCTGGGCTTTTGAATCGCGCCCTTTCAGGGCTTTGAACCTTACCCGGCTCGATGAGGGTTTAATCCAATCGCATGCCGTTTTAGTGTAAACTTACAAAATGATTGATTTCCCGATAGATGAATTGCCTGAACGAAGAAGAATGCGCCAACTGGCTCGAAACACACCTTCACCCAGCGGGTCTGAAGTGTCCTTGCTGCGGCGAAGTTGAAAAACGCATCGCCCGACACACTCGTTACTGGGTTGCTTATCGCTGTAAGTCCTGTGACCGGTACTACTCTTTGTTGACCGATATGGTCTTTGAGAAAACCCGACAACCGCCGTCGAAAATCGTGCTGATGCGGCATCATTATCAAAATTGCCTGCGTCAAATGATCCCATTAATTCTTACTCTTTTTTTCTTGTGTTTTTGCGGGGCAGTTGCATCGAACGGGGCTGCGGATAAACGAACCAGCGCGACCCCTTTGCGTTGGACGCCTTTGAGCTTGTTCGCTTCATCCGCATTTCAAGCAGATTTGTCGCGCCCTGCTCCTTGAGGCCCAGGCGCGGCTGCCGGACTTTTCAATCCTCATCGCTCAAGGGCCGCAGGCATATCGAACGAAACCGGATATCGTTTCGGATGCATCAGCTTTGCGGCTGGGCGGCATTGTGACCGTGCTGCCTGACTTACTTTGCTGCGGCTGCTTTTCGGATGCCCTCCGCTAAAAAGACTTTCGCCTCTTCGACTGTCGCGGGCGCAGCCTTCTGAAAGAATGCGCCCGGAGAGGCTCGAACTCCCAACCCCCAGATCCGAAGTCTGGTGCTCTATCCAATTGAGCTACGGGCGCATCGAAAAAGTCGCTGAAAGATTAAACGGGCGGGCGCGGCGGTGTCAAACGCCAAAGAGTTTGGCCTTCAGGCGTAATCCTTCCCTCCCTCGACATCCGCTCTCGCAGATGAGAACATCGGATCAGGAGCGGGAGCCGTGCGGATAAAAGGCTTTAAGGAATTTCTGGAGCCAGCGCGTGGACGCGAAAGGCCCGCTTGAAGCCCGGTACAGAGTGGCAAAAAGAGCGGACTGGAACAACCTTGCTGATACGAAAGTCGACTTTCCACATACGGACCCGGTTGGCTCTTGCATCGTTTTCAACATCGGAGGCAACAAGTACCGCCTGATCACAAAAATTCACTACAGGCGAAAGAAGGTTTATATCAGATTCGCGCTGACTCATAAGGAGTATGACAAAGGGAGATGGAAAAATGACTGCGGCTGCTGACAGAAAAGTGCGCCCAATCGCGCCCAAAAAGCTCAATGCTGCTCGATACGCGGAGCTTCTCTCAAAGACCCTCCCGGTTGCTGTTGCGACAGAGGCGGAATATGATCGCAGTCTCGAAGTGGTCAACATGCTGATGTCGATAGCTGAAGACAAGATGACCCGCGAAGAAAGTGCGCTGCTCGAATTGTTATTCACGTTGATCGAAAAATATGAAGACGAGCATCATCCGATAGAAGAAGCGCGAGGGTGTGAGGTGCTTAAACTGGTCATGGAGGATCGGGGGCTGAAGCAGAGCGATCTGGTCCCGAGGATCGGCTCTCGCGGCGTAGTTTCGGATTTGCTCAACGGCAAGCGACCCATCGGCAAGACAACGGCGAAGAAACTGGGCGAGTTTTTTGGAATGCGCCCGGAGATGTTTTTTGACTGGAAGTGAACAGCGGCCTTGCCGGAAAGGTAGCAGCACTTCATCGCTCTTCCGGTTTCAACGCTGCGAGTCTGCAAACAAACTGACAGCATCAGAACGAGGCGGTGGTCGTGACGTGATTCAACGGGCGATACAGTTCGTTGAAATCCCGGACGCTGCGCTCGAATATGGCCTGGAACGAAGCCACGTCTTCCGGGTGAACGGTCAGATTTACTCCGTTGGCAAATGCCAGATAGGTGTCCAGCGTGCGAAGCTGCGGCGATATCAGCACGACATAAGTGCGGCGGCGAACCTGCGGAGTCAGGCTGTTGACATAATGCATCATGGCTCCGCCGCCCTGATGGTCGGCGTCGAAGGTCGGAGTCAGCACTATCACATCGGCGCGCGATTCGTGGAGTATCTCTATGGCTTCGGGCGCGGTGTCGGCTGAGAAGACTTCGTATCGATTGACATCCAGAGAAGCGCGCAGCTTTTCTCTGTGCCGGGGATCTTCGAAGCACAGCAGCACTCGGCGACGCTGCATCTTCACCGGCTCGGCGCCGGCAGCAGGCGTCTGCTTGAGCATCGACATCATCATCTCGGCAAACGCGCGCATGGGGTCGGTCGAAATCGGAGCGCCTTTGACGGCAGTCTCAAGGCTTGAGGTCGCGCCCGGCAGCCGGGGGTCTTCTTTCGGCGGAGGCATGATGGTTACGGTCTGACGGCAGCGCGGGCAAAGGACGTTGAACGCTTCGGTCGGCAGGCGGTCGTCGTCGAAGCTCATGGTCATCGCGCATTGCGGGCAATTGGCTATCATTTTGTCTCCTGGTTTATCGCTCTATGGTCTCGACCATGCGCGGCCTCATCATGTGGTCTGCGGGCCGTTGAGGAAGAGAGTTGCGCTCTTCGCGTCGGCTCAACAGGTCGTCTGAGGTTCCCAGCCCTGAAAGCCTCAGCAGCAGGTTGGACGGATTGGTGGCATAGGCCAGCCCGTCTTCCTGAGAAATGGTTCCGCTTCTGATCAGTCGCTCTATGACCTGATCGAAGTGCTGCATGCCTTCGAGCTCGCCGTCGTTCATCGCTTCGATCAGCGTCTTGCCTTCGGTTTCGCCCTGCTCGACGTACTCGCGCGTTCGAGGAGTGGCCTTGAGAATTTC
>CAZPQE010000127.1:0-14242 GCA_964588615.1 uncultured Clostridia bacterium | reverse complement strand
TTTGTTGTCAAGGACCTATGGCTGTATTTCAGCCAAATTTGGATCTACTGAGACTCAATCATCCTCGATCTTGCCGTTAATCCAGGACATCGAGAGTGCAGGATATTTTGTGTGCCTCAGCCATCTCCGGACCAGGATATTGTCTTGGATCGATAATTTCACCGGAAGTTTTTGTTCGTACTACCTCACTCTTGGGAGAAAAGAGCCTCTCATTAACACCTCGATTCATCGAGGTATCAGCGGTGCGAAGACCTCCCCAACGGTTTGAACCGTTTTCGAGAGGTAAAACCGTTGAAATGGTTGAAGGCATCCGTCTGTGTTGGATTCACCCCGATGAATCAGGGTGTTAATGAGATAGTATGCTCACTCATTTTTCCTCCCATAACGAGGGATTACTTTTATTCCAAAACTTTTGTTGACAAAGTTATAAACTCGTAGTACAAAAATAGCGCGTTCAAAAACCAGCAGTAACCGAAGTGAAGAGATCGTAGAAGTAGAAGAAGACGAAAGTTGGGAGCAGGCTGTTTGAGATAAGCAGCAGAGAGTCGTTTTCTGCTCAGTGGCATCGATCCATTTCAAAATCAACTAGAGGAGGCTGAAACTGATGAGGAAAATGCTTCAGGCCATATTGGTCTATGGTGTTTCTCTGTTGGCTATGGGGTATGCAACATTGCAACTGGACTTGCCCATACTGACACAGGCGCGTGCGGATTGGCCTAACGGATGTTGCACGACAAGCATGGATTGCACGACGAGAGGGCATCTCTGTTGGAACATAGCGGAAACTGCTGCTTGCGGAACCAGGCATACGACCTGTCCGGACGGGAATGCATGTACAGAAACTCTATGGGGGTACTGCAATGCCACAAGACCCGATCCTAATAAGGGGCCAGGCGGATTTGGGGAATGAAACTTCAGGGTCTTTTTCCCTGACAGGGAAGGGCAATATTGAAAGGGTTGCATACCTTTTCAGTATTGCCTTCTATTCTGAGGGGGTTCCTTCTTCTTATCTCATCAGGCCGGAATCAAGTTGCATTAATACGCTAAAACATTATGGCAGACAGGTATGAGGGGACGATGGCGATTACATCGAGCGCAGAGGCAAATGCGGTTAAAGCTCAAAGAGTAAAGACTCAGAGGTTGTCCAATCGAATTCTATTGGCTCTTCTTTCGCTCTCAGTGCTGCTTAATGTGGTTCTCGCTCGCAATATTGCGTTACTGAAGGACTCGATAGAATACATAAAGGCTGAGATGCGAGCATCTCGCGAACTCAAACCTGGTGAATCAGTCCCACCTCTCAAGGGCAAAGACCTCTATGGGAACCCTGCCGAGATCACGTATCCCGGAAACGGCCCGGCGACGATCTTATACGTTTTCAGCCCTGACTGTGAATGGTGTACCCGCAATATGGAAAATATCAAAACACTGACAAGTCATATCAAAAGTGATTTTCGCTTCATCGGGGTGTCTCTCAGTAAAAACAATCTGCGGGATTATCTCGCCAAATATGCTCTTGAATTTCCTGTTTATTGCGACCTTACATTCGAGGTGCTGTCAGCCTATAAACTGGGTGGAACTCCTCGGACTATGGTTGTATCCAATGAGGGAAAGGTGGTCAAAACCTGGTTTGGCGCTTACGTGGGAAATCTTAAAGGGGAAGTAGAAGAATATTTCCACGTCAGCCTTCCTGGAGTTGTTGAAACTCAAACACATAAGGAGAATTCTAATACCGGGTGCGAGAGTTGTGGCGAAACAAAAACTCCTGAGCAGGAGAAAGGAGGCGGGCAATGAGAAGAGCAGGGTTGCCCATCCTCCTCGCTTTCCTGCTTGCGATCCCGGTCACAGGCTCGGTTGAGCAGGAAAAGAAATCCAGCAAAAAGCAGACAGCAGGCTCAGGAGCACGGATTAAGTCTGGAGATGAAACACGGCCAGAAAAAAAACGCCCCGACGAAATCGCCTCTTTTATCGATAATGTGCGATCCGCTCCGCCGGAGTTTGCTGCCGACCTGCTGATTCGCCTGGCCGAATCGGACAGGATTGCCGATCCTGTATGGAAGCAAGAGCTTCTGGAGGAAGCTTTTCGAACGTCTCAACAAGCTCAACAACCATATAAACGAGTATACACTTCTCGGCTATATCCGCTTGATACACGATCCGGGTATCTGGGCTATGCGTTCGATCTCAAACTGGACGCTCTGTCGCTGCAATGTCGGGCGGTCAATGCCTTATTAAAAATCGATAAGCAGAAAGCCCGCGCGCTGTTTGCTGAAATCCCTAGACTGAATCCCAAACCAATCAATTGCGAAGATTCTCTTGTTTATGACCTTTCGGACTTTTACTCTACTCTCGCTGACGTGGCTCGAACCACATTTACCCCGAAAGAGATTGCGCGAAAAAATCATCTGATGTTTGCCGAGCCGTATATCAGCGGTATGGTTTCTCCGATTCAGATTGTGCCAGTAATAAATGCCATTTTGTCATTGCAGGTTCCCGCCCCTGATCTGGAAACACTCGTCTACACTTTCAGCAATGCGTTGCGAAATATTGCCGATGATGATCGCGCGTTCCTTTATGTCGGACGGTCATCGTTGAAAGCCATTCTCGAATTGCTGTCCCGATGTCGGGAGCAAGCCGTCCCAGCCGATGATATAGTGATCGCCTATCGCGCTTATCTCCTTAAACAACTGAACGGCCATCGATGCGCCGACACTTATGAAGCGACGAGAAAGGAGCTATCCCGGCTGCTTTCGTCTTTCGATGATGATGTACGGCCTCATAGTGTGAAGAATGTTTTGCCGCTCTCGTCGGAAGAGATAAAACCCACGCGAATCGCAGGGGAAGAAAAAGCCTATTTCTACTGGCAGACATCGAAAGCCATCGAACTGCTCGACGGTATAAGGCATATTAACTTTGGCGGCGGCAACAAGGAGGTGAACGATGAAATCAAGCAATCCGCCGACTGGCAGGCAGAAGTGGAAAACTTCCTCAAGGATTTGGCAAACTGGCGCAAGGAAGACGAAAGATCGGATGAAGACTATTTTCACCAAAAGAGCCTTCTATATAAGGGCCTTCTAGGGTCAATGCCGCAGTGCAACGCTCGGGATGAAGTCTTGAGAAGTTATGTTGCGTTTCTGAATGAATTCGACCTGCATCGAGGGAGCCGAATCGAATGGTTCTGGCACGCCGGTTCTTTGATAGGCATCGATCCTCACTTAAAGCCTGCCGCGACTGTTTCGCCAGTAGAAGCGCAGATGAAGTATCTGGAAAAGTTGAGCCTTACCAGAAATCCTTTGCTCTTTTTATATGTGGAGTGGAAGAAGCTTTCGCTTGCCGCGCCCCCGTCGTCATAACCCCGCAGGAGGCTGCCACCTGCCTGCAGCCATTCCAGGTCGATTCAAGTTCGGCAGCTTGATAAAGCCTCATCGGTCGGGTAGCATAAGGGTCAATCTTTTCAGTCCCCTGAAACCTGATATGACCGAACCTGCAATTACCGCTGAACTCATCCTAAGACACGGACTCACCGACCAGGAATATGACCGCGTAGTCGAGTTGCTCTCTCGCCAGCCGACATTTACCGAGCTCGGCATCTTTTCCGTCATGTGGAGCGAGCACTGCTCATACAAATCGTCGAGAATCCATCTCAAACGACTGCCGACCAGAGGCCCGCACGTGCTTCAGGGACCGGGCGAAAACGCGGGCATAATCGATATAGGCGGAGGGCTTGCCGCCGCTTTCAAGATCGAATCGCACAATCACCCCTCGTTCATCGAACCTTATCAGGGCGCGGCCACCGGAGTGGGCGGAATACTCCGCGACGTGTTCACGATGGGCGCGCGCCCCATAGCTTCGATGAACTCGCTTCACTTCGGCTCGCTCACTCCAGGCCCCGACGCAACGCACGAAGAGCGACACACCGCCGCGCGCAACCGCTCGATCATGTCGGGCGTGGTCAAGGGACTCGGCGACTACGGCAATGCATTCGGCTGCCCTACGGTGGGCGGCGAAGTCCGCTTCGATGACTGCTACGCCCGCAATCCGCTGGTCAACGCTTTCACGCTCGGCATCACGCGGCACGATCAGATTTTCTATGGCCGCGCTTCAGGCATAGGCAACCCTGTGATTTACGTCGGAGCCAAAACCGGAAGAGACGGCATTCACGGCGCGACTATGGCCTCGGAAGAATTCGGCGAAAGGTCGGAAGAAAAACGCCCGACAGTTCAGGTGGGCGATCCCTTCCTCGAAAAACTGCTGCTCGAAGCCTGCCTCGAAGCCATGCGAGCGGGCGCGATAGTCGGCATTCAGGACATGGGCGCGGCGGGGCTGACAAGCTCTTCTTCCGAGATGGGCGCGCGCGCCGGCAATGGCATCGAACTCGATTTGGACCTTGTGCCGCAGCGCGAGACCGGCATGACCGCTTACGAGATGATGCTCTCAGAATCTCAGGAGCGCATGCTCATAGTCGCCGCAGCCGGGCGAGAACGCGAGGTGGTCGAGATATTCCGCAAGTGGGAACTCGATGCAGTGGTCATCGGCTCGGTGACAGACGATGGACGGTTGCGCGTGCGCAGAGGCAATGAAGTTTTCGCCGACATCCCCATCACCGCTCTCACCGATGAAGCGCCGGTCTATGATCGCCCCCTTCAAAAAGCGGAGATTGCTTCTTCCGACATAGAAGTCGCGCAGATAGAAAAGAGCGATGGTGAGCTTGACGCGACTTTCATGAAAATGATCGCGTCTCCTGCGCTGGCGTCGAAAGAATGGGTTTATCATCAGTACGATCACACGGTAAGAACGAACACCATAACGCTGCCCGGCTCGGACGCGGCTGTCGTGCGAATCAAGGAGAAGCGTCGCGCTCTGGCCATGACGCTCGATTCCAATGCGCGCTACTGCCTCATCGATCCGCGCGCCGGAGCGCGTCTGGTCATAGCCGAAGCCTGTCGCAACCTCACGGTGAGCGGCGCGAGGCCCGTCGCTCTTACCAACTGTTTGAACTTCGCTTCGCCCGAACGCCCGGAAGTGATGTGGCAGTTCAGCGAAACCATAGAAGGCATGCGCGAGGCGTGCGAAGTTTTTGAAACGCCCGTCACCGGCGGCAACGTGAGTTTTTACAACGAGACCGAAGGCCGGGGAATTCATCCCACGCCGGTCATCGGCATGGTGGGAATAGTCGAAGACCTGCGGCACGTGACCACCCAGTGGTTCAAAAACGATGATCGCCTGGTGGCGCTGCTCGGCGAAAGCGGCGAAGACCTCGGCGCGACTCAATACCTCGCCGCGCACGGTCGTTTGGAAGGACGACTCCCGCGACTCGATCTCCAGTTCGAGCGCAGGGTGCAGGATGCCTGTTTGAAGATGATACAGTCGGGGCTTGTCGAATCAGCCCACGACGTATCGGACGGAGGACTCGCCGTAGCCCTCGCCGAATGCGCGTTTTCGAGCTACCGCCGGGATGCGGTCGGAGTGAAAACGAGTCTCGAAGGCGATATTTCAGCGGCGGCTCATCTGTTTGGCGAAACACAGTCGAGGATCGTTCTCTCTCTGGCGGAAGAAAACCTCGACCGCCTGATGGAGATAGCCCGCGAAGCCGGCGTGCCTGTGACGTTGATCGGGCGGACGGGCGGCGACCGGCTGGAGATAGCCGTAAACGGGGAGACGGTCATCGACCGCTCGATTGAAGAAATCCAGTCCGCATGGCGCAATACCCTGCCGTCGCTGTTTGCGTTGTCCGTGCGGGAAAGCGAGTGAGCAGAAAATGAACACCTCTGGCCGCGCCACCTCGGAAGGAACTCGACGATATGCGGAGCGGTTTTCATCACAAACTGCGCCGGGCCATTTCCGACGCGGGCAGAATCTCTGGATGTCGACCATCGGGCTTGGAACTTACCTCGGCCACTGGGATGAAGCGACCGACCGACTGTATCAGGATTCAGTGCGGCGGGCCGTCGAGGTTGGCTGCAACGTGCTGGATTCGGCCATCAACTATCGCTTCCAGCGAAGCGAGCGGGCGATAGGCGCGGCCCTCGGCCAGATGTTCGACGCGGGCGCTGCCACACGCGACGAGATCATAGTAGCCACCAAAGGCGGCTACTTCCCGTTCGACGGCGAGCAACCCCGCGACCCGCGAGTGTGGATAATGGAAAATATAATCAACACCGGCGCAGCGCGGGCCGAAGACTTCGTCGACAGCCATTGCATGTCACCGAGCTATCTCGACAACCAGCTTTCGCGCAGCCTCCAGAACCTCGGCCTCGATTGCATAGATATATATTACATTCACAACCCCGAAACCCAGCTTGACGGAGTGTCGCGCGAGGAGTTCCTCCGCCGCATGCGCGCCGCCTTCGAATTTCTCGAAGGCGCGGCGAGCGAAGGCCGCATACAGTTTTACGGCACGGCCACCTGGAACGGCTATCGGGCGTCGCCTGAGTCGAGGGCGTATCTGTCGGTTGCGGAACTTGCCGCGATAGCCGGCGAGATAGCCGGAGAGGGTCATCACTTCCGCGCGATCCAGTTGCCCTACAATCTTGCCATGCCCGAAGCTCTGGTCTCGGACAATCAGACGGTCGAAGGCGAGCGGGTGTCGCCGCTAGTGGCAGCCGACCGATTGGGCATTACGGTGATGTGCAGCGCCACGATGCTTCAATCGAGGCTTGCGCATGACCTCCCTGATTTCGTGCGCGATTCGCTCCGGGGGCTTGCGACCGACGCGCAGCGAGCCATTCAATTCGTCCGCTCGACTCCCGGAGTGACCACTGCGCTGGTGGGGATGAGCCAGCGGTCGCACGTCGAAGAAAACCTGATGACTGCCCGCATCCCCCCCGCTCCGGTCGCAGACTTCCTCAAAATGTTCTCCCAGGATGGCGAGTGAATTTGCACTTTCCTGTTTCGAGCCTGCGTATTGTATAATGTCGCCATCATAGAGATTCGGCTCGTGAGCGATATGCCCGGTCTTATAGATCGTGAGTCGTAAAATGAAATCGGAACTGCCCGCCCTCAAACTTTGCGTCATTCCACATACTACCCTTGCCCTGAGGCTCGTCCGTGAGATCGCGGAGTCGGCGGGTGAAGTGGCCAGCGGCCCGGCTTCATACCTGCGGGTGGCCTTTCTTCCCGATCGCATCGGTGAATGGTTTCCCATCAGGTGCGGAATCTATCTGTGGGATGCCGCGCGCTCTTTCCTCCCGCATCCGCTCCGTTTCACCCGTGATGCCATCTCGCCCGACGAGATAGGCGCGCGCCGACGCCGACGCTTCCGCTGGACGCTCATCGCATCAGGCATCCTTCATTCGGGACTGATAGGTTATCTGTTTTACGTCGGAGTCATCGCGCCGCTCCTCGGCATAAAAGTGGTCGATCAGCCCTATCGCAAGTTCGATTCTGAAAAACTCCTCTCGCAACTGCGCTACCCGCCCGGCATGCTGAGAATAACCGTCCCTAAAGAAACTCTCACGCTCGAAGAGATTCGCGCCCGCGATCTCAAGCGCCGCCAGGAGGAAAAAGCCAGACGAGAGAAAGCCGAGCGCGAACGACTGGAGAGAGAGCGGGCCGAGCGCGAACGACTCGAAAAAGAGAAAGCCGAGGCTGAAAAACGAGCCGCCGAAGAGGCCGCCAAAGCTCAGAAGCCCGCGACTCAGTTCGGCGAAATCAACACCGCGCCCATCCGCGATCTTGTCGGAAAAATCTATTCGCTTTATGAAGCGGGCGGACTCGACATACAGGAAACCAAATTCACCGTTCAGGTCGCTTTCCGCATCGAGCGCGATGGGTCGCTCTCGGCCATTCGCATCACCAAATCATCAGGCTCGAAGCAGATCGATAAGTACGCCGCTGAGATTCTATGGAACATAGGCGAATCGCACGCCCTCGGCCCGATCGCGGGCATCTCCTCGACCAGCATTCAACTCGACCTGACGGATGACATCGCCAGAATAAGCATCACCGGATTTGCGCCCACCCCCGATGAAGCCCAGCGATTGACCACTCTGCTCACCGCATTGTTCAAGGCCGTCGCCTGGGTGCAGAAAGGAAAGAATCCTGAGATAGCCGAACTGATGTCCCTGGTCAAAGTCCGCTGCGACAACAAGAGAATAGAAGCCGACCTCAGCGTGTCGCGCACCCGCGCCGCTGCAATGATGCGACAGCAGTTCGGCAAAAGCTCCGGCGCTTCTCAATAACCTGCCTGTTATGCCTGAACTCCCCGAAGTAGAAACCCGCCTGATCTATTTCAAAGAGCGCGCGCTCAGACAGCGCATCGAGCGCGTCCGTGTCACCGCGACGAATATGATAAAGTCGCCTGCCGCGCGCTCCTTTGCCCGCAGCCTTCGCGGACGCCGGTTCGATGACGCTTTCCGCCGAGGCAAATACCTCATCATCGCTCTCGACGACCGCCGCTTTCTCGCGCTCCATTTCGGCATGGGCGGCGATCTGGTTCTGCATCTGTCAGATAGAGACCTGCCTGATTTCACTCGAATCGATTTTCACCTGAGCGGAGGCAAGCGTCTGGCCTTCACCTGCCCGCGCAAAATCTGCCGGGTCTTTCTCGTCGGCGACCTGTCAGACATACCCGCGCTCCGCCGCATGGGACCCGAACCGCTTGGGCCGCAGTTTACGCTCTCTTATCTTGAAGAGGTAATCAGCGAAAGCCCGCGACGACAGATCAAGCCGCTGCTTTTGGATCAGAATCGTGTGGCGGGAGTGGGGAACATCTATGCCGATGAGATTTTGTTCGGCGCGCGCATAAGACCCGACCGCCGGGCATCGAGCCTGACCATCGATGAAATCAAACTCCTGCGCCGTGAAACGCGCCGCGTCCTGCGTCAGGCCATCAAGGCGGGAGGCGATGAGAACTTCCCCTCAGAGTTTCTCGTCTCGCGCAGCGCAAGCGAAAAGGGCTGCCTTCGATGCTCAAGTTCGATTCGACGGAGGCGAATAGGAGGCCGCACGGCTTACTTTTGCGAGCATTGTCAAAAGTGAGTCCGAGGCTTATCATTGCGGTTGTTGCGAGACGTTATGAAGTACCGTATTTCAAGCAAGCTGAGTCCGAAGGCGAAGAAGGCGCTTCTTACCGCCCGTGAGGGTCAGAGGCTTTCCTGCCTGCTCGAAGTTTCGCCATCGAGAAACGTGCAGGGTCTCCGCCGCGAACTCGAAGCCCTCGGCGGTGAGATCAAGTCCTGGACTGAAGAGACCCATTCGATGAGCGTCGAGATGGACGCCTCCAATCTTGAGGATTTGGCCAACCTCGAAGGCGTGGTCTATGTCGAAACCGGAGAGCGATACAGCCGCTAGATCAGACCACAGGAGATTGGCACAGATGAGGCAACGGGTGTCAGTACGTGTAAGCGCGGGCCTAGAGTATCCAGCCCTTGAGTCGATGGGTATCGGTAGCCCAAGCGTGAGCGCGGGCTTATGAGTATCCAGCCTGACGGTCAGGCTACCTTTTTATTCCACCAGATCGAGTGCGGCTCTTGCGTCCACCTTGCCGAAACCCCATGCCGGATCGAACGGCGTCACCCCCGCAGGCGGCTCGGCTGAAGCGATGAGTATCTTTCGCGCCTGAGCCGCTGTCAGACTCCCATTCTTCTGCAACATCAAAGCGACTATCCCGGCAACGTGCGGCGCGCTCATGCTCGTTCCCGACATGCCGACTCTCACGGGCCGTATATTTCCTGACTGATCAGCCGTCCCGCCTCTGGCATTGGAAGAGAGGATATCGGTTCCGGGCGCGGCCACTTCAGGTTTCTTTCTTCCGTCGCGCGTAGTCCCGCGCCCGCTCGAATCGTTTGGCGCTTCAGTCCGGTGATCGTAGTTGGCGACAGAGATTCCTCTCCTGCTCGTTGCAGGCGTTCCCAGCGTCATCACCGGGTCGAAGTCAGTTCCTAAAAAGAACGACTGATCAGCAAAGCGGTTGTTGCGGTCACGCGCGTCGCGTTCTATCCAGGCGTCGAACCGCCCCTCGCGCGCCTCGACGGCTGTAATTTCAACCTCCCACACGCCGGTCTTGAGAGTCTCGTTTTGAGCGGGGCTGATCTCGATGTATATCCGCGCGTCCCCGTTGAGAGGAGTGAACCGCTCGGAATCGATGAACACCTGGTCTCCGCTCGGCAACGTGTCGGAGAAGGTCTCTCCCGTGTTGACCACATCGGTCGCGTCTCCGTCCGGGTCGGTGACTCTGACGCTGAATTGGTCGCGCGATGAGTACCATATTTCCATCTCGCTCGGCGTGCGGTCGCCTGCGCCGGGCGGAATCGTGCCTCCGCCCGGAAGAGGAAGCCCGCCTCCGACTTTCCACCTCAGCGCTCGCCTGTTATTGGTCGTCAGAGCGCCCGATGCATGCCCGCGCCAGATATGCTCGTTGCCTCCCGCGACGACAAACGCGCGGCCCGGCGCTTCGAGCAATCGATCAATGGCGCGCTCGACCAGGCTTTCACCATCGTGGCTGCCTCCGTTCTGGCCCAGGCTCATGTTGATGACGCAGGGCCTTCCAAGCTCATCGGCTTTCTCGAATATGTAGGCTATGGCTTCTGAGACGTTGACCGAATCAGTGAAAGTGGTGTCCTGATCCGACGAATCAGGTTGAACATAGATGATGGTCGCACCGGGCGAAGCGCCGATGAATCGGCCTGCCGGAAACTGAGCGTCGCCCGACCGCCCGTTGCCTGCCGCAATGCCTGCGACGTGAGTGCCATGACTCGACGCCGGGGGGCGATGGCGAACGACGGTGAAAGGATTTGGAGCGGCGAGAGCCGCGTTGATGGCCGCTTCATCATACTCGACTCCGCGATTGAACCGGGCCGGAGAGTTCTCGCCTGCCTGCGCGGTGAGAGTCTGATCCCATATAAAAGCGACACGGGTCGAGCCGTCGGGGTTGCGAAAATCGGCGAGAGTGAAATCGAACCCGAAATCGATTATGCCGACTATCACTCCCGCGCCATCAATTCCCGCCCCTCCGCCCGGAGGATTGCGAACCAGGTCAGCGCGCGTTTCCGGCACGGAAGTGTCGAGCACAGGCGCAAGCGCGCGGCCCGCCTCGGCGAATTCCACGTCCTCGGATTTCGCAAGCTCTTCCATCCGGCTTACAGGCACGCGGGCCGAAAAGATATTTCCGGCGATGCGAATCAGATCGAAGTCCTTGAGCGTGTCCGGCACATCGCGCGAGCGCAGCATCACCAGCACACGTTTGAAAAGGCTCTCCTTTGCCAAAGGAACGCCAAGCTTCGCCGCTTCGGTCGTGGCGATCACGCCGCGAGCCAGATCGCGCCTCAGCCGGTCTTCGTCCTCCGAGGAGCGAAGTATTCTTTTGAGTCTCGGATCGAGATTGTTCATTCAACCCTCCTGCGAAAATGTACAGCAGGCTGCCAGCCTGCTGGTCCTTCAAATTTTGGTAGTCATGAAAAAGTAATGCTGATGGAACTGCCGCGTAGCGGCGCTGTGACTTTAGCCCGGCGTTTCAACGCCGGGAACCGTTGAGTTTGTTTATCCCCGTCGCGCGAGCGACGATTGAGCTAATTCAGCCGTCGCTCGCGCGACGAGGACATCCGTGCTGGCGGGTCCGCGCACCAGTAAGCGGCTACACTCAAAAGCCGCTACGCGGCAAAGCTGAACTGGAAGCATTACATTTTCATCACCGCTCAAATTTTCATGCTTTCAAACCATCAACAGGCTTCCAGCCTGTTGTGCATCTTTCAGTTTTCAGAGTGTCGAGCAGGCCAGCTATCATCAATGCGACTTCGACAGAAAGTGATTTCCAATTCTTTCCCATAATCGATAGACGGATTCTGCAGGCGTTTTTTTCATGAAATTCATCGGCGGGAAACGAAAGGTGATTTATAAAACACGGAGTCCGGGGCGCGTCGGATGGACAAGCCCCGGACTCGACGGCCTCGCCTGCTGTCTTATTCGTCCAGTTTTCCTGCGCTGCCTTTGCCGACGCGCGGGCCGCGATTGTCGCGCGCGGGCGGGTGATCGAGGTTGGCCACCTTCAGGCCGAGTTCATAAGCCAACTGAGCTATGCGGGCCATCTTCTCGTAGTTGATCTTATCCGCGCTGTCAGTGTTGGCATGATAGTCGGCGTGAAGGCCGGTGAAGAGAAACACTATAGGAATTCCCTTCGCCGCGTAGGAGTAGTGATCCGAGCGATAATAAATCTGCTCAGGGTCTCCAATATCGTTCATCTCGAAATCGAGCGCCAGCGGTTTTGCCATCGACTGATTGGCATCGATTGCGAGGTTGTGAAGCTCAGTGCTGATGCGGTCTGAGCCTACGACGAAGACGTGATTTGCGTTTTCCGGTTTGTCCTGACTGTTGCGTCCCACCATGTCCATATTGATCTGCGCCACTATTTTATCGATTGGCACTGTGGGTTGATCGGCGAAGTAGCGCGATCCCAGAAGCCCGCGCTCTTCGCCTGCGTGCCAGACGAAAAGGGCGGAGCGGCGCGGCTTGCGCCCGGTGGCAAACGCCTTGGCGATAGCCAGTATCGCTATCGAGCCTGATCCGTCATCGTCCGCGCCGTTCCATATCCGATCATCCCCGGCATTGACCCGGCCTCGCGGACTTCTGATGCGCGGCCCTGCGGCGGTCTGCTCTATCTCGCCTTCCGAGTACCCGACGTGATCGTAGTGCGCGCCGAAAGCGACGTAAGTGCCTTTGAGCTTCGGGTCGCTGCCTTCGATGATGCCGATGACGTTGCGGGTGTATTGAGTTCGGATGACGCGATAATCGGCATCAAGGTTGAAAGTCAGACGAACGTTTCTGAAGGTAAACGAAGGAAGCGGCTCGCCTTGATCGGCCTTGCTCTTGAGTTCCGCATAGCTCAGTCCCGCGCTTGAGAGCAGGAATTCGAGCAACTCGTCTTTGGCCGCAATCGAGGGGGCGATGGCAGAGTCGAGTTTCTGCACCGTAGTGAAATCGGGCTGCTCGCCCTGTCCCGACGGCGGAGGCGGCCCCTGCGGTCGGCCAAAGAGCGCGGGAGCGATCACAGCCGCTGCGCCCATCTGATCGATTGCCGTGCGCGAGCGACTGCCCATCAGACGACGGTAGCGCGCGTCGAGACCTTTAGGGCCGTTTGCGCCGCCGATGTAGACGATGACCTTGCCCCGGACATTTTTTTCAGCGAAGTCGTTGTGTACTGGAGGAGCGCCGAGTCCGTAGCCGACGAATTCTATTTGATCGGAGGTGAAAGATCGTTTGCTTCCGACGAAGGCGGGGAAGTCAACGCCCTCGCCCTGTTTGAAAGTGCGCGACTGGCCGCCAGCTTCGACGGTGAGCGAGGAGCGGTTGGTGACTTTGACTCCGAGGACGGAGACTCGTTGAAAGTAAGAGCCAGCGGGGCCGCCCGGTCGGACGCCCCACGATTTGAGTTGAGCGGCGATGAACCCGGCAGCCAGGCCCAGACCTTCGGAGTAGGTGTTTCTCCCTTCGAATTCGTCGGAGGAGAAATAGGTGAGCCATTGTTTTATTTCATCCTCGCGTATGCCGCGGCTGTCGGCTGCAAACGAGGTGAGATTTAAGGCGATGATCGAAATGAGCGCGATGGCGGATGTCAGTTTGCGGGCAATTCTCATAATGTCTCCTGAGCAGTTTTCAGTTTTGAGTTTTCAGTCTTTCATCTTTTCAGGGCATCGTCTCTGACGAGATGAAAGACAACCTGCAGCAGGCTGCCGGACGGCTGACTTTATCAACTTTCATGCTTTCCAGGCATGAACGCCCTGGCAGCCTGTTTTAATGAAGCAAGACAAATACGACTGCCGGGAGACAGAGGATGCAGGAATTCTCAGAAAGCGCGCATCGATCAGGATGAGGAGTCGGCACAAGGAAGGGTCAGGGAGATAGCAGGGGT
The DNA here is from genome assembly GCA_964588615.1 of uncultured Clostridia bacterium. Lineage (GTDB taxonomy): Bacteria > Acidobacteriota > Blastocatellia > UBA7656 > UBA7656 > UBA7656. Next base: position 402 of record CAZPQE010000127.1, on the reverse strand, counting down.
ATTCGAACCGGCTGTCGAGGATTTAAGGGTGTGTCGAGAAAATGGATATGGCAGTTGGGAAGGGCGGCTTGCCTCCGCAATGGTTTCTGATTGAGAGGCAGCCTGGGCAGACCCGTCTTCCCGGTTGTGATAGATGAGGTTCGACTTCGCCTCGATGTTCGAGAATGGAATGCCTCAGCGCCGAAAGCCGATGGCATATAGTCGCTCTCCACCTGGATTCAATGCCCATCAACTTCGACCTGAAGGTATGGCGTGGTGAGTTTCAATCCGCTAAAGGTCGCGTCTTCGATTCAAGGAGGTTAATAGATTAAATCATGGCCGCTGACGTAAAGCGAGTTTCAATCCGCTAACCCGGATTTCTCATGCCCTGTCGGCGACACGTTGAAATAAGGGTTGAGATCG
>CAZPQE010000126.1:0-14251 GCA_964588615.1 uncultured Clostridia bacterium | reverse complement strand
GAAGATGACTCCGCCGCAGGGCGTCGAAATGAAAGAGCCTGAAGTCAACTGGCGCAACTTTCGCAAGGCATGCTTGCTGGCCCGTCAGTGCGGAGTTACTACAGCGATGCTTACGGGCAAGGGCGAGCCTACGCTTTTTCCAGCGCAGGTGACCCGATACCTTCAGCGCATGGAAGAGTTCGAGTTTCCATTCATCGAGCTTCAGACCAACGGGATTCACATCTACGAGCGGTGGGAGCAATACTCTCCGCACTTGAGTGACTGGCACGATCTCGGAATGACGACGGTGATAATCTCCATCGTCGGCTGCGACCCTGAGCGCAACCGCCAGGTTTATCTTCCGCACCGTGACCGCTACATCGATCTGCCTGATCTGATAGCTCGTCTTCACGACAAAGGCTTTTCCATACGCCTCGGGTGCGTCGCTCTCAACGGCTTCATCGACAGCGGCGAGCGGGTGGAGGAGTTGATCGAATTTGCGCGCGGGCACAGCGTGGAGCAGTTGACCATTCGCCCGGTCAATGCGCCGCAGGATTCAAGAGACAATGATGTGTTCAACTGGACGAAAGAGCATTTCCTGACGGGCCATCAATTCGAGAGCATCAGGAACTATCTGCGGCTCAACGGCAGAGAGTTGATGCGACTCGTTCATGGCGCGGTGGTCTACGACGTGCGAGGGCAGAACGTGTGTTTGTCGAACTGCCTCACGCTGGATGCCGAGGGAGAAGACATTCGCCAGTTGATATTCTTTCCCAACGGCCATCTTCGATACGACTGGCAATATGAAGGTGCGATCCTTTTGTAGCGCCTGCTGATGATTCTACGTCAAGCCCGTTTGATGGGTAGTGATGAAAAGGTAAGGCTGGCACAAGGAACGCAAGCGTCTCGCTTGCTACCGCACCAGCAAGCGAGACGCTTGCGTTCCTTGTTCGCATTGGTAAGACTTAACCGTAGCATTACTTTTTCATCACTACCGTTTGATGATTGTCACCGTGCGATCGCTATAATCGATTGTGAGACAGCAGTTCTTCAGCATTTGGCCTCCCAGAATGGCTTCGGTGATGTCAGGGCTTACAGCTACCGGCACTTTGATGAGGTGGCCGAACCAGTTGATCTCCAGCGAGTAGGCTGGCGCTGAGAATACCTGCCACGTTGCAGTGTAGAATTCCTCGAAGCCTTCAAAGCGAAGCGCCAATCCGCCAGCTAAGGAATCGGGGAGAATAAGGCTTCCGGTGAAGCCCGTATCCACAAGGATATCAATCGCGCCCGCGCCGAGGTCGAGCCGGATCGCCGGTTCATCGTTTGCGTTGAAATAGCCGTCAATCTGCATCAGCGTTGAGGAGTCACCCATCGGTGGGTGTGGAGTGAGCCAACTTGCAGGAAATAGAAGGGGCCTTCGTGACCGGCGGCCCGCGCCTGTTCGGCGGCCTCGACTTCAGTTTCTCCCAAAAAATAACTTTCGGTTTCAGGCTCGATGGCAACGATCTTCCCCGTGTGTGCGGGTTCGAGTTCAGCCGCCAGACGGTCTCGATAAATCTCCTTCGCGCGCTCGATGAATCGCTCGATCTCTTCAGGCGGGGATTGTGGACTTACTTGTGGCATCAGGCTTTATATAGCACTCGTTGAGTAGTTGTGCAAAGCCAGGTGTTGCGCTCTTCACTGCGTCCGGCATACAAAGGGTGATGTTGTTGCGGCCTGTTGACTGCCTCGCATCATTCTCCAATCAGCCGTGAAATATGAAACCGCTGGAATTTCGCTCTCAGGATCGGATAGAATTCCGGCGACAGAAGCCTGACCGGAAGTGATCTGTCATGGCTCACACTACATTTGAACAAGTCATCGAAGTCGTGCGCGAGTTGCCATTGGAAGATCAGCGCCGCCTGCGCCAGTGGTTACAGGAACAGGAGCGCAATACATCCGAAGACCAGCAGCGTGAGGAAGCAGTGCGACAACAGGTGGAAAAATATCGAAAAGCGAAGAACTGGATTAAACAGCATCGCTCTGAATATATGGGACAATGGGTAGTGCTCGACGGAGATCGACTCATCAGTCACGGCGCAGATGGCAGCCAGGTTTTTGACCAGGCCAGGGCCGCAGGTATCGAAACTCCATTTCTCGTCCATGTTGTTGAAGAAGAGGAACCCTTCTACGCGGGGTGGTGAGAATGCCTCTGACACTCAGTTTTGCTACAGTCTACAGCTACGACACAGGAATAACAGGGATTGAGATTCCTATCCTGCTCCAGTCTGGCCCCCGAACGATCGAGCTTACAGCAAAGGTTGATACCGGAGCGAGTAGTTGCATCTTCGAACGCATCTATGGTGAAAAGCTCGGCTTCGATATTGAGAGCGGCTCACTTCAACGCATCAACACTGTCACCGGCAGCTTTCTTACCTACGGCCACGAAGTTATGCTGATAGCGCTCGGCATAAAGGTAACGGCAACAGTCTATTTTGCTGCCGACGAAAGCTTCACGCGCAATGTGCTGGGCCGTCAGGGCTGGCTCGACCGCATCCGCCTGGGATTGATAGATTACGACGGCCAACTCTATTTGAGCGGATACGATGATTCGCCCATTTGAAGATGAGCGCGCTATTGCATCAAGCGCGATTGATGATTATCACTGTGCGATCACGATCCGTCACCGCCTCGCTGCCATGAAATCCGGTTCAAAAAAATCAACGCCCTCCTTCGTTGAAAAGCATTCGCGCTACCTCGTTGCCTGCGCGCTTCTGCTTATCATCCTTCTGATCGCTTTCGTCAGGCTTCGATTGATCGCCGCTCCGCTTGAACGCGACGAAGGCGAATATGCCTACGCCGGACAACTCATACTTCGCGGCTTCCCTCCTTACCTGCACGCCTTCAACATGAAATTTCCGGGCGTCTACGGCGCTTATGCTCTCATCATCGCGCTGCTGGGTGAAACTGCGACAGGCATTCGCACGGGATTGCTCATCGTCAACGCAGTCACGATATTGTTCGTCTTTTTGCTGGCCAGACGCCTGATCGGAAATTATTCGGCGCTCGTTGCTGCCGCCGTCTTCGCCTTCCTCTCGCTAGGCCAGCCGGTAATGGGGCCGTTCGCTCACGCGACTCACTTCGTCATTCTGTTTGCCGCAGCGGGCGCGCTCCTTCTGCTTCGCGCTATGGACACTGACCGTGCCGCGTGGATTTTCGCAAGCGGAGCCGCGATGGGCTGCGCCATGCTGATGAAACAGCACGGCGCGCTCTTCATTCTCTTCGCTCTGGTCTATCTCATCTGGGATGAGTATCGCATCCGTCGCAGCACTCTTCGTCGACTCGCTTTCAAAGTTTCTCTGCTCTCAATTGGCGCGGCGATGCCGCTCATTGCGACGCTCATCGCGCTTGCGCGCGGGGGCGTGCTTGGGAAGTTCTGGTTCTGGACTTTCACTTATGCCGGAGAGTATGTGTCGCAGTTGCCGTTGTCTGCTGGCGCGAGCATTTTCTTCAACCGCGCAGGCGACGTTGCATCTCCCTCATGGCTTTTGTGGGCTATGGCAGCGATGGGCGCAGTCGCGCTCTGGCGCAACGAGCAGACCGCAAACTCAAAGGTGTTCATCTATGGATTTTTCGCCGCGTCTTTTCTGGCGATGGTTCCCGGTTTTTATTTTCGCCCGCATTACTTCATTCTCATTCTGCCCGCGACGGCTTTGCTGGCTGCCGTTGCCTTGAACCATCTCAACGCGCTGCTCATCCGTCGACACCTGCACCGAGCCGCTCTCATCGCGTCGCCTGCGCTGCTGGCGGTCGCTTTGCTTTTTTGCGCGATCAAACAGGGCGCTTTTCTTTTCACGCTCGAAGCGCAGGAAGCCGTCCGCGCCGTCTACGGTAAAAACCCCTTTCCCGAAAGCGTGGAGGTCGCCCGTTACATCAGGTCGAACTCTGACGAATCGGATCGCATCGCGGTGCTGGGATCGGAGCCGCAGATTTATTTTTATTCAGACAGGGTTTCAGCCACAGGGCATATTTATATGTACGGGCTGATGGAGCCGCACGATTACGCCGAACAGATGCAGCGGGAGATGATCGCCGAGATCGAAGCGTCGAGGCCGAAATTCCTGGTGCAGGTCTCGACCCCCGAATCCTGGCTCCGTCAGCCCTCATCGGCCAGCCTCCTGTTCGACTGGATGGGCAAATACATAAAACAAGACTTCGATCTGGTTGGTGTGGCCGAAACCGCTTCGACCGGCGCGACCAGGTATTACTGGGATGAAGAGACCCGCAGGTATTCTTCGCGCTCGCTGCCTGCCATGCTCGTCTTCAGAAGAAAAGCTGCTGCGGGCGAGTGAAGAGTGAAGAGGTGAAGAGGAGCAGGGGAGCAGGGAAAATGCAGAATGCGGAATGTAGAATGCGGAATAGATTTGAGCCGGATTTTCTATTTATTCCGCACTCCGCATTCTTCTTCTGACCACCGACCACTGACCACTGACCACCGACCATTGTTTTTTTGAGAGGGCGCAATGATAAACGGAAAGAAGATAGTCGTGGTGATGCCTGCTTACAACGCGGCTCGGACGCTCGAACGCACATACAACGAACTGCCGTTCGATGTCGTAGATGAAGTTCTGCTCGTCGACGACGGCAGTTCGGACGAGACGGTCGAGGTGGCGCGCAGGCTCGGACTGGCGGTCTTTCTTCATAAACAGAACCTCGGATACGGGCGAAACCAGAAGACCTGTTACCGTGAGGCGCTCGCAAGCGGCGCAGACATCGTGGTGATGCTTCATCCCGATTATCAGTACTCGCCCAATCTGCTCGTCTCGCTCGTCGGGCTGATAGCCTACGGCGAGTATGATGTCGCATTAGGCTCGCGCATACTCGGAGTGGGCGCGCTCGAAGGCGGGATGCCCCTCTACAAATACATCTCGAATCGGTTTCTCACTCTCATTCAGAACATACTGCTCAACTACAAACTGTCGGAGTATCACACAGGCTATCGCGCGTTTGACCGGCGAGTGCTCGAAAATCTTCCTCTTGAAGCGAACTCCGATGATTTCGTGTTCGACAACGAGATGCTGGCCCAGGCCGTTTATTTCAAATATCGCATAGGAGAGGTCTCCTGCCCGACGAAGTATTTTCCCGAAGCTTCTTCGATCAATTTCATGCGAAGCGTGAAATACGGGCTGGGCGTGATTGCCGCTTCTCTGAAATTTCGATTGCAGAAGATGAAGCTTGCGCGCTTCAGAATTTTCAATCCCCGCGCGGAAAAACTGGCCTGCGACTACTACGAACGCATAAGTAAGTGACCAACAGGTGACAGGGGACAGGCCACGAGGAGCATAGAGGCGCGCGAGTGTGGAGATATTTCTTTTCACCCTCGCATACTCCAAAACTCCCGCTCCCTGTCACCTGTCACCTGTTCCCTAACCTGTTGAGCGCCTGCTGCGCTTGAAGGAAGTCGGGTTTGAGGCGGAGAGCCTCGCGGTAATGAGAGGCGGCCCGCGCCGTGTCGCCTTTTTTAAGGATCAGGTTCGCCAGACGGTAATGCGCCTGGGAGGCCAGCGCGCTGTTCGTCCTCAATTGCAATGCTTTCGTGAAAGCGTCAATCGCTTCTTCGCTCCTGCCCTGCTGGTCGAGCGCGATTCCGAGGTTGACAAGGGCAGGCGCAAAACCGGGATTGATTTCGAGCGCCTTTGAAAAACTTTCAATCGCTTCCTGTGTTCGCCCGCGACTGGCCTGCGCCGCGCCGCGACGGTTGTATGCTTCATGGAGCGAAGGATTGATCTCAAGGGCCGCGTCGAATTGCTCGATTGCAGCATCGAGATTTCCCTGATCGACGAGCGCCATTCCGAGATTGAGGCGCGCGGGGGCGAAATCTTCCTTGATTTCGATGGCCCTGATGAAATTCTTTGCGGCCTCGTCCGTGCGGCCCCGATTGGCCAGCGCCTCGCCCAGATTGTTATGCGCCACGTAGTTGTTCTCGGTCACGCTCGCGGCCCTCTCGAACAGCACCACGCTGTTGGCCCAGTATTCGAGTTGATTTCGCGTGACCAGCAAAAAAGCCGCAATCGCCGCCACGCCGATGATGGCGATTGTAGAGGGAGCGATGCTCAAACGCTTCGCCGCTTCAGCCATTCCCCAGACCGCAGCGATGAAAATTCCTGTCAGCGGAACATAAGCGTATCGGTCCGCCATCGATTGAAGTCCGACCTGCACCAGACCTATGACCGGAACCAGCGTGCCCAGGTACCACAGCCATCCGACTATCAGATACCCGGATCGTTTTGCATTGTAGAGAGCGGCGGCAGTTATGGCCGCAAGCGCCGCAGCCGACATTATCGACTGCCAGAGAGGGATGCCATCGAGCGGATGCGGATAGAAGACCGCCAGGTCCGAAGGCCAGACCAGTTTGCGCAGATACCCGGCGTAAGAAACCAGCGCGTTGCTTATGCGAGCCATCAGAGGAAAAGCTTCAGTCGAACGCAGAGCGCCGCCGCGCGACTGAGCTATGACGGTGATGACGCTGCTTGCTATGGATAAAGCCATCAGCGGGATTTTTTCCATCGCAAGCTGCGCGACGGTGCGGGCGGGAAAAGAAGGCTTCTCTTCGCCCTGTCTGGTGCGCTTTTGCGGGCGAGAAGGTTTTTCGGCGATCGAAGCGGCGGTCTTGAATCTTGCCAGCGGCCAGTAATCGAGCAGCAGAAGAGCGAAAGGCAGGGTAACGAGCATCGGCTTTGCCATAAGCCCCAGCGCGAACAGAATCATCACCGGAGCATATCGCTTCCAGCCAGGCTTTCGCGCATAGCGGATGTAGGCAAGCAGGGCGGCGAGCATCAGAAGAGTGCTGAGAACATTTTTTCTCTCGGCCACCCAGGCTACGGATTCGACATTGAGCGGATGAAGCGCAAAAAGCGCGGCGGCGGCGGCGCTGCGCCAGAGCGCGCCGGTCATCGCGTGAAGGCTGAAGAGCAGAAGCAGCGCGTTTGCCGAGTGAATCAGAGGATTCGTCATCAGGTGGCCCGAAGCGTCAAGCCCATACACCTGACAATCGAGCAGGTGAGAAATCCACGTCAGCGGATGCCAGTTCGAAGCTTCGGTGGAAGTGAAAGCCCACAGTATGTTTTCCGCGCTCAACCCGCCCTGCACGCGGGCGTTGTTTGTGACATAGACATCGTCGTCATAGCTCACAAAGCTGTGATCTTTGACCTTTGCGTAAGCGATGAGCGTGAGCGCGACGAGCGCGACGCCGACTGCCCATTTTTTTCGTGTTGAAGACATTCGGGTGAAAGCGAGCAAAGGATAGCATGACGGGGCGCGGCGACGAAGCGGGTTACTCTACTCCCAAAGACCGCTTGTGTGGATCGAGAGATTCACTCTTTGATCCTTCTATAAATGACGACTTGCGATTCATCGGTCGCCGTCCGGTAGCGATGCTCTGACGGGCTTTCTCTGTTCTCGAACGGGATGTCAGGGTAAGGAATCTCTATGCGCTCGAATTTGTCGGGCGCGAGGTTTTCGGAGATGAATTTCCTGACCGTTTCCTGGTACCTGCTAACCGTGTATTTTCTGATTATCAGCCAGTCTGCTTTTCTCGCATCAGAAAGGTCTTCGCCGGTCAGTCCTCCGAGCACTCTCAGGTTGGTGTAGAATTTTACAGGCAGGTCCTCGTAGGTGATCAGCACCGTGTCGCCCTCTTTTCCGTGAGCGTTCAGGTACTCGACTATGCCCTCGACCGGCCCGTCGTAATCGTGCGTGGTCTCGTAGATATAATCGAGGACGGGTTGCTGAAAGATGAACAGGGCTGAGGCGACTGCGCCAAGCAGGAGATGGGTCTTGAGGCTCGATTCAATTATAAGCGCGATGATGAGGCAGAAAGCCGGAATGACGGGAGCGAGGTATCTGAAAAACGGATAAGGAGCAGGAAGCACGATAGCAAGGTTTGCGGCGATGAACAGCAAAAGCAGCGCGATGTTTTGCCGCTCCTCCGATCCCGACACGAATTCCCACGCCCGTTTCATCCCGCTCATCTGCGGGCCGCTTTTTCTCTTTGATTTCTTTTCCTGTTCACGACTTTTCTTTCGCTTGCCGATAACTATCACCGCGATCGGCAGCAGCAGCAGCGGAGAGAACGTGTATTGAAATATCTGGATCAGGTAAGCGCCAGCGAACTTTGCAAACCGAATCGCAGAAAAACTGTTCGAATACGTGCTCGGATAAGAGGCGCCCGACAGCCACACTATCCACGGCGCGGCCAGCAGCGCGACGACCGTTGATGCCGCAAGCACGACCTTCACTCTGTCTCTGCGGAACAACAGGGCGTGAGAGCAGGCCGCAGCAAGCAGAGCCGCCGTGTAGACATAATGAGTGTTGAAGAGCAGAGTTGCCGCCAGCGTGAAAATGATCAGTGAGTATTTGCGCCGATTCAGAATCCCCAGATAAGCGTAGAGACCCAGCAGAGAGAAAAAAGCCGACATGCTGTAGTAGCGACATTGCCTCGAAAGCAGAAGAAAGGGAATCGAAAAGAGGAGAATGAGAGCCGCGATCATGCCTGCCCGCTGGCTCTCCCACATTTTTTTCGAGACGAAGTAGATCAGCACGATCGTGGCAGCGCCCAGCAGCGCGAAGGGCAGGCGGGCCGTGAATGTGTTGACGCCCAGCGTCTTGAAAGAGGCTGCCACAGCATAAAACTGAAGCCAGGTGTGCCAGCGCCAGACATGATTGCGCCCGTATTCGGCTCCCTCTTCCTGCGAGAAAAAGTTCCTGCCGTCATATCCGAGAGGTATCCCGCCAGTCAAAACCGTCTTCGATATCAACGCGGTCTGGGCCTCATCCTGCCAGAGGCGCTGATTGCCGAGGTTGGCAAGCAGCGATATCGAAGCCGTTATCGTTATGAAGGCGAGAAAAGCGTACTCGACAACCCTGCCCTGTACATGGCGAAGGTGTGAGTCGACGGCTACGGGCTTACCAGACTTTCGAACCATGTTGACGGTTGTACTGGCGACTCTCTTCCAGGTATGAAAACAGGAGCGGCTGCCTTTTGAGCGAAGCCACGAAGATCAGGATGCCATCTCAAACGAACAGATGGCTCCGGGCTATTGACTATGCTTCCCTCTGTCGAGACCTTCGATCACAGAGCGGGTTGCATCGAGACAGGCCGGGCAAAGCTTGCCGCGTTCCGGGATCGAAACACATTCGGTTAGTGGAGTAGGCGTCTTGCAAAACGAGCATTCAAAAACAGCAACAACCATCACTTTTGGCGGTTCTGAGTTTTCGTGAGATGCCGGAGGCGTCTTTATCCTTTGGTCATCGGCAATGATTTCATTGCAAATATCAATGCACTCATTGCAGATATAAACAGCAGGCCCGGCGATCAGCTTCGACACTGCATCTTGTCCCCTGCCGCAGAATGAGCATCGAAGCAGATCGTCCTTGAGTTTATTACGGAACCTGCTCATTTGCTTTCGCTCCTTACTCCACTCGTGTCTCGCACGGAGAAGCCCGCTTTGTTAGCGCCGACATCCTCTGTTCATCGCGCGCTGGTTTGCTTGAGGTATTCCTGAGCTTCGCGCAACTCTGAAAGCCCGCTGTCGGCCTGCTGCCATTGGCGGACGAACCTGGAATAAAACTCGGCGGCTCGTTTCGCGTCTCCCGATGCAGCGGCAGCGCGCGCTGCGCCAAGAAGAGTGCGCGCCCGATTGGGCTGCCGCAACATCGCCACAGCGAACTCTTCGGACGCTTCTTTCGCTCGATTCGCTCGAAGCAATATCTCGCCAAACAACTCATGAGATGGCTTGATGAGCGAAGGCGGCCCCGAAGGAGGAGCCAATTCGTTTTCAACCGCAGTCGCCCGCTTCATCAACTCTACAGCCTGAGCGTGATCGCCCTTCATCGAAGCCGCGACAGCCGCAACCTCAAGCTCACGAATCTCAAGCGGCTTTGCGCGATAAGCGTCTTTCTCCTCGTTGCGCAATCCGCGCAGCCCTTCGATGCTCTTCTCGATTTCTGACTGCGACAGCTTTGCCGCCGCCAGCCCTCGGACGAAAAGCGGGAGCGTCCGGTTCATACCCGTCCTGCGCACGGTGTCTGACGGATTGTGACCCGCATGATCCATCGCCGCCTGATCGCCCGCCATCGTCGAATCGAATATCTTTGCTGCCATGTCCCATCGCTCGGTTTCGACCACGAAAGTCGCAGCCATATTCGCGTAGTTGTTGGCCAGATAATTGGGACGCATCTTGTTGTCGTCTTTCGATTCGGCGATGGATTTCTTCATCAGCGCCAGCAGTTCTTCAGCTTTCTGGTAGCGGCCCTGTTGCAGGTAGACGTAAAGCAGCCAGTGGAGGCTGTGATAGTCGCGGTTGATGAGCGACAGGTTTTTCCTCTTCACCCATTCGTCTGAAGTCTGCCACGCCGATTCATTCGAAGAGGCCGCCTGCGTCCACATCCCAAGCTGCAAAAAAATGTGCGAAGGCATGTGACGCGCGTGATGCGCCGCGGGAGCTATCTCGGCGTAGCGGAAGGCTGCGGGCAGAGCGAGTATCGCGTGCTCCGGGTCGTCGAATGCGTGAATGATGTAGTGAGCCGCGCCCGGATGATCGGGGTTCTTTTTATAAACCTCAAGCGCAATCGCGCCCGCTCGCGCCTGATTGCGAAACCCTTTATCTTCGGGCCGCACGACTCCGAGAAGCGAGAGCGAGTAAAACGAAGCCGCTTCCAGATCGTCGGGGTGATCGAGGTAAATCTTTTCCATCGCCGAAGAATAAGCCCGATCGCGCGCGCGCTTGTCGCCTTCTCCGTAAAGCAGTTTCACTGCTTCGATGTATGCGCGCTCTCGCGCGGTGACGCGGGAAGTGTCCTTTATTTTCTCCAGCGTCTTCCTCGCCGACACTGTTTCCTGCTCTGACCACAGCGGATGGTTGTAGGCCATCGCCTCGCCCCAGTATCCCATCAGAAAATCGGGATCGATTTTTGTGGATTCGCGGAAAGCCTCAAGCGCCTCTTCATACCAGAAGGAGTGAAGGGCGGCCACACCGCGCAGGAAATGCTCTCTGGCTTTCGCCGAGCCGGTGGCCGGAAAATCGACTTTTCCGAGTTGAGACTGCTGCGCTGCGGCTGCGGGCGCGAGGATCAGTGATGCGATCAGAAGGAGACAGGCTCTAGGAAGCGACATGGTGAACACACCTCCGGGGATGATATTTCCAAACAGACCGGGGAATTCTATCCCTGCGCGCAGGTCTAAACAAGCGCGCAAAAGAATCGGAAACAGATCGAATTCCTTTTCACGGCGGCGGCGCGGTTGTGTTAGTATCAGCGGACGCAAGAGGCGTCTGTGATTTTTCGGAGTAGAACAGGCTGCCAGCCTGTGCCCTGGAAGCATGAAAACTGGAAACCTCGCAGGCCGGCGGCCTGCTCGACATTTTCGGAGGTAGAATGATGGCGACCATCAGAGGCGCATCCATCAGATTATCAATCGCGTTGTTTTTCATCGCATCTTTTATTTCACTCGGTGGGTCGCAAGCGGCTGCATCTGATCTTCGAGGCGACGACAAGGAAATCAGATCAGGCGAAACCCGCTCGCCTGAAAAAGCGGAAGCTGACAGCCAACAGGCGACCATCAATATCACTTACGCGGCTTTCAGCGACGCCCTTCGTCGCCCGACGGAACCGGAAAGCGCGAAGGCTGATTCTGTCGCAGTCCCCGCCCCGCAGTCGCGTCGCCGCGATGTGAGCACTGCGCCCCTTTCTGTCGGCGAAAAATTTTCTATGTTCTGGCGCGGGGCTTTTTATCCGCCCGGCCCTTACGTTTCTGCGGTCGCCAAAGGAATGTTCAAGGAAGCCTTCGACAACGACGAGGGCCAGAAAGACACCTTCAAGCATTTCGTGGGCGATTCGATGACCCGCGCCGCAAGGAGCTTCGCCTCAAGCGCGACCTCGAAGTTTCTGGAAAAATTCGCCCTCCCGTCTCTCTTCCGCCAGGACCCGCGCTATCACCGCTCTTATCGGGACGGCACGGGAGCGCGAGTCGGCCACGCGCTCAAGAGCATAGTGGTCACGCGCGGCGACAGAGGGGGGAGCCAGTTCAATGTGTCGTTCATCCTCGGCGGGGCGATGACCTCGGCCATAGCCAACGTGTGGGAGAGAGAGGAAAAGCGCACGGTCAAGAAATCCTTAACCCGCTGGGGCAATCACATCGCGTTTGCCGCTCTGGGAAATCTGTTGAAGGAATTTCTCAGCGGTCAGTAACAGCCGGGCATATCCATGCGAATGAAGCCTGCGCGAGGGCTTTTGCTTTTTCGAATCAGACGGCTTTGAGTTGTTTGAGAAGGGCGTGCGAGCGCAGATCGCGTTCGAGGGCGTGGCGGATTATCTGGTAGTTTATCTCTCCCATCCGGGCGAGGTATTCGGGGCGCACCCGGAGCCGGGCGAAGTCGACCGGGCGGACGCGAAACGCCTGATTGATCGCGCTTCGCAATGCGCGAGTGACCTCAGTCCCGCGCCCCTGGCTGCAGGCGCGGCATCGGGGAGCGCCCTCGACGGTGAGAAAGGCGGAGTCTTCCGAAGCGATCTTTTCGCCGCACGACGAACAGTGAAAGGCGTCGGGGAAATAGCCCGCAAGCCGCAGCAGCCACATCTCGAAATATCGAAGCAGACGCGAAAGATCGAGTCCCTGTTCGATAGCATCGAGGGTGGCGGCGACCAGGCGATAGAGTTTTTCGTTCGGCTCGTTTTCGGGAAGGAACTCGCTCAACACTTCAGCCATGTAGGAAAACGCGGCGGCTGTCTCCACATCGCGCGATGCGCTGGCAAAGTTCGAATGGAGTATTTCGCAGCCTGAAACGGAGACGAGCTCACGGCCTTCTTTCTGGAAGTAAGTGAGCGAGACCTGCGTGAAAGGTTCGAGCGAGGAGCCGAAGCGGGAGCGAATCTTGCGCGCCCCGTGAGCCACGCCCCGCACCTTGCCATGATCTCTGGTCAGAAAGAGGCATATTTTGTCGGCCTCGGCCAGAGAGTAGGTTCTCAACACGAAAGCTTCAGTGGTGTGCAGCGGCATGATCGCTGACAGTATATCAGAGAGCAGGCTTCAGCCGACTCCGCGCAGCCGGTTTCGGCTTATGGCCCAAATTCCCGCAACAAAATCACAATAAATTTTCAGCGGCTTTTCGAGGCTGATTCATTGACATTATCTGCCTCGATTCATACAATGCCGCTCCGAGCAGCACCCCCCTGATTTCAGAAGCAGTTTTGATTTCGTCAGGCAGCAAAATACAGAAGTCTTCAGAAAGGAGAGGGTTTTGACGACTTCAACGGGCAGGAATTTTCTCGCAGCACTCATTTTGATTTCACTGACAGCCCCACTGGCAACAGCACAGGACGGCATAGTTCGGTTGCGAAAGAGCAATCAGCCGCAGGTTCCCGCTCCGGGAGTGACTCACGAGGCCGAGCATCAGGCCGTCGCAGAACCCATAGCGACTCAAATAGTCATCCCGCCTGAACTGATGGTGGTCAAACGCGACCCCGACGCCATCTCCATCCCGGTCGAGGCGGAACCCTACAGGGAGATGGCGATAAGTTCGCCCGGAGTGAAGGTCAACAGCGACTTCGGCTACAGACGCGACCCGTTCACCCGCCGCGCCAAATTTCATTCAGGAATTGATCTCAAGGCCCGATGGGGCGACTCCATCGGGGCCAGCCACGCCGGGACGATCCTGTTCGCCGGATGGCATCGCGGATATGGCAACCTGATAATCATCGATCACGGCGGCGGAATATCGACCTACTACGCTCATCTTTCAAGATTCGAGCTTGCCGCAGGAGATAAAGTCGCGCGCGGCACGATAGTCGGATACGCGGGCAGCACAGGGCGGGCGACATCGCCGCACCTTCACTTCGAAGTGCGCCTCGACGACCAACCTGTCAACCCGCTTCAAAGGCTGGCTCTCGATCCCTCCTCGCCATTCTTCGATCAAAAGCCTGAGCAAAAATAACCGGGAAGGCGCGGGACTCCGCGCCTTTTCCTTTCGCCTTGCCGCTTCAACTCCCCGACGGGCATCATTGAAAAGACGGGGCGCATCACAGCCTTCGAATAACACTCAGGAGTTGGATCAGTGTTCAAAAAGCTGTTATCGATTCTCGCGCTCGTATCTGTCAGCCTCTTTTCAGGAGCGGCTCAAACCCGCGATGTCCGAACCGCCGCCGACGCGAAGAACAAGAACGAATTCACTTTCGTAGCGGGCGAGAAGTTGAATTATGAAGTGTCGTGGGAGAGCTTCGTCGTCGCGGGCGAACTCAC
>CAZPQE010000125.1:0-14279 GCA_964588615.1 uncultured Clostridia bacterium | reverse complement strand
TGAAACGTGGCTGCAAACGGGAGCGCGACTCTCAGGCCGTCGAGGTAAACCTCGTAGTCATACCTTGAGCCGAACTCAAGCCCGCTGAGTTTGAACCGGGCGATCAGATCGCTTTCCTCACTGGTGAGAATCGGATCGCTGAGTCGGGCAGTCGCAGGTTGTCCCTGTTTCCAGAACCTCACCTGCGCGCGGCAGGGCCTTCGCGTCTGGAGCCAGACTACGGTTTCGGTCATCTCCGAATAACCGAGCATGGGACCTGAGCGAAGCCACTTCGACGGATCAGGTTGAGTTTGTTGAGCGATGAGAGAAGCGGCGACGAGAAAAACGCAGAGCGAGGCGAGCAGTATTTTTTTCATGGCGTTGCTCCTTTCGGATTTGAAGGAGCAACTCTAGCGTGAGAGCAGGCGGGCATCAAGTTTCAGATGCGCCTTATGGAAACCTCTCAAGACTTTCAGCGCCAAGAGCCTGCCACTCTTCCAACTCTTCCCTTAGCTCCTCGCTCATAAGTTCGTCAGTCAGAGGAACGATAAGTATGCCCATGCGGGTTTCGATAACGCGCACTGCCGCGCTTTCAAGCAGCCCGTAACGAGTCAGCAGTCCTTCAGGCAAAGTAATTCTGCCGCCGCTTTCTATGGTCAAATCCTGCGATATTCTCATGCGCTGCATTTTAGCATAAAGCGCGACCTTTCTGTTACGTATACCTCAGCCATCTTCCCAACTCGGCGATGCTCGGTCGCTTGCCGTACATCAGGATGCCCACCCGGTAAATGCGTCCGGCTATCCACACGCAGATGAGAATGGTCGCCGCCATAATCGACATCGATAGCGCGATCTGCCACAGCGGAGGATTGACCATGCCTATGCGCATAATCATCAGGGTCGGCGCGAAGAACGGAACCATCGAAAGAGTCGTCGCCGTCGGACTGTTCGGGTTGTTCATTATCAGCGGGAAGGCGATCATCGAGACCGCAAGCAGCATCGTGATGGGAAACTGCGCCTGCTGCGCGTCGTCGTCGCTCGACACCGTAGCCCCCACCATCGCGTACAATGTCGCGTAGAGAAAGTAGCCCAGCAGGAAATAAATCAGGAAGTAGACGAACAGCATCGGCGAGATGTGCGGCAGGTTGATTCCCCGCGAAGCGAACAGCGAAAACCCTATCGTCGTCAGACCGGCGGCGCTCAACGCCCAGATGCTCATCTGCGTCAGCCCCACAAGACCTATCCCGATCAGCTTGCCGAACATCATCTGCGCCGGCCTGACCGACGAGACCAGCACTTCGCTTATTCGGGTCTGTTTCTCTTCGATCACCCCGCGCATGACGAATATGCCGTAAAACAAAACCGACATATAAATGAACATCAGCATCGTGAACGAAATGGCGAACGACGCGCCGCTGTTTTCTTCCGAGATGCTTTCATTAGTCACCTTGAAGGTGACGAGATCAACTTTCCGGGTGTAGCCCTCCACCTTGCTCTTGTCGACCCCTTCGCGGGCGAACCTGCGCTCGATGACCGACTGGCTTATGGCCTGCTCAAGCCTTCGGATCGTAAAATCGCCGACGCTTTTGGCGTAATACTCTGCCGAAGCGCCGTCGAGGATGCCGGGGGGCAAAATCACAAGCGCGCGGTTTGACTCTCTTCTGACTTCCTCCGCATGTTCCTGAGCTATCTCGCGGCTGCTGCGGTCGGCAGGCGCAACTTTGCGAGTGAGCGCAAAACCGGTCACGGCTGCTGCGGCCTGATCACCGCTCATCGGATTCTCCGCTTTCGGAGGCGACTGCATCTTGGCTTTGATCGCGTCAAAGAGACCCGCGTCGCCGCTCTGATCGATAACCGTCACCTGGCGACTGCCTCCTGCCTTTCCCACCAGCAGGCCCGGCAGGAGGGTGAGCGCCAGCAGCAGCATAGGGCTTATCACCGTGCCAATGATGAAAGCTTTCGTGCGCACCCGCACGAGGTATTCGCGTTTGATTATCACCCAGACTTTGTTCATTGATTTTCTCCTCAGTGGTCAGTGGTCAGTGGTCAGTGGTCAGTGGTCAGTGGTCGGTCTGTTTCACCACTTCACCTCTTCGCCTCTTCACCTCTTCACCCCTGCTCCCCTGCTCCCCTTCATCCCCTGCGCCTCTTTCCGGCGCTTTTCCTGTGACGCACTCGATGAATATGTCGTTGAGAGAAGGCTCGACGAGTTCGAAGCGATGAACCCGCGCGCCCGAAGAGATTGCCCGGCGAAGCAATTCCTGCGCGTCGGCCCCGTCACGCAAGATCATTTCGCTGTGGTTGGCCATTCGCTTCTGCCGCCTTATCAGATCGTCGCCCGCAAATGAATCATCGCCTTCGTAATCCATGATGACGGTATTGCGCCCGAACCTCCGCTTGACTTCGCGGACGCTGCCGCCCAGCACCTTCGTTCCTTTGTTTATCAAACAGATTTCATCGCACATCTGCTCTACCTGCTCCATCTGATGAGTGGAGAAGATGACAGTCTTTCCCTGCTCGCGGAGGTCGAGGATGACGTTCTTGAGCAGATCGACGCTCACCGGGTCGAGACCTGAAAACGGCTCGTCGAGTATCAGGAGGTCAGGTTCGTGAAGAGTGGAGGCGATGAACTGAATCTTCTGCTGCATCCCCTTCGAAAGCTCTATCGCTTTTTTGTCTTTCCACTCTTTAAGCCCCAGCCGATTGAGCCATTCCTGGGCGCGCTTCGAGGCTGTTTTGGCGCTAACGCCTTTGAGGTTGGCGAAGAAAACAAGCTGATCGATCACTTTCATCTTCTTGTAGAGTCCGCGCTCTTCGGGAAGGTATCCGACTCGCTGCTGTATTTTCGACGAGGCGTGATCGCCGAGGACGAGGACTTCGCCCGAGTCGGGTGCGAAGATGTCGAGTATCATTCTGATCGAGGTGGTTTTGCCCGCGCCGTTCGGGCCTAGCAGTCCGAAGATGGAGCCGCCTTTGACTTCCAGCGACAGATCATTGACCGCAACGAAGCTGTCGAAGCTTTTTCTGACGTTGCGCAGTTCTATGACATTCATCCATTGATCTCCATTGGTGGTTTGAAAAAGTCGCGTGTCTGATGCAAGGCCATCTGCGATCCTGATGGTTTTACTGGCTGGTCTGTCGTCCGCCTTTGTAGACAGGTTCGAAATTGCGAGTGGTGTTTTCGGTCACGGAAGGCATCGAAGATGGCATCTCCTGAAGCTGGCGCTGTTCGACAGGTTGAGGCGCTTTTTCCAGTTGGCGCGAAGGCGTGTGAACGCCCGCGATTCGCCTGAGAAGCCAGACGAACATTCCGACCACTCCGACGACCGTAGCCCCGCCGAATGCGGTTATGCCCAGCAGCACTTTCGGATCGATCCCCCGACCTCCCAGATGAGCGATGGTGACAAACAGCGCGATGATTCCCGCTATGGCTACGAGCGCGGGAAGCATCAGCGTAAACACCGACAACTCGCCGCCGCGCTCCACGGGATTTGTCGGGGTCGTCAGATTCGATCCGCATCGCTTGCAGTAGTTGAATCCCTGAGTCGATTGCGCGCCGCAAATTGGACAGTGCATAAAGCCTCCTTGGAAGTCTGGAGTCGAGAGTCTGGAGTCTGGAGTCCGTAGTTTGGAGTCATCACCTTTTTTTCATATTTTCAGGGCGTCGTTGAAACCGATTTTGCTGAAAACTGAAAACTGAACATGCCAACTACGCGCTGACCGCCGCGATTATTTCCTGTCGATCAGCGTTCGCGCGCATTCCAGTCATCGATAGGCGCAGGGGCGAAGTTGCGCGTGGTATTTTCGGTAACGGAAGACACGGGGCGCGGAGGCGCATCGAGTTGCGGAAACTGAGGCGGCGCATTTATCGCTTTAGGCTGAGGCGACTCGACCGCTTCGCGGTACATGGTCATATAACGCGATAGCTGCCTTATCAGAAGCGCGGCTATGGTGATGATGGCAGCCGAGCCGAATATAGCAGTCGGAATGATCGTGTCCACATCAGCCCTGAGCGCGGTCAGAGCGATGATCGCTCCCATCAGCGCCATTATGCTTCCGAGCGAGAAAGCGGCCACAGCGAAAAACATGCCGGTGACTTTAGGCGGTTTGACCACGAACTCAGGCTTGCCCGACTGAGCGGTCATATTGGCTCCGCACCGCTTGCAGTAGTTGAGTCCCTGAGTCGATTGCGCGCCGCATACAGGACAATACATAAATCCTCCAGGTTTTCGATCTCATTCACGCGCCAGCGGCTCGCGGTATCTCGGCTGCTCGAAGTTGCGCGTAGTGTTTTCAGTCACAGAAGGCATCACAGGCTCCTGCAACTGCGCGTAGCCGCCTGCAACGGGCCTTTCGAATTGAGCAGGCAGCATGGTTTCTTTGGGGGCGATCATCAGCCGCGAGAAAAGTCTTATGAGCATGGCGACGACGCCGAAGACGGTCAGTGAGCCGAAGACGATCATCGTTATGACGATGGGCGTGACATCATGCGTTTGCGGCTGGCCGAACACGCGAGGCTCCATTAGTTCGGAAGCGGCGCTGAAAACTATTCCGAGTCCGCCGAGGCATATTGCGACAGTCGCAAAAGCTACGGCCCAGGCCGCGCCCGTCTGCCTCATGGTCGACGGCCCCTGCGGCGAGGTCTGCGCGGCGAGGTTTCCGCCGCATCGTTTGCAGTATTTCAATCCGAAAGTGGACTCTCCTCCGCAATGCGGACAATACATAAAGTCTCCGTGAGTTACGCGATTTCGCTTTTTCTTCCAGCGGCGAAGCACAGTCTTGATACGACGATGCCTCGCGGCGAGTTCTCCACCTTTTACCGGCTCAACTCCTTCATCATCGATATGCCGATTATCGCCCTGCCGGAAGCAAAAGGCAATTGTCGCAGTTTGAATGCTACAGTTCGAGCCGACAGTTTCGACAATCTGAATCGATATGATAAAGTGCGCGTCAGGCTCAAACAAAAAATGTCGTGGCCGCAGGGCCTGCGCTACA
This sequence comes from uncultured Clostridia bacterium, assembly GCA_964588615.1. Taxonomy (GTDB): domain Bacteria; phylum Acidobacteriota; class Blastocatellia; order UBA7656; family UBA7656; genus UBA7656. The sequence continues at coordinate 9,305 of CAZPQE010000125.1, read as the reverse complement.
GGAGGATCGATGCGAAGACTGCTTTCATTATCGCTGACTGTCACTCTCTGTTTCTCTCTCATCTCTTTTCAGGCGTCGGCGCAAAACACCGCGCCCGCGCGCTTTCGCATAACGCTCTCGAAGGACATTTCGGCTGCTGCGACTTCGGGGCGATTGTTCGTCCTGATGACCGGTTCCACGCAGACGATGCAAAACATCGAAATGGATTTCATTCCCGGCAGCACATGGGTCGCCGCTATGGAAGTCGAGCATATCGCGCCGGGTGTGGCCATCGAATTCGACGCCGACCGTCTGTCATTTCCGCGCCCGTTCTCGCAGGCAAAGCCGGGCGCTTATCAGGTCATGGCTCTGCTCGACCCGAATCACACATACCCATATCACGGCCAGGACGAGGGGGATTTGACGAGCGAAGTTTTGAAAGTCGAAAGCCTCAATTCCACTGCTCCCATCGAACTCACTCTCACTCGTAGAACTCCGGCGCGAATGAAACCCGTCGACACCGAATCAGTCAAGCTGGTCGAATTTCAAAGCCCGATGCTTTCTGCTTTCTGGGGACGGGCGATCAACATTCGCGCGGGCGTCGTCCTGCCGCCGAGCTATGGCAAAGACGCGAGTCGGTCTTATCCGACCATTTATCACGTTCACGGATTCGGAGGCGATCACACCGGAGCGTGGAGGCAGGGGCCGCAGATGGTCAAAGCGATGAGCGAAGGCAAACAGGCCGAGATGATTCACGTCTTCCTCGACGGTTCGTTTCCGACAGGCCATCACGAATTCGCCGACTCGGTCAACAACGGCCCGTGGGGACGCGCGCTGACGGAAGAATTCATTCCTCATCTCGAAAAGAAATTCCGACTCGTCGCCAGACCTTATGCGCGTTTCTTGACAGGCCATTCCTCCGGCGGATGGTCTACACTCTGGTTGCAGGTCACTTATCCTGATTTCTTCGGCGGCACGTGGTCTACGGCTCCCGACCCTGTAGACCTGCGCCGATTCACCGGCATAGATGCCACGCCCGGCTCTGCCGACAACGCTTATCGAACGCGCGAAGGCAAGTCGAAAAACCTCGTGCGAATGCAGGGCCGCGATCTGGTCACGCTCGAAGAGTTCGCCCGCATGGAAGAGGTGATGGGCGAATACGGCGGGCAGTTCGCCTCATTCGAATGGGTGTGGAGTCCGAGGGGCGAAGACGGAAGACCGATGAAGATGTTCAATCGCGCTTCGGGCGAACTCAATCAGGAAGTGCTGCGCGCATGGCAGAAGTACGACATCCGCTTGATACTCGAACAGAACTGGGCGACGCTCGGCCCCAAACTCAAAGGCAAGATCAACATCATCTGCGGCAGCGCGGACACCTTTCATCTCGAAGAAGCGGTCATCCTGCTGTGCGATTTCTTCAGGCAGAAAGTAAGCGACGCGGTGTGCGAGCTCGTGCCTGAACGCGATCACATGAACCTCTATCAGCCTTATCAAACTTACGCCGACGGACTCTCGGCGCGAATCTACAAAGAGATGGCCGCAAAGTTTCAATCCGCCGCCAAAGCATCGCGCTCAGGTCAGTGAACATTCTTGCATCAGGCTGCGAGGCATCGGCTGAAAAAGAGACACTGGCAGCTTGCCTGACCACACACAGGCTGTTAGTTTGCGCTAACTCGATACAGGGACGGCTATTTCAAGAGGAGAAGCTTATGCCCTCTACTACCAATGAAATCATCAATCGTCCGCAGTTGTTAGCATCGACCGAAGAAGAGGCGATAGCGATTGTCAACGGCTGGCTGCACCATGAAGTCGGCATGGCGTTGAATGTTGAGAGCGCAATCTTCAACGCTGACACCCTCTGCTGGCATCTGCCGATACATCTGGCTTATGGCGCTACGGGTTCGCTGGGCATCGTCGGAGATATTTACCTCCATGCCGCGACTGGAGCGTTCATTGGCGCGCCGTCGATCGCCCAACTGCGCCAACGCGCCGAGGCTCTCGCCGCTGCTCATGGAATAACGGAACGATCGAGTGGTTCGCACAGGAACACCCTGCCGCCTGCATAGCGGCCTGTCTCAGAATGGTTCTGAGCAGTTTCGGGTCGCGTTGGACGGAAAAGGAAATCCGCCATCTACTGGGCAATCCGCGCTTCGGTTGACATTAGGGCAAGCGGCCATCAGGCTCTCGGAATGCGGCGCGGCAGCCGAGAGGCATGTAGATTGGGGGCTGGACGATTTGCGCGATTCGGTGCGCGGCGGTGATTATCCGATAGTCGGGATTGAACGGCGTTACTTTGGGCATCCAGGCGCCGCCCATGCGGTGGTTGTTGTGGCTGTGCGTGCGACAGAGATCGAGATGCTCGACCCGCTGCTTGGGCCTGAGCCGCGCGTATCGCTGATTGAAACCTTTGCCGCCGCCTGGCGCAGGGCAGGAAGTGTTGATACTGGTCGCGCCATTGAAGTTTCAATCCGCCGGGAAGTGAATAGTCTGGTCTCTTGCGCAAGGCGGAGACCAACCCATAAGCTTGATTCGCGGAGGCTGCGATGAGCGTTTCACTTTCAACAGACCTGGACGACCCTTCAGCCATTCCTTATTTCCTGTGGGACGAGCCGATGACTGTTTCGGAGTTTCGCCGACGACTGGAAACCTCATCGCCGCCGGAGCGGACGCGGCTTCTGGCAAAGCTGCTCCGCGAGGCCCGTGACACCGACGTATGGAAATTCACTTCGCCTGAAGAAGTATGGCGAAGGTGGACTGAACTTGCGCCTCATCTCGGACGGCGCAGAAGCTTCTGGGAATTCCTTCTTGATCGCTGGCATAAAGAGGGTCTCATTGGCAAACAGTAAACTCACCGCGCTTCAAAAAGAATTTCTCGACGCCTTCTTCAGGCGCGAGAAGAGATTTTTTTTGACGGGCGGAGCCGCACTCGCGGGCTTTTACCTCGGCCACCGAGAGACTCTTGATCTCGACCTTTTCACTCTCGCTGACGCACTCGATGAGGGCTTCGCATTGGTTGCCGAGATAGCGCGCGAGGGCGGGGCTTCAGTTGAATCCATACAAACATCTCCAGACTTTCGCAGGCTGCTTATGCGTCGAAGTTCGGAAGCCATAGTCATCGATCTGGTGCGCGATCGTGTGGCGCAAATGGTGATTGAAAAACCAGTGGCGCATGGTATCCGCATCGATCCGCCTGAAGAGATACTCGCAAACAAACTGTGCGCGCTGTTGTCGAGGTCTGAAATCCGCGACCTCGTCGATGTGCGTGCGCTTGAGATGGCTGGATATAGAATCGAAGATGCGCTTCCATCAGCCTCATTGAAAGACACGGGGCTGACGCCCGCGCAACTCGGCTGGGTGCTCGACCAGATCAAGATGGGTGACGACCTGATTCCGCCGGGAGAGGTTTCAGTCCAGGAGTTGCGCCGATATCTTGCCGATCTGATCGCCCGGCTTTCGCGGATGTCATTTCCTGAATAATTCGCGGCTGACTCAGAGAGGAGCCATCGATGTTGAGTGATTACCCGCGCCATGGTGTGAAAATCGAAGACACGACAAGCTGGCAGCTTGTCGGACATTTTCGGAGGAATTCATGATGAAATCACCTTTCCAAAGATTGCTGATCGCGCTGCTTTCCTGCGCGCTTGTGTCGCAAATCTCTTATGCCGCCCAAAGCGCGACCGCTGCGCGCAAGTCCGCGGCTCTTACTCCTGACGAGCAACGGGCGGCGTCGCGCCTCAACGTAAGAACCATCCGCGAGGTGACTATGGCTCTCGCCTCAAAAGAGATGGAAGGGCGCGGGACTGGTCAGCCGGGCGCGGATCGCGCGGCTCGCTACATCGCTGACAGATTCAAGCGCGCGGGACTCAAGCCTGCGGGCGACGCGAACACCTACCAGCAATCGATCCGCTTCAAAGTCGAGCAGACGCTTCCCGCGTCTTCATTCAAAGTAGGCGATACCACATTTCGTTTCAAAGAAGATTTCGTCCTCGCTCCGCCTTTTCCCTCCGAGCCGAAAGATATAACCGGCGCGCTGGTCTTCGTCGGCTACGGCGTGGTCTCTGCTGACCTCAAACGCGACGACCTGGCGGGCCTCGACCTCAAGGGCAAGATAGCCGTAGTGCTCGACGGCAGGCCCAAACACATCGATGGCGCAGCGTGGAGCAAACACGCCAGTCAACAGACAGTTTTCGGCGCAATGATAGGCAGAGGAGCGGCAGGATTCGTCATCATCTTCGAAGAAAACCCGACGCGGCCCTTTTCGCTCGTCGCCGATTATCTCACGCGGCGGCGCGTCTCTCTGGCCGACGCTCCGCAGATGCCTTTCAAAGTGCCTCCCATCCTGCTCATCAACAGCCGCGCAGCCGAAAAACTTTTCGCGGGATCACTGTCGGAAACCAAACAGAAAGCGGCAAACGGAGAATTCGTCTCGCGCGAACTCAACAAACAGGCCGCCTTCTCTGTTCAAATCAGGCGCGAAGAAGCGATGAGCAGCAATGTCATAGGCGTGCTCGAAGGCGCGGACGCGAAGCTCAAAGAAGAGGCTGTCGTTTACACCGCGCATTATGACGCTTACGGGATCGGACAGGACGGGATGATTTATCCGGGCGCGGGCGACAACGCCGTCGGGGTGGCGAAGATGATAGCCGTTGCCGAAGCGATGGCGAAGACGAAGCCGCGCCGTTCGATCCTGTTCATCGCGCTGACGGGCGAAGAGTACGGATTACTCGGAGCCGAGCACTGGGTCAATCATCCGACGTGGCCTGTTGAAAAAGTCGCCGCCAACATCAACTACGACGGCATAGGCACGGAGCTTTGGGGGAAGCTCAAATTCATAATCGATCTCGGTTTCGGTCATTCCGATCTCGGCGCGCTGATAGAACGCATAGCGGCTGCTTACGACGTGGAAATCGCGCCTGACCCTGCCCCTGAAGAAGGTTTCTTTTATCGATCAGACCACTTTGCGTTTTTCAAGAAAGGCATCCCTGCGCTATATCTGGCAGGCGGGCCGGGAGGCGATCAGGCAGCGATGTGGAAGAGAGCGACAGAGTGGCTTGCAACACATTATCACATGCCTTCGGACACGGTTCAGGCGAATTGGGACTGGGAGGGAGCGCGCGCGCTTGCCGCGCTCGGATTGATAGCCGGAATGAGGATAGCTGATCGCAATGAGATGCCCGCGTGGCTTTCCAATTCGCCCTACAATCGGCCTCGCGGAACGAAGCTTCCTCCGCCTGCGCGGCAATGAAATTGCGGCAGACAGAACGAGCGGCCTGGCGTATAATGAGTCCGATTCTTGCGACAATTCGGTTCAATGCCATGATGTGGCCGAGGCGAAGAAAAGAAAAACCTTCAGAGATGGTGACGTCGCTGTCAACGCCTTTCGTCGAGGCGATGACCCCTGTCGATATCAACGAGTGCTGGCGGCTCGACCAACGCTGCTTCTCGGATGGAGAAGCCTACGACCGCGAAACCGTCCGCTATCTGCTCTCGCATTCGCAGTCGGCCTGCTACAAAGTAATCACCCGCGCGCATGACATGGTGGCATTCGTCGTCGGGATGATAGAGCCTGACGGAGTGGGACACGTCGTGGCGCTGGGAGTCGATCCGCTCCATCGCCGACTGGGATTTGGCCGCAGATTGATGAACGAAGTCGAGCGCGGATTCCATGCTCGCGGGGTCAAGACCGTCCGCCTCGAAGTCCGAACCTCGAACGTCGTCGCCCAGAAACTCTACTTCGAACTCGACTACCGCATAGTACGCCGCATGCCGCGCTACTACACCAACGGCGACGACGGCTACCTGATGATTAAGAACCTCTGAAGCAGTCTGGAGTCTGGAGTCCGCGTCGCCGCTTCGACTACATCAATCAAGGTGTTGGGGCTCTCGACTCCCGATTCTGGACTTCTCACCGCATTGGTCATTTCACTGAGTATGCGCGCAGCAATCCCCAATGCTCGAAGGCGCGCAGAATCTTTCAGGCGGTCTGATGGTGCATACCGGAACTGAGGATCGGTCTTCGCAGATCATTCGCAACGTCCTGATGAACTGGGTGGCGTTTGCCGTCACCATACTGGCCGGGTTTTTAATGTCGCCGTTTCTGGTGCGCCATCTCGGAGACGCGGTCTACGGGGTGTGGGTGCTGCTTGGGTCGCTTGCGGGCTATCTGGGACTGCTCGACTTCGGCCTGATCCCTTCGATGGTCAAGTACGTGGCCGAGTACCGCGCGCGCAACGATCAGCGCGCGCTTAATCGATTGATGACCGCAGGGCTTGTCGCCTACTCGATCATGGGGCTGGTCTCGCTTGCCCTGAGTCTCGCAATCGCGTTCACCTTCAACGACATCTTCCACTCTCCTGTGGATGATCGCACCGCTGCTGCCATCGTCTTCATCGCCGGCCTCAACCTTGCCGTCGCTTTTCCGTCTTCGGTCTTCGTGGGACTCATACGCGGCTATCAGCGTTACGACATCGATGCGCGCGTCACCTCGCTGTTGATCGTGATGAGAAACCTGCTGATAGTCCCTCTCATACTTCGCGGTCACGGGATTCTGACGGTCGCCCTGATTACCTTCCTGTTCGATATGTCGCGGCTGCTGTATCTCGTCCGCAAAGCCTGGCAACTCAATCCCGAAATTCGATTCGCCCGCGCTTACTTCGACCGCGCGGAGCTTCGCCGACTGTTCAGCTTTTCCTTCTTCGTGTTCATCATCATCGTCAGCAAGCACCTCATCTTTTACACTGACTCGATAATCATCGGCCTCTTCTTGTCGACCTCGGCGGTCACGGCTTACTTCATCGCCTCCCGGCTGGTCACTTATCTGCTGGCGCTGGTATCGGAAATGGTCGGGGTGCTGGCTCCGCGCGCTTCCGAGCTTTCGGCAGACGACGACCAGCGCGGCATAAGGGAACTGCTAACGGTCTCTACCAAGTACATGCTGCTCACGGCGCTGCCTGCGGCGACGGTGTTTTTCGTCATGGGCGAAAATTTCATAACCCTGTGGATGGGGCCGTCTTTTGCAAACAGCGCACAGGTGCTCACCATTTTGACCATAGCAATACTCAGTCACCTGATGCTCATGCCGTCAGAGACCATACTCCTCGGCATGGGAAAACATCGAGTGGTGGCGCGATTGATGATCGTTCAGGCAGTGGCCAACCTCGGATTGAGCCTCGCTCTGGTGCGTCCGATGGGAATCAGAGGAGTGGCTTTGGGGACGGCGATTCCTATGGCCTGTTTTCTTTTCGCCTCGCTGTTCATTTATTACCGCTATCATTTTCGTCTTCCGCTGGGAGACTACCTTCGTCGCTCGATACCCGCGCCGCTTGCGGCGCAGGTTCCGTTTGCCGCTCTGATCCTGCTTTTCAAAACCTACGCCCCGCCCTCATCGCTTGCGATGTTTTTCGTCGAGGTGACGGCAGCGTTTCTGCCCTACGGCGCGCTGGCTTTTTTCTTCTTCCTGAGCTCGGTGGAGCGGCGACCTTTCCTGCGCCTGGCCGAAAAATTCGGATTGAAACTCTCGCCCCGCTTTTCGTGACCGACCTTTTCAATCTCGCCGCCGCTTTGCTAATATCTCGCTCACTGGAAACTAACCCAAGAGGAATCATAGATGCGGAAAATAAGTCTGCTCGCGGCGCTGCTGGCCGTAGTCGCGTTTGCAAGTTGCAAAGACCCGAACCAGAACGCCAATAAGAATTCGTCTGCGCCGCCTCCGGCGAGCAAGGCCCGCTGGGTCGCAAAATTCCGCTCGCAGCATTCGACATCCAGGCCGGGCATCACCCTGGCTACCTTCTCTTACAGTTCGATTTCAGTGGTCTCGCCCACTGTGATTTTTGCCGCAGGCGACATGCCCGACCCGGATCACTTCGAGGACAAGCGGATAGGAGTCGTGGTGCGCACGACCGATGGGGGCCAGTCCTGGAAAGAAACCATCATCCGCCCGAGCGATGTCGGCATCCCCACCCTCAATTCGCTCCACTTCGTCAACCCCGGCACGGGCTGGGTCGTGGGAGTCGATTCGGGGGGAACTGGCGTCGTGCTCAAGACCACCGACGGCGGAGAGACCTGGGCGATTTCCAAACTCAGGTTCGACCAGGTTCCGGTCACGGTCTTCTTTGCCGACGAGCAGACCGGATGGATGGGCGGCTCGACTCCCTACCCCGGCCAGGAAGACGGACAGGGCGGGCCGAGCGACATACTGTTTACGACCGACGGCGGAAAGACCTGGGACTCTCAGCGGCGCGTTCCCGTCTCGATAGAAGACATATTCTTTCTGGACAGGAACACCGGATGGGCCGCCGGCTACAAAGGTGTCATTTACCACACGACTGACGGCGGGCGCACCTGGGACGCTCAGAAGAGCGAGATCGAGCCGGACAGGAACCTGCCCGATCTGCCGGACTTCGAAGGGTTGAGGTTTACCATTCATGGAATACACTTCTTCGATCCGCAGAACGGTTTTGCCGCCGCAGCCAACGAGGAACGAAACGCGGGCCGCGCGCTGGGCACTTCCAACGGCGGAGACGCCTGGGCCAGAAAATGGATCGTCAACGACGCGGGCGTGGCCGACGTGGTGATGATAAGCCCCGGCGAAGCATGGGCAATAGTTCAGAAAGGCAGGTATGTTTACCGCACCGTTGACGCGGGGCGGACGTGGCTGGCCGAGCCTGTGGAGTTTGAGCAGGAAGCGCCCCTCCATCGCCTCGGCGCTTTCGCATCGAGCGTGTGGGCGGCGGGCGGAGGAGCTATCTTCAAACGCGAGGAGTAATTGAGCAGTGGTCAGCCGTCAGTGGACAGCGGCCAGTGCGATATTCAGAAACGTGTGGAGGTGCAGTTGATGAGCGGATTCAGGCGTCTGGTCAATAAACTTTTAGCTCTTTTCATAATCGCAATCATCGCCCAGCAATCCGCAGGGCAGACCTCGCCGTCGCGCGCGATTGCGCCCGGAGACCTGCTGGGATTTACGCCGGGCGATGATCGCAAGCTGGCTTCCTGGGCGCAGATAGTCGATTACTTCAAACGGCTCGATCAGTCGAGCAGCCGCGTGATGGTTGAAGAGTTGGGCCGCACCACTCTCGATCGCCCGTTCATCGCAGCGACCATCTCTTCGCCCGCCAACCTCGCCCGCCTCGATCGCTTCCGCGAGATTCAACGCCGGCTGGCTGACCCTCGTTTGATTTCAAACGAAGCCGAAGCCGAACGCCTAATCGCCGAAGGCAAAACCATCGTGCTCATTACCTGCGGCATTCATTCGACCGAAGTGGGCGGGCCGCTGGCTGCGATGAATATAGCTTACAAACTGGCGACCGATGATTCCGCCAACACCCGCG
>CAZPQE010000124.1:0-14367 GCA_964588615.1 uncultured Clostridia bacterium | reverse complement strand
CGCCCTGGTTTCATCTTCAAAAGATCAGACGAACCTGACTTGCGCGTTCATAGTCTGTAAAGAGGGGCGGTGTCTTCTGACCTCGGCCAGAGAACAATGACGCGAGGTCTGATTGAAACGGCGGCGGGAAAGGTGGTAAACATTTGGAGTCAACTTTGTTCGATACCTGAGCGGCAATGAAAACATTTTTGATCGCGCTGACGCTCTGTCTGTGCGCGCTGGGACAAACGATGCAAAACGCGGCGCGGCCTCGCGCAAGAGATATTGGCCTGAAGGTCGGCGTCCTTCCCACAGGCCCGCTCAATGCCATCACCGATGTTGAGGGCGTCCGCGTCGGTCATACCACTCTCATTCGCAGAGATGACATCCGCACGGGAGTGACGGCCATCCTTCCGCATGGAGGAAACCTGTTTCAGGAGAAAGTGCCGGGCGCGGTTTTCACGGGAAACGCATTCGGCAAGCTGGCCGGTTCCACTCAGGTCAACGAACTCGGAGAGATCGAAACTCCCATACTTCTCACCTCGACCCTGAGCGTTCCGCGCGTGGCCGACGCCGTGATCGATTACATGCTCGCGCTTCCGGGCAATGAGAACGTGCAATCCGTAAACCCGCTAGTGGCCGAAACCAACGACGGCGCATTGAACGACATTCGCGGTCGCCACATCCGCTCCGACGATGTGATAAATGCAATAAAAAATGCGAAGGGCGGCGCGGTCGAGGAAGGCTGCGCAGGCGCGGGCACTGGCACTATCGCGTTCGGATTCAAGGGCGGCATAGGCACTTCTTCGAGAAAACTTCCGGCATCGCTTGGAGGCTACACCGTTGGCGCGCTTGCGCAGACAAACTTCGGCGGCGTGCTGACTATTGGCGGAGCGCCGGTCGGTCAGGAGTTGGGGCGTTACTACCTCAGAGAACAGCTTGAAGAAAAACGCTCGAACGGTTCGGACACGGCAGACGGCTCGGTGATAATCGTCATCGCCACTGACGCGCCGGTGGATGCGCGCAATCTCCGAAGGATGGCGGCGCGGGCGATGATGGGGCTTGCGCGCACAGGGTCTTCGGCTTCCAACGGCAGCGGAGATTACGTCATCGCTTTTTCGACCGCTTCAGATGTAAGGATAAAAATCGATCCGTCGCGTCGAACGCGCGACGTGAAGCTTCTTTCAAACGACGCGATGTCTCCGCTCTTCGAAGCGGTCATAGAAGCGACTGAAGAAGCGATCTACAACTCGCTGCTTCGCGCCGTGACGACTACGGGGCGCGGGCGCACGATAGAAGCTCTGCCGGTTGATCGCGTCGTCGAGATACTTCGCAAATACAACGTCATCGCCAGGTAGTCGCAAAACGAGATGCTGCAAACACCAGCCATCAGGAAACTGATCGCGGTCGCGCTTCTGGCTGCAACTTCGATCACTGCGGGCGCGCAGAGCGTCGCGACGCTGGGCGAATCGACTGCTGCTGTGGCTCCCCTTTCGGCGCGCGAAGCGGCCAGGCGCGGAGAGGAGTTCAGGCGCAGGTGGGAACTCGACCTGGCCGAGGCCGCCTTCCGCCAAGCCGCCGCGCTCGACTCCGCGAGCTTCGACGCCGTGATGGGGCTTGCGCGCATCTCTCAGGCGCGGCTCGACTGGGCTGGCGCAAAACAATTCTTTGATCGGGCGCGAGAGCTTCGCCCCGAATCGGCGGAGGCGCTTGCTGCCTGCGGCTGGCTTTATCTGGCGGCTGAAGACGCGGGGCGCGCGCTTCATTACATCGAGAGCGCGCTCAAGCTCGATCCGTTTTCTGCGGAAGCGCAGACGGGGCGGGCCGGAGTCGATTTGCTTGAGCGCGACTTCCGCAGCGCCGAATCGCGATTGCGGCAGATAATATCTCGAACGCCTCAACTGGCGCGCGCCCGCTCGATGCTGGGCCGCGCGCTGCTTGAAGAAAACAAAAGCGCCGAAGCCGGTGCGGAAGCCGAGCGAGCCATCGCGCTCGATCCTTTCGACGCCGACGCGCTGCACACGCTGGCTTTCGTCAAAGCGACCGAAGGCCGGGCCGACGAAGTGCGCTCTCTTGCGCGCCGCGCGCTGGCCCTCGACCCGATGAACGTCGGGGCCAGAAGACTGCTCTCGCAGTACCTCAATGGGCGGGCGGGCTACGATCAGAAAGTTTCAGAGGAAGCCCGCCGGCGCTATGATCGCGGAGTCGCCCTCAAACAGTCAGGCCGACTGAGGGAAGCCGCCGAAGAGTTCGAATCCGCGCTGCGAATCTATCCGCGTTACTACCGCGCGCTGATCGTGTTTGGCGATCTGAGGTTGAGAGAGGAAAACTACGAACTTGCCGTCGCCCTCGCGCGACGCGCCGTCGAGGTCGATTCAGACGGCGCTCTGGCTCATCTCGAACTCAGCTACGCGCTGTGGGGATTGCAGGAGCGGGCGCGGCGCGATCTGGGCGCGACGGATTTCGCCGCGCTCTTTTACAGCAAAACGGAGCCTGCCATCTTCGACCTCACTGGCGAGATATTTCCCGACTACAGTTTGCTCGCCCGTCGACAGCAGATAGTCATCGACGCGGCGGTGGCTCCGCTGTCGGCTTACCTGCCCGCGCTTGCGCGCCTCAACGCCCGCCACTACCTGATCGGATTCGATCAACGGGTGAGCGATCTCGGAGGATTCGATGACGTGATAAACGAGCGCACTCTGGATGGTCGTTTCTACGCCAGCCTTCGCGGAGTGGGAGGGCGGGTTGCCGTGTCGGGCATCGAGCATTTAGATGTGGCGGCGCGCGGCGGATTCCATGCCATCGCGCACGAGTTCGCGCATCAGGTTCACATGACGGCGATGAGCAGGGAAGAAACGCGGCTCATTCGCAAACTCTACGAACAGGCGCGGCGCGAAAGCCGCTCGCTGGATTATTATGCTGCGTCCAACGAGTATGAGTACTTTGCCCAGGGGTACGAAGCCTTCGTCTCCGAGCGCAAACGCCCGTCTGCCGGAGTGACTGCGCGTCACACTCGCGGCGAACTGCTTGCCCGCGATCCGGAGTTGTATCGATTCCTCATCAAGCTGACCGGTCAAAGATCGAAGACGACAGCAGGGAAGTGAATAGCAGCAGGTGAGAAGGAGCCTCGCCGCTCCCGCGCTCTGAAATGTAAAGTGCTTCCCCGGCTCATTTATATGTTATATTGTCAGCGAGTTTGATTTATGATTTCGCTGGAACGCGAAAAACTGCTTTCGGAACTTGAGCAGAAGATCGGCTATGCCTTCCGCTCGCGCGCGCTTCTGGATCGCGCGCTCACGCATCGCTCTTATGCCAACGAGCGCATAGAAGAAAACTGTCGTCATAACGAAGCTCTGGAGTTTTTGGGCGACTCCGTTCTCGGTCTGGTCGTCAGTTCGTGGCTGCTCGAACGCTTTCCCGATCATTCGGAAGGCAAACTCTCAAAGATGAAAGCATATCTGGTGAGCGAATCGAGCCTGGTCGATCTGTCTGAAACGCTCGATCTCGGGCGATATCTGCTGCTCAATCGGGGCGAAGAAAAAACCGGAGGGCGACAAAAGCGCGCTCTTCTGGCCGACGGCTACGAGGCTCTGATCGGTGTGATATATCTCGACGGCGGGCTGACGGCAGCCGTAAGATTCCTCCGCCGCGAGATGCGCCAGAAGGTCGATTGCATCGATCCGTCCTCGATGATAGGTTCGGACTTCAAGTCCGCTCTTCAGGAACATCTTCAGGCTGTGGGCGCTCCCGTGCCCGATTATGTGCTGGTCGAAGCCCTGGGGCCGGATCATCGCCGCACTTTTCGCGTCGAGCTTCGCATAGCGGGTCAGGCGCTGGCAATCGGCGAAGGGCGAACGATCAAGCACGCTCAACAGGAAGCCGCGCGCGTTTCACTCTCAGCGCCCGATCTGCTCTACAGCAAATTGAACGGCTGCGCAGAAGACGACCCTGACGACTTCATCGCGCCGGGAATCGAGACCTGCCCGTCTGAAAGAGGCTTCTCCATAACCGGCGATTCGACTTCGGATGAGTCGAAAGAATCGGAGTTGATGATGTCTTCGAGCGTCATCTCAGATTTTCAAACGGAAGATAAAATAGGATAATCTGGTCTATGAGCGATAACCTAGATCTGAAATCACAGGAACTCGGAACCGTCGAAACCCGCAACGCGGGAACCAGGGCTGAACGCGCCTCGGATGCGCGCTCGAAGAAAAACACTGAAGAAGAGCAGGAGCAAGGACCGCGCAAGAGCACTTTGCGCGAATACTTCGAATCAGCCGTCGTGACTCTCATCATGGCCGTCTTCGGCATGACGTTCATCGTTCAGGCGGTCAAAGTGCCGACCGGCTCGATGAAAAACACCATCTGGATTCAGGACCACCTGCTGGTAAACAAGTTCATCTTCGGCTCGCAGAACGGAGGGATTCCGCTGATGCCCGGTCGCGGGATTCGTCGCGGCGATGTCATCGTCTTCAAGTACCCTCACTCGCCGGAAACCAACTATGTCAAACGGGTGATCGCTCTGCCGGGCGAAACCATAGAATTCGACGGACGGACTCAGAAGGTCTTCATCGATGGGCAGGAGTTGCCTGAGCATAGAGTCTACGTCAAGCCTCAACTCAACAGCGAAGACTTTTCGCCGCTTGAAATCACCAACGATGAAGGAGCGCCAGAAGGAGCGCAGTGGACGGTTTATTATTATCGCAGCGAGGACGACGATTATTCATCGGCTTCCTATGACGTCAAGTACGCTGTGCGGCAGCCCTTCAAAGTCCCGGTCAAAGGCGACCCGATCCCTGATGAAATAAAAGAAGACCCCAGGCTTGAGAAAATCTACGACGCCGACAGGGATGGACTCTACGACTCGGATCAGTATTTCTGCATGGGCGACAACCGCGACAACAGCCAGGACAGCCGCTTCTGGGGCACGACTCCGCGCTCGAACATAGTCGGGCGGGCGATGTTCGTCTACTGGTCTATCGATCAGACGAAAGACGAGTCGGAGGGTTCGAACCCGGTGGTGAATTTCTTCACCCGCTCGCGCTGGTCGCGTACCGGAAAATTCATCAAGTGATGATCGGCGCATTGAATTCAGAAGTTTCATTCCCGGAGCCACCCGCGTTGCAAGTTGAAGAGACAGAAGCCCGCCTCGCGCAGTTGCGCGCCCGCATACGTGACCTGGGAGAAGATATGGATTCATACCGCAACAAGACGGCGGCGGCCATGGGCGCGGGCTCGTTCACAGGGTTGCTCGCCCTGGGCGCGATCTACGACCTGGCGCGGGGCAACTCCGCCATGCAGTTTGCGCTGGGAGTGACGCGAGAGCAGTTCTACTGGATCGCATTGGCTCTGACAGCCGCAAGCCTCTTCCTGCTGATCACAGGAATCATCCGCCACAGAAAGCGCGACCGCGAGAGCGAAGTCAGGATGGAGCGACTCGAAGGAGAGCTTGCCCGGTTGACTGAGCAGAAACGAGTGTTGAGCGAAGAGTGAAGTCCGAAGCCCTACTTGTCGATCTGATAAATCTTCAAATCCTTTATGCCGGTGATGAGCCAGCGCGAGTTTCGCTTTCTGAGCCAGACCATCTGCTGAACCGATCCCGAAGAAAATTTCTCGCCCGTGAATTCCCACGTCTTGTCGAATATGGCTGTCGCGCTCGTCCCCTCATCATCGACAGTCACATTGATGTTGCTGAGATTCACGTCGAAAGTCGAATAGATCGCAAATGCGCGGCTGAGGTCTGCGCGGGCTTTGCTGGCCGGAACATTCGTCGAGCGATAGTAAGTGTCGAGCATGTCGGCAAAGAAACTCATGTGAGCGTCGAGGTCTCAATCGCTTAGAGCCGAAGCCCAGCCTTCGAGCGTTTCGGTCACTTCTTTTTTCAGCGCGGTCTTGTCGATTGGAGGTTTGAAAGGCGAGGTGTCAGCCAGGGAAGAGTTGGCGTTTTCAATCGGGCGCGGCGACTGTCGGTTTGCAGGCGGAGACAAATTCGCGTTGGCCTGAAAGGTGTTGCTGTTTACTTGCGCAGTATGGTTTTTACTTATCAGCCACCACGCGCCCGCGCTTCCGCCTATCACCGCCAGAGACGCGACGATTATGATCGAAGCCACAAGCCCCGCGCGCGATTTTGCCGGAGCGTAGACGGGCGCAAATGGCTGCGCAAAAGCTTCTCGCGTCTGCTGCGGCGCTGCGGCCTGCGACGTGTGGGCCATCGCGGCCTGCATTTCGCGGGCCATCTCGGTCGCATCCGACTGTCGGGCCTGCGGGTCTTTGGCAAGCGCCCGCATTATCACCGCTTCTATCGCTGATGGAATGCTCAAGGCTGAAGGCAGCGGCGGAGGCGGCTCTGTCAGATGCTTCGCTACTATGCCTGTAGGAGTTTCTGCCGTGAAGGGCGGGCTTCCGGCAAGCATCTCGTACATCATCGCCCCCAGACTGTAGACATCAGACCGGGAATCGAGCGGCGCGGCCTTGCACTGTTCGGGCGACATGTAATACGGCGTGCCGATGACCATCCCGGTTTGAGTGAGCGCAGCGTTGCTTGCCATATCTCGGAGTTTTGCTATGCCGAAGTCGAGCACCTTGACCGTTTCTTCTTCGCCTTCGGAGTGAGGAGGCTGAACGATGATGTTGTCGGGCTTGATGTCTCGATGAACTATATGATTGCGATGAGCCGCGCCGACTCCGGCGCAGATTCCCCGCATGAGCGCAATTGCCCTTTGAACCGGCAACCTCCCTTCCCGTTCGAGCAGGTCGCGCAAGGAGAGGCCCGCGACCATCTCCATCACTATGAATGCCGGAGCCTGAGCCTCTCTTGATTCGCCATAGTCGTGAATGGTCACCACGTTTGGGTGATGAAGCATGGCAGCGGCGCGGGCCTCGCGGCGGAAGCGTTCCAAAGCGGCAGTGTTGTTGACGAAGCTCTGAAGAAGAACTTTCACTGCGACCTCATCGCCGATGTGAAGTCGGCGGGCGCGATAGACCGATCCCATTCCACCCGCGCCTATGCGGGCGATGATCTGATATTTGGAATCGAGGGCGCGACCCAGAAGCGGGTCATCTGCCGAAGGTGGAGCGACGATTGTAGGCAGGGTGGCCGGGTCGTGAGGAACAGTGTTTTTATCCGAAGAGATAGAAGCTCCGCAGCGGTTGCAGAAGCGGGCGTCGTCCGATAGTGGTTGTCGGCAATGTGGGCAATTTATCATCGCTGACGGCCTCAGAGCTAAACAGCTTTGATGGTAGACGCCTGCGTGGATTGTGTAAAGCCAGGCTCTCTCAGCGCCGATACACAAACACCTTTGCGCGCGCGCCGCGCGATGATGGTTGGGTTAAGTTCAGCGAGCGTGGGAGAAAAGCTCAACAGGCGGGGGTGCCTGCTTCTATTTGTTGACTTCGCCTGTCGAAACGCTGATGCCGCGCGTCTGGAGGCGATCAAAATAGTCCTGCGCGTATTCCTTGATCGCGCCATGGCCCCAGCGAGTGTAGAAATCGTAATTCTTCATCTCTCTGTAAGCCTGCTTGAAATTCCAGCCGTAGAAGTTCATTCGATAGACAGCGCCCATCAATCCCGTGCGATGGCGTCCGCCTTCGCAATGCACGAAGAATTTCGTATTCTCAGGATCGTTGACCACCCGGAGAAACTCTTCGATCTGCTCATCGAGCGGTCGCCTGCGGTCGCTCATCGGAATATTGATGTAGCGCATCCCGGCTGATTCAGTGGCGCGACGGGCATAGTCTTCGGGATCGTCCGTCAGATCGATTACGATCCTGACTCCGAGAGAAGCTATGTCCTTGTAGTCGCTCTTGTCGGGCTGCGCGCCGCGATAGAAGCGATCATCCATTCGACCGAAGTTTTTGATTTTTATCCTGCCCGATTCGTCCGACTGATCCGACTGAGCATTTGCCGGAGCGACTAAGGCTAAGATGAAGAGGAAAACAATCAGGGCCGATTCCGGCCTGCGAAACAGAATGCGGCGAGCACGATTATCCATCTTGTCGTTTTACATCCCCCTGATTTTGCGGATTGATTTTCCGCCCTTTTGATTCTGGCGACCAATTACAGGTTGCACCTAAAAACTCTCCCCTTAAACAACGTGACTTGATTCTAACACCGCACGGGCCATCGCGGTATTGTATTTTCGTTGCGGCGCTCTCTTATGCGTAAGCGCCCTGACGGAACCGCTCCATCATCGAAACGAATCTGTCGAAGAGGTGCGCGGCGTCGTGAGGGCCTGGGCCTGCTTCCGGGTGATACTGAACCGAGTAGACCGGCAGATTTTTATGTCGCAGTCCCTCGACCGTCTGATCGTTGAGGTTTATGTGAGTGATCTCGCAATCCTGCGGTATGGAATCGGCATCGACTGCGAAGCCGTGATTCTGCGCGGTGATTTCTATGCGCCCGGTCGTGAGGTCTTTCACCGGCTGGTTGCCGCCGTGATGCCCGAAAGGCAGTTTGTAAGTTCTCCCGCCGACAGCCAGTCCAAGCAACTGATGGCCGAGACATATTCCGAAGACCGGATAACGGGTGATGAGGTTTCTGATCGCGGCTATGACTCCCGTAAGCGGTTCCGGGTCTCCGGGGCCGTTCGACAGCCAGATGCCGTCGGGTTTGAGTAGCTGAACGTCTTCTGCCGAAGTGTGCGCTGGCACGACCGTCACCCGGCAGCCAAGAGAAGCGAGAGACCGCAGGCTGTTGTGCTTCAATCCGAAATCATAAGCGACTACGTGAAAGCGATGACGGCCCGATCGGTGAAGCAGGCTCGGCGAACCGTAGGCCGCAGCCTGATCGTCACCCCAGGCGTAAGGCGACTGACAGGTGACTCGGGAGGCCAGGTCGAGGCCGACCATTTCAGGAGCCTGACGAGCGCGTTCTATGACCGCGGTTTCATCGCTCGCCGAAGTCGAGAGACATCCGCGCATGGAGCCGCGCTCGCGTATGTGCCGGACGAGCGAGCGGGTGTCTATGTCCGAAATGCCGGGTATCGCCTGCCGCCTGAGATACTCGTCGAGGGATTCTGCGGCCCGCCAGTTCGAAAACACCCGCGAAATCTCTCTGACGACCAGCCCTTCGGCAAACGCGCGGCGCGATTCCGCGTCTTCTTCGTTCACGCCGTAGTTGCCTATGAGCGGATAAGTCATCGTCACTATCTGTCCGCAGTAGGAAGGGTCGGTCAGTATTTCCTGATAGCCGGTCATCGCGGTGTTGAAGACCACTTCGCCCACCACCTCGGCGCGCGCCCCGAATCCCCGACCGCGCCACACTCTTCCGTCCTCAAGAGCGAGTATCGCTTCCAAGTATCTGCTATCCTCCATCCTTCAGGCTGTTTATTGAGAGCGCAGAATCTCATTCATCAAGCGTGCCTATGCGAGGCAGAGGCCAGTATCGAAACATCGCCTTGCCGTATATGTACTTTTCCGGCACAAGGCCCCAGGAACGGCTGTCGTTCGAAGCGTCGCGGTTGTCTCCCATCACGAAATAATAATGCTGCTTGATGGTCTGTTCCGGTATCGAGCGCGGGTGCTGATTGCGGTCGCTCGACAGGAAAGGCTCTTCGACCTCTCGTCCGTTGATGTAAAGCTGGCCGCGCTCGTCCATGCGGATTCGGTCGCCGGGAAGGGCGATGACCCGCTTGATGAAAGATTTCGAAGGGTCGTCCGGGAACCAGAACACCACTATGTCGCCTCGCTGGATCGAGTTGAAATAATAAGTGAACTTGTTGACGAAGATGCGCTCCTCGTTTTCGAGTCGCGGCAGCATCGAAGTTCCCTCGACCTTGACCGGCTGGACTACGAAGACGATGATGAGCACGGCCATCAGCACGGCGAATATTATGTCGCGCACTATCGATTGAACCTCGGACCATAGCCCGGCCATTCGGGGCGGCTCTTCGTGATAGGTAACCTCTATGTCCGGGTCGTCTTCGAGCAGAATGCCGGGATAATCCTGAAATCTCTGTTTGCTTTTCATAATGCTGACTGCGAAAAACTTTGTGTCTGGCAGAAAACAGGTTAATTGCCTCAACTGGCTTTGTCAACGCATCATCCCGGCGTGTAGATTTATCTCTGTTCAAGCTGGAAGTTTCAGAGATGATGGAAGAAAACAACCCGACAGAAAGCGCGACGCAGCCCGCGAGCGCCGAATCGATCTCGGCGCGCAGAGCCGCGCGCGGGAAATACAACCTCGATATCGATAATCTTCGCCGCCGAGTCTACGCTTTCGCGCCTCTTTCGCAATATCGCCCGGGTGAGCGCGTGTTGATACGCCTGGCAGATGTTTTCTTCTACCTGCTGATAAAAATAATCTGCTCGACACTCAGATGGGAAACTCGCGGGATGGAGCACAGCGAAGCGATCCGTGCCGACGGGAAAAGAGTGATCATCGCCTTCTGGCATTCGTGCATCTTCAGCGGAACGTGGTTCTGGCGCAAACGCGGAATCGTGGTGATGTCGAGCCAGAGTCGCGACGGGGCCTACATCGAAAGATTCATCAAGCGGTTCGGCTACGGAGCGGCCAAAGGGTCAGCCACTCGCGGCGGCGCGCGCGCTCTCATCCTTATGGCTCACTGTCTTGAAAGCGGCATCGATGTGGCTTTTCCCATAGACGGTCCGCGCGGCCCGGTTTACGTCGCAAAGCCCGGCGCGGTAACGCTCGCGCGCCACACGGGACAGGCTATTCTGCCATTTCACGTCGCTGCGCGACGCTCGGTCGAACTCCCGACCTGGGATCGCCTGCAGATACCTCTGCCATTTACCCGCGCCCTTGCCCTCATCGCCGCGCCCGTCTATGTACCCCTGAAAGCCACAAACCAGGAAGCGTCAGCCAAACAGGCCCAGTTGCAGGCATCCCTCGACCGCCTTCGCGCCGAGGCTCAGGCATGGCGTGATGAGCCACCTTCTCGAAGAGACACCTGAGAATTCGACTCGTTAAACCGCTTCTTATCGTGACAATTTCAATCTGTCATTTTGACCAGACCCCGCCCTGACGGACGAATTTGCATCCTCACGTCGAGCGATGACTATGACTGGACGTACCCAAAAGGGTATGGGAAAATGCGTCACTCGGTCAAAATGACAGAAGCAGGTCTCTCACATTGACTGAATAGAGAGCGAGAGTTTCAGGTCGAAGCCGCTTAATCAGCAAAAAAGGGCGAGGGCTTGGCTGGTACAGCGGTTGCACTTATGGCTGACGCTTGCAGACAGGTTGTGAGTGGGGAGAGTAAGAGCCTCTAAATCTGGGAACAAATACTATGAGCAGTTTTTTTCTGTCGCTCGTATTTCGTCGTATTGTCTTTGGTTCAGCGAGCAGGCAAGCCCCCGGTCGGTGAAAAGAGTCGTGGCTATGGAGACGAACAGGAAAAGTCGCGTCTATCAGGGAGCCATAACTGCTGCCGGGCTGTCGGTGTGGCTGGTGTCGTTTGTCGAAGTGGTCGCCGGTTACGAGCCCAAAGATCAGTTGGAACTGCTCCTGATCGTGCCGGTGATCGTCGCCGTAGGGATGTCTCCGCTTCATTTCCGACTGCCTCTGCAACTGGGATTTTCGCGGGAAAAAGTGGGGTTCACTCTCTCGGATGCGATAGTGGTGATGGCGGCCTCATGGTACGGGTTCTCGGCTGCGGTCTTCCTTGCCGGGATCGAAGGATTCACTTCGTCGCGTCGCATAGTCAATCGCACTTCGAGCAATCTTTTCTCCTCCGGCATGATGTCGCTCGGCGCGGCGGCGGCGGCGGCTTCGCTCAACGCCACGCTTCATTTCGGATTCGGCCTGTCGGCTCCTGCCCGCAACACGACATTGCTCGCCGTAGCCGTTCCGATGCTGGCCGCCAACCTGGCTCAGATGGCGGTAAATATCACTCTTCTAACCATGCTGTTAGCCCTGCGCCAGGGCGAGCCGCTGCGCCGTCAGTGGAAAGGCTGCATGGTGGCCTCCGTGCTGTTTCTGCCGACGAGCAGCACGGCGACTTTAATGTACATCGCCCTGCAATACAATTTCTGGCTGATGCTCGTCATAGGCGGGCCCATCTTCATCACTCTTCACCTCTGGCTGCGAGTCTATCGCGACAATGTGCAGAAACGCATATCAGCCGTAGAAAAAGCTCACCGCGAAACCATCGAAGCCCTCGCCGTCGCCATCAATGCCAAAGATGAGGTCACTCACGAGCACGTACTCCGCGTTCAGGTCTACGCTGCGGGCGTCGCGCGACTGCTTGGCTGCTCCGAATCTGAAATCGAGGCGTTGAAGTCCGGTGCGCTCCTTCACGACATAGGCAAGATCGCCGTCCCCGATTACATTCTCGAAAAGCCCGGCAAGCTGACCGCCGCCGAGTTCGAGAAGATGAAGATTCATACCATCGCCGGCGCTCAGATAATCGGTCGAGTAGAGTTCCCTTACCCGATAGTCCCGATAGTCCGCCATCACCACGAGCGATGGGACGGACGCGGATACCCCGACGGACTCAGCGGCGAAGAGATACCGCTGACGGCGCGAATACTTTCAGTTGTGGATTGCTTCGACGCAGTGCGCGAAGACCGGCAGTATCGCAAGGGGCTTTCGCGCGAGGAAGCAATCGCGCTGATACTTGAGGGAAGCGGCTCGCAGTATGATCCTAAGGTGGTTTCGATGTTCATCGCCTACCTGACGGAGTTCGAAGCGGAGATAGAGCGGAGCAGGCATCTGCCTCCGCCGAGTTTCGGAATAGAGCCGATAGAGCAGCTTTCGGAATCGGCGCGGATGGTTCCTCCGGCGGCGGGGCTTGCTGAAGAATACAGAGGCGATCGTCTGGCGAAAGATTCGATGAGGGCGATGTGCGATCTGGCTCAGGCCGTCATAAGCGCGGAGAAACGGGAGAGCAAGCTTTCGGCTTTCGCTGACAAGCTCAAGGCGATGGTCGATTACGACACCTGCGCTATTACCCTTGTCACTCCTGAAACGGGACAAAACGAAGTGGCGCATGCGACAGGCCAGCACGCCGAACGGATAAAGGGGCGCAGGATCGCGCTCGGCGAGGGCGTGACCGGATGGGTGATAGCCAACAAGAAGCCTTTCTGCAACACCGATCCCAAACTCGACCTGCCGCCGCAACTGGCCGACTGCTTTTCTTCATATAAAACGCTGACCGTCTTTCCCATCCTATTCGATCAGGCCATCTACGGAGCGGTGACTCTTTATTCAGCTACGATCAACCATTATGACGCCGAGCATCAGGAGAGCCTGGAAGAAGCGACGGCGATAATGGCCGCCGCTTTGTCATCGGATGAACAGATTGCCGCAATCTGGCCGCAGTCGATTGCCGACCGTTCGTTGATGAAGAGGAAAGCGATAGACGTGGATGTGGAATCCGAAATCCCTTCCTGATTACTCGCGACAGAATCCCCGCCGCGAGTTGCATACAAAATCCGCAAGCGAAGCGACCAGCGGGCTTTCGATCTCGCTTATTCGCTCAAGCGCCGCATCGAGCGCAAGCCCTGATCGAAGCAGTATTCGATATGCCTGCTTGAGCGGTTGAATATGCTCGGATTTGAACCCGGCGCGGCGGAGTCCCACCAGATTCAATCCGCAGGCGCGGCCCGGCACGCCGTCGGTGATGACGAACGGCAGGCAGTCCTGAACTATCTTCGAGTTTCCGCCCACCATCGCCAGCCGCCCGACGCGGCAGAACTGATGCACGACCACGCCGCCTGAAAGAAAAGCCTGATCCTCGATTTCGACGTGGCCCGCAAGCGCCACATTGTTTGCCAGAATCACCCGGTCTCCAAGTCGACAGTCGTGCGCTATGTGAGAGTAAGCCATCAGAAAGCAATTCGAGCCGATGATGGTTTCGGCATTGTCCTGAGTCGCGCGATGAACAGTCACGCCCTCTCGGAAGCGATTGCCCGCGCCGATGCGCACATGGCTTTCGCATTCCTCGTATCCCGTATCCTGCGGTTCGCCGCCGAGCACTGCGCCTTCGTGAACGACGTTCGACTCTCCGAGGCGAGTGAATCGTTTGATGGAAGCGTGAGCGCGAATCTCACAGTCGTCGCCGATGAAGGTGTCGCGCTCGATCACCGCATAAGGGCCTATGCGGACGCGCGCGCCGATGCTTGCGCCTTCTTCGATTATGGAAGTCGGATGAATGCTCATGGGAAAGTGTTTTATCAGTACGGAAAGCGCGCAGACAAGTTGAGCTTGAGCGGTCGAGCGACGATCAACCTGATAAAGAGCATAATTCTTCCCGAAATTAGGTATTGCCCTTTGATGTCGATTGGTTTATCTTGTGGATACCGCGCTCATGCGGTTGTCGAAGCCCCGGTTGCCCCTGTGCCGAACATCAAGACCCCTTCAAGTGCGAACTTCACTTCAGTGAACAGCACCCCCCGACCGATCAGGAGACTACAATGAGCTTCTTCGAC
>CAZPQE010000123.1:8439-14692 GCA_964588615.1 uncultured Clostridia bacterium | reverse complement strand
GGGCGCGGTTTTCGAACAGACGCTCGATGCGAAAATTCGATGCTGTGAAGGAACAATCGCTATGAATCGTTCAACACTCCCCTTCTCGCTTGCTGTTGCAAGTCTGACGCTGACCTTTTTCTTCCCGACTGATCAGACATCGGCTCAGACCCGTATTCAAAATGTCGAACCGACTCAGATGTCTGAAGGCGCGCGCGCCGACGCCGAGGTGCAGAAGAACAAACAGATGTTTCTCGCCTCACGGGGCAGAAACGATTACCTGCCCATAAGTCCGCTCGCCCCGCCGCTGTTGAATTCCTTCAACGCAGTAACTTTTAATGACGACGCCGCGACGACCGGATTCTTTCACATCCCGCCGGACACTTCGGGAGCGGCTGGGCCGAGCCACGTGGTGATGACCGTCAACACGACCATCGAGTGGTACACGAAGGCCGGAGTGAGAGAGAACCGTCAGAGTCTCGCCAGTTTTTTCACCTCGCTTGCGCCGCTCACGGGTACATTCGATCCCAAGGTCATCTACGATCAGTTTTCGAGCCGCTTCCTCGTCGTCACGCTTGAACGGACGGACACCGCGCTTGGCGGCGCGGCCAACACCTCGCGCATATTCGTCGCCGTCTCGGACGACAGCAACCCCAACGGCACATGGTTTTTCTTTCAGATCAATTCGATGATCAACATCGGAGGGGTGAACCGCTGGGCTGATTTCCCCGGATTTGCCGTAGACGAAGAAGCGGTTTACATCACCGCCAACATGTTTTCTTTTGGAGCGAGTCCGGGCAGCAGCGTCGGCGTCAGGCTGTGGATAATCAACAAAACGCCTTTTTACACGGGAGGCATGGCGACCTTCACCCTGCATGATCCGATAGCTTCGGCTGCCGGGGCGCTCAACACCACAGCGCAGCCCACGCAGATTTATGGAACTGCGCCCGCCGGGCTTGGAACCTTTCTGATGCAATACAGCGGAATCAACGGGGGCGGAAATGTTTTCCTCGGCATGATTCGCATCGATAATCCGCTGACCGCTCCGGCCTTCACCAATTTCTTCATACAATGGGGAACTACTGCCAGCGACGACAACGTGGCGATGGCCCTTCCCGCCGCGTCTCAGTCGGGAAGCGCCAGGCTGATTCAAACCAACGACCGGCGAGTCTCGCAGACCCCCGTGTGGCGGAACAACAACCTCTACCTCGCCGCATCGACTCGTCCGACTACGGGAGCCAACGCGGGCCAGGCGACGGCTCGCTGGTTCAGAGTAAATACCACGAATCTCGCCGCGCCCGCGCTGGCCGACACCGGCGCTGTGGGCGGAGAAGACATAGCCGCCGGGACTTACACCTTCTTTCCTACCGTCACCGCAGACTCGAACGGGAACATGGCCATAGGTTTTTCCGCATCAGGCCCGAATATTTTTGCCGGTTCCTACTACACCACCCGCCTTTCGAGCGATGCCGCAGGATTCACCGAGCCGGTGAGACCCTTGCGCGCCGGGCTGGATTTTTATGTTCGAACCTTCGTAAACAACAACACTACGAACAGTCGATGGGGCGATTACTCCGGCATCTGGCTCGACCCGGCGGATGAAGCCACCTTCTGGGTGTTCAATCAATCCGCCCTCACGCGCGGAACGACAGGCGTGGGCGCTTGCCCGTTTGCCTGCGTGGAAGACGGGCGGTGGGGAACCGCCTTCGGCAGCTTCTCGCTGCTCGCCCCGACCGAAGTCGAAATGGCTTCAGCCTCGGCCACCGCCTATTCGAACGGCGTTTTGATCCGTTGGGAGACCGGGTACGAAGCGGACAATCTGGGCTTCCACGTCTACCGCGAAACCGAGGGCAGGCGCGAGCGGCTCACTCAGCAGTTCATCGCAGGATCGGCTCTGATGGCCGGTCCTGGGACTCGGCTCACCGCAGGCATGTCTTACCGGTGGCGCGATCCGTCGCCCGGCAGAGACTCGCTCTACTGGCTCGAAGAAATCGACCTGGCCGGGAATCGCCGATGGCACGGCCCTCTGAGGCAGGAAAAAGCAGACGGGCTGATGGCCGACTCCGACGCGAAGTTGTTGAGCAGCATCACTGCCTCCCAATCATCGGGAGGCCGCGCAATTGAGCGCGTTGCAGAGGGCGAGCGTCAAACGGATGCTCTGATCGTGAGCGCAGTTTCGGACCTGGCCGCGCGGCCTGCGGCCAAAATTACAGTGAAGCGGGAAGGCTGGTACCGGGTGAGTCAGGCGGAACTGACCGCAGCAGGCATCGATCCGAGAACTGACCCGCGCTTCCTTCAACTCTTCGTCGAAGGCAGGCAGCAGCCGATAATCGTCGCGGGAGAAAAAGACGGCAGGTTCGATCCGTCGGATGCGGTCGAGTTCTACGGCCTCGGGCTGGATTCCCCTTCGACCGACGCCCGCGTCTACTGGCTCGTGTCGGGAAGCGCGCCGGGCCTTCGCGCCCGCAGAGAGCAGAAGCAGGGCGGGCCGACGGGGCAGAGAAGCTTCCCTTACACGGTCGAACGGCGAGACCGGACGGTTTATTTTGCGTCCCTGCGCAACGGCGATAAAGAGAATTTCTTCGGCGCAGCCGTAACCGCCGATCCGACGGATCAGACTCTCATACTCCGCCACCTCGATCTCGCGGGAAGCGCGCGGCTCGAAGTGTCGCTTCAGGGAGTGAGTCAGGTCGCGCACAGGGTCGGCGTGCGGCTCAACGGCATCGATGTCGGAGAGGTTTCTTTCATCGGACAGGCCGAAGGCGCGGCAGCCATCAACTTGCCTCCTTCGATTTTGAGAGAAGGCGAAAACACTGTGACGCTGACCGCTCAGGCGGGAGAACTCGACGTGAGCCTCGTCGATAGGATCAGGCTGACTTACCAGCGGGCCTACATCGCCGATCAGGATGCGCTGAGGCTGACTGCTGCGGGCAAGTATCGATTGACAATCGATGGTTTCACTGGCAGCCGCATAAGAGTTTTCGATGTGACCAGTGCGGAAGCGCCCAGCGAGGTGACAGGAGAAATCAGGCGCAGCAAATCGGGATACTCGATCACGCTGACCGTTCCCGAAGTCGGGCAGCGAACTCTTCTGGCGATGACTGAAGATCGGATCAGTCGCCCGGCGTCGGTCTCATTCAACCATCCGTCAACATGGCGACAGGAGGGCAGAAGCGCAGACCTGGTGATTATCACAAGGCGCGAGTTTATGCCCGCCCTTGCCGGGCTTGCGCAGTTGAGAGAGTCGCAGGGGCTGAGAGTCGCCACGATCGATGTCGAAGATTTGTTCGATGAGTTCAGCTATGGGCATAAGAGTCCGCAGGCGATGAAAGATTTTCTGACTTATGCGGCGACTCACTGGCAGAGGGCCCCGCGCTTCGCGCTGCTCGTAGGTGATGCAAGCTTCGACCCCAGAGGGTATCTCGGATATCCGGATTCGGACGTGGTTCCGACCCGACTCATCGATACGCGGTTCCTTGAGACTGCAAGCGATGACTGGTTCGGAGACCGCGACGACGACGGGCTGGCCGAGATAGTCGTGGGGCGATTGCCCGCCCAAAGTGTTCAGGAGGCCGGCCTGATGGCGCGAAAAATAATTCTTTATGAACAATCCGGCGCAGACGCGGTGCTGCTCTTTGCTGACGACAACGATTCGTTCAATTTCGAGGAAGCCGTCGAGAGGTTGAGATCGCTCGTCCCTTCGGGCGCGGGCGTGGAAGAAATACTTCGAGGGCAGACCGACCCGCAGACGGCCAGAGCGCGGTTGATCGAAGCGATCAACCGCGGGCAGTCTGTAGTCAATTACACCGGACACGGATCGGTGACGACGTGGCGGGGAAGCGTGCTCACGAGCGCCGACGCGAGAAGCCTGACCAACCAGCAGATGCCGATGTTCGTTATTATGACCTGCCTGAACGGGTATTTTCACGATCCGGCAGCCGAAGGACTGGCCGAAGCGTTGATGAAATCGCAAGGAGGCGCGGCTATGGTCTGGGCCTCGTCGGGGCTGACCGGACCCGGCGCGCAGTCGAGCATGAACGAAGAGTTGTATAGACAGATGTTCGACAGCGCGCAGACTGTGACTGTAGGCGAAGCGATATCGAGGGCCAAACTCACTGTCGCCAACAGCGATATTCGAAGGACGTGGATACTCTTAGGAGACCCGTCGGCGCGGCCTTGAGATTCGGGATCAGAAAAGAAAGATGGCTTGTCGTTGATCGAGGCCGAGGTTATCCTTGTCGGCGCGTTTGGGTCGAGGGTCAGCCATGAAATTCTTCGATGAACTCGGCTCTCTGATCGAACAGCGATGGAGAGCGAAGAATTATGACGAGGATGCTTTCCCTGAAATCGCACGACTCTCGCTCACAGAGGCGGGAGCGGGCGAGCAGGTCGATGCGTGGGACATAATTCGATGGGTGCAGACTGCCTCGCATCTCCCCAGACAGTACGATCTCGACGCCAGGTTCGGCAATCCTCCCATCACGGTGTTCGACGCGACAAGGTTCTACATAGATGTTTACTACTGGCTCGACGGAACGACCTCCATACATCGGCATGCTTTTTCGGGCGCGTTTCAGGTGCTTCTCGGATCGAGCATTCACAGCCGATATCGCTTCCACTGCGAAGGATTGATAAACGAACACTTCGCCATCGGACGGATCGATTATGACGGGAGCGAGTTGTTGACCAGAGGCGATACAAGAGAGATTCTTGCGGGAGACCAGTTCATCCATTCCCTGTTTCATCTCGACCGCCCGTCGGCGACCATCTGCGTGAGGACTTACCAGACCACGAGCGCGCTGCCTCAGTTCGATTACCTCAAGCCTCATTTCGCAATCGATCCTTTTTTCCGCGATGAGTTGTCGATTCGAAAGGTTCAGGCGGCGTCGCTGCTGCTTCAAATGAAGCACGAGGAGGCGGATGAGATGATCGGCGCTATGGTTACTTCGTCGGATTTTCAGACTGCCTTCGCCATACTGGATATGGCCTTCAAGCGACTTACGGGCGACGAGATAGAACGGATATTCCGGCTCTCTGGGGGCAGAGATCGTTTTCAATCTCTCATTGAAAAAGCGCGTCAGAGGCATGGGCCTCTCACCGATTTTATTTTGCCGGTCATCGAATACGCTCAACGTCAGGCCAACATCATTGCCCGTCGCCGATACCTGACAAGCCCGGAGCATCGTTTCTTTCTCGCGCTGATATTGAATGTGCCTGACAGGTCTCTGATACTCGATCTGGTCAAACAGCGTTTTACCGACAGCGATCCGATAGAGACTATCGCAGAGTGGGTCAAGGAGCTTTCGACGACTAAAATACTGGGGTCGCCTGAGCCGAATGTCATAGGCGTCGATTATTTCGACGATGCATGTCTGTTGGTTTTCAAGCGGCTGCTCGGAGGAGTTTCCTTGGAACAGACGAAGGCCGAATTTGAGAAAGAATATGGGAGCGGGGACGAAGGAGAGATGGAAAGCATAGTGAATTCTTTCCGCGATTCGATTCTCCTCCGCCCGCTGGTGTAAGATGAGTCGCCGCAGTCAGACCAGGAGATGAAAGGAGGGAGATGAGTGAAGGAGTTCGTGATGCCTCGACTCAGAGGAGGCTCGCTCTGAGCCAGCAAGATAGACCGCCTGGGCTGGGCGGCTGGAGTTTCATTTCTCGCTTACGGATTGCGCATGGGCGTCCGGGTCAGCGACCGGGAGATGTTTGATCGAGTCATCGAACTGCTCCCGCCCGGATGGAAGCCTGCGCGCTATGCCGCTACGGATCATCTGTTTTCGCTCAAGGTGGGCGGCCAGGAGTCGCGCATTCGCCGCTTCAACATACTCTATCAGAATGGCGACCTGTTATTTCGAACCCTCAACCTCGAAGATATGCTGGACTACCTTGAAACGAAACTGCATAACTTCGTCGCAGTCTATGCGCAGCGCAGAGTGTTCATACATTCGGGAGTGGTAGGCTGGCGGGGAAAGGCGGTGCTCATCCCCGGCGAGAGCCTCAGCGGCAAGACGACGCTGGTAACTGAACTGGTGCGGGCGGGGGCGACTTACTATTCGGACGAGTTCGCGGTTCTGGATTCGCATGGCCGCGTTCATCCTTTCCCGCGCACGCTGGGGCTGAGAGAAGAAGGCGAAACGGTTCAGAAGAAACTCAAGGTTGAAGAGATGGGCGGCGTGGCCGGAGCCAGACCCCTGCCGGTGAAAATGATCGTCTTCAGTCAGTACCGCCAGGGAGCCAGATGGCTGCCCCGGAAACTTTCTGAGGGACAGGCGGT
>CAZPQE010000123.1:0-8429 GCA_964588615.1 uncultured Clostridia bacterium | reverse complement strand
CTCATGAAAAACAGCCGCTCCGTGCGCCTTCAACCCGAATTTGCGATGTCAGCAATGCGTCAGGCGGTATCGAATTCGACAGCCGTCCGAAGCGCGCGCGGAAATACGCGAGAGACAGTTGATTTCATCCTGAGGGAATTGGGCGGCTGAGGGATGAAAATAATTCGGTAGTGATGAAAAAGTAATGCTACGGTTAAGCCTTACCAATGAATGCGCACAAGGAGCGTCTCGCTTGCTACTGCACCAGCAAGCGAGACGCTTGCGTTCCTTGTGCCAGCCTTACCTTCTCATCACTACCAATAATTCTTCTTGACACCGGTCTGAGGTAGGTAGTACAACTCTACCTGGCTTTAATTGTTATTGATAAAAGCCAAAAGCCCCTGAGTAAAACTGAAGGACGTTGCAGTGTCGCGCTTCACCGATAGTTGTTCAGTCAGTCCTTCAAGCCCTCTCCCCTGAGATGGAGTCGTTCAGCCACCAGTATCGAGCCTTTCTGCTTACGCAGGCAGGTTTGGCTTTTCAAAGATTATAATCGCTCGAACGGCTTTCAGTTTTGAGGAGACACTTAGATGAGAAGAGCAGAGCAGATAAGACCAGGCGCGCGCAAGGAAGGGGTGTTGGTTCAGGAATTGGCCGACGATATGCTAGTCTACGATCTGGAAGATCACAAGGCTCACTGCCTTAACAAAATGGCCGCTCTCGTCTGGGAGCAATGCGATGGCAAAAACTCCGTGCAGGATATCGCCGAGAAGGTCGGAAAAAAACTCGATCAGCCAGTTGATGAAGACCTGGTGTGGTTTGCTCTCGATCAGTTGGGGAATGCGAAATTACTGGATAAGAAAATTGCGCCGCAGCTTGAAAAGCCGAGAATGTCGCGGCGAGCATTGATAAAAAGGGCAGGAATCGCCGCGATGATAGCAATACCCGTAGTCACATCGATACTCGCTCCTGACGCCATCGCAGGCACGGGCAGTTGCGGCTCCACCTGCGCGAGCGCGGCGGATTGCTCGGTCGCTTCGGGCTGCCCTTTCTGCCCGAGCACCGGACCCAATACCAATATGTGTTCTGCGACGCCATAGCTTCAATCCAATTCAGCGCGGCTTTGAACATAGTGCCAGAGCGTCGAATGAAGTTTGTGATTTATCAGGCAAACCCGCCAGTCAGTTTTTCGCTCTTCACAGGGTGAACTCCGTATACCGTGCGCCGCGACAAGGAAACAAGCCTTTTGCTGGCAAAGACCCTGAGAGGGGTCTGGCGCGATGAGCCTCCCCGGTTGGGGATTTCCCGCGATGAATTCATAAAACACATACCTCTGTTTCTCGGCTCAGGCACAGCCGCGATGGTCTGGCGTCTGGTTCGAAATTCGGACCTCAAAGATTCTCCGCCTGTCCTGAACCTCCTCGAAGGTCTTCGATACTACGCGATTCAAAACGCGGTCATCGAAAAAATAATAAAGGAAGCCTTATCCCTTTTTCGCTCGCGCGAAATAGAGCCAATACTGATAAAAGGCTGGGCCATCGCGCGGCTCTATCCAGAAAAGGGGCTGCGGCTGTGCGGAGATATCGATCTGGTCGTCCGCCCCGATCAATACAGCCTCGCGCTCGATCTGGTCACGCGTCACCGGTTTCCGGTAGATTTGCACAGCGGATTGTCGAAACTCGACCTTCACCCTATAGAAGAGTTGTACGACCGCTCGCAACTTGTAAGACTCGATGAGACGGATGTGCGCCTTCTCAGTCCGGAAGACCATCTTCGAATACTCTGCCTTCATTTCCTCCGCGACGGGGCCTGGCTTCCCAGAGGGCTGTGCGACATAGCTCTTGCGGTCGAAAGCAGGCCGCAGGATTTCGACTGGGATATTTGTCTCGGAAAAAATCGACGCCGCGCCGACTGGGTGGCCTGCGCTGTGGGTCTAGCTCATCAACTGCTCGGCGCTGATACTGACGACACTCCTCTGGCTGAGAGAGCCGCGAATCTTCCTCGCTGGCTCCTGCCGGCTGTGCTCAGGCAATGGGAAAACCCCGTCGTCGATGACCGCCGTCCGCCTGAGCTTATTAGCGAATCACTCAGCCATCCCTCTCACATCCCGAAAGCGATTCGTCGACGCTGGCCTGATCCCATAAGAGCGACCGTGAGGCTTGAGGCCTCGTTTGACGAGTTTCCGAGGCTGCCTCTTCAGGCGATCCTTTTCTTACGGAGGATCGAGGCGTTCGTCAACCGGTTGCCCGCGCTGTTGAGGAAATCCAATGACAGAAAATGACAAAGCTTCAACCCCCTGCTCTCACCTGCAAAACGTGTTGAGATATCATCGCCTCATGCTCGGAGACGCTTACAGGAACCGGGCCATCAGCGCGGCCCTCAGCCGTCATATCGATCCAGATTCGACCGTTCTCGATATAGGCTCAGGCACGGGCGTGTGGGCGATACTTGCGGCAAAGCTCGGAGCAAAACGGGTGACGGCTGTTGAGAAGGAGAAATATCTCGTTCCGATTATCAGGACACTTGCCAGAGAAAACGAAGTCAGCGACAGAATCGAAGTGATCGAAGGGGACTCAAGAGAACTCCGTCTCCGTCGCAGGTTCGATATCATCATAAGCGAAACATTCGGCAATCAGGGACTGGGCGAAGGCCTGGCCCCGATAATCGATGCCAGAAAAAGATTCCTCAACCCCGGCGGCCTTTTGATCCCCGGCTCTTTTTCGATCCTTGCAATCCCGGCGCATCTCAAGGGTCTGGACGAAAAAATGCCCGCCGCCGTCGCGCTGCGCTTAGGTTATTTCGAGCGACTCTCGCTCAATATCCCCATCGCGGTTGCAGACCGCAGCCAACTGACCTTGCTGGCTCGTCCGGTCGCGCTCGCCTCAATCGATCTTATGTCGGCCAGCCAGCCGCCTGCGCTTGAAAACCTCGCCGCCGCCTGGAACCTCAAGAGCGTCCGCCGCGTCAACTGCTTCCTGGTCTCAGAGGTGTCGAGGCTCGACGAAGGTATAGAGATGAAAACTCTCTCCTCTGCTTCGTGGAGTCCCTTTGTCTATCCCATAAGGCCCTTCGAGGCTCAAAGAGGGAGAGTCGAGTTCAGGTGCAGTTTGTCAAAAAGTACGCACTGGACTGCCGTTTTGATCAGCCGTCAGCGACGCGAGTCGCAATCCTATTCGCCTCTGCTCGCTTATGCGGCTATTGAAGGGCAATCAAATCGTCCAAAATGACCGATTTCCGCTAATAGTCTCTTGCGGCATGGGCAGCGAGACGGTAAACTCAAGAACGGTTTTTCGCCAAAGCCCCTGCGGCGCATTGCCGCCGTTTCTGGTTTTTCATCATGCTCCCGGAAGAAACAACTTGTCGCGCAAGGATGAATCGCTCGACCAGTGTGAGCAGGGACGGACGAAAGCAGGCAGGCTGCTGGAGAGTTGCGACGACAGGGATGAAGGCAGGCGTAAATACTCTGTCACCTCCAGGTTGTTCGACGAAACAGAATTCAGGACTTCAGCGCCCTGGGGCGGAAGCTGTAGCAGGCAACCCCCGGCTGAAGCAGGCGTTGCGAACTGGACATGATTATTTATCGCTGTGCTGAGAGCCCCGCTCGACAGCGTTGAAAACGGATTTTGATCGCAGGCTCTGTCACCCCCTCCCGATGACTATCAGAGAACCCGTCATCTGTTGACAAACCGACCAGTCGCCCGGCGACTTCCCCTCGGGGTTCAATCTTCGACGGGCGAAGTGTCTTCAATCGTCCTTAGTCGCTTGTCCTTTGTTGAATGCAAATGACAAATGACAAATGACGAAAAACAAAATGATCCATCTGAAGCTTACAACCATTGCGGCTAGAACTGCTTTCGCGCTCATCGCGCTCTCTGCCTGCGCGCTCATGATCTACCTTGCGGTCGCGGGATTCGTCATCGGCGTTTTTTCCGACGGGCGATACAGAGTGGATCGCGGGCAACTAGCAGCGGCCATAAATCGCTTTCCTGATTCGGCCCGCCTGCATTATCGCTTCGCAGACCTGGAGATGAAGTCAATAGACCGCGACCTCAGTCGCGCGGAAACATACGCCCGCAACGCCGTCCGCCTTTCCCCATTCAACTTCAACCATCATCTGCTGCTCTCTTCCGTCCTTGAAGCCAAAAGAGATTACCCTGCGTCTGAAGCCTCGCTCAGAGAGGCCGCCCGCCTCGCTCCCAACGATATGGAAACCCACTGGCGGCTGGCCAACCTGCTCGTCCGTCAGGGCAGACTCGATAGCTCTCTTGAAGAGTTCCGCCGCGCCCTCGCTTCCAGCGCCACGCTTCTGCCCGCCAGCCTCGATCTGGTGTGGCGGCTTTCGGGGAGCAGCGTCGATGCTGTCCGCAGCATAGTGAGCGAGGACGCGGCGGCGAAAATGATTCTCACCCGCTTCCTCCTCAAACAATCCCACCCGGATGAAGCAGTCGAGGTGTTCAACTCGATTGATCCAGGGTCGAGGCTTGCGAGCGCAGAAAGCCCGGCGATGCTTCAGGAGTTGATAAACGCGGGCCGCGTCGATCTGGCTCG
Organism: uncultured Clostridia bacterium; assembly: GCA_964588615.1. Lineage (GTDB taxonomy): Bacteria > Acidobacteriota > Blastocatellia > UBA7656 > UBA7656 > UBA7656. The sequence goes on along the minus strand of CAZPQE010000123.1, from coordinate 3,902 downwards.
CAAACTCTGGGGCGAGTTGACCGCTGTCGCAACAGAGACGCTCATCCGCAATCCGGGTTTCGAAGAAGAGTTCTTCAAGGACTTCATCCAATTCGACTGGCAGATAACCCGCAGCCCTTACGCGCGGCTCGGCATAGACCCGACCTCCGGGCGGACGGGCTCGCGCTCGCTGCTTGTGGAATTCATAGGGCGCGACACGACCCGACTCGATCAGGAAGTTCGCCAACTGGTACTCGTCGAGCCCGGCGTGCGCTATCGCCTGTCGTGTTATGTGAAGACCGACTCGCTGGTTTCGCCCCAGGGGCCGCGCATCGCAGTGATCGATTATAAAACCGGGACTCTGCTCGCTCAGTCCGCTCCGGTCAGCGCCGGAACGAGCGACTGGCAATCGCTGGAGGTGGATTTCCTGGCGCCTGCGGCAGAAAGACGGGGCGGCGCTGCCGTCTACATAACGATACGTCGCGTGCCTGAATTCAAATACGACGATCCGACGCGAGGCATCCTCTGGTTCGACGATTTTTCAATCAGCCGACAGTGAACACAATACCGCGCGGCCATAGCGCCGTCAGCGATCACATCCAGAACAAAGAAGCCATCCCACCCCTGGACCGAACGATCATCGTCGGATTGATGATCGCGCTCGTCTTCACCATCCTGGCTCACGGAGCGGTCGAAGCATGGTCGGTCGCCATATTCGAAGTCATCGTAACGGCGCTCGTTCTGGCCTGGGCTGTGAAGGCAGTGATCGAAAAGCGGTTCGAAATAAGAATGCCGCTGACGGCGCTGCCCATAGTCGCCTTGCTTGCCGCAGGCCTCGCTCAGAGCCTGGCCTGGACTGATTCGGAAGGCCGGAGGGTCGGCCTTTCGATGGATATCGATGCCACGCGCAATGCGGTGAGGGTGATCTTTTTTCTGCTGGTTTGTTTTTTGATCGGCGCAAACTTTTTCGCCCGCAGCGAGAGGCTGCGCCTGCTTGCCAATTTTCTGATCGTCCTGGGGCTGGCGCTGGCTGTTTTCTCGATGATCCAGCATTTTAGCTGGGACGGTCGCTTTTACTGGCTGAGGCCGACGGCGCGCACTAATGTATTCGGCCCGTTCGTCAATCGCAATCACTACGCGGGCTGCATGGCCATGCTCATTCCGATACCCGTAGGCTTGATGGCTGCCCGCGTTTCATCTGAAGCGCGCCTGTTTTATGGATTCGCGGCGATGATGATGGGGCTTTCAGTGGTAGTGTCGCTTTCGCGGGGCGGGATGATCAGCCTCGCCGCCGGAATGATTTTCGTTCTGCTGCTGATGCTTCACCGCTCTCGAATCGAAAAGAGGTCGACGCGCTCATTTCTTTCGCCGCTGCTGGCTTTCATTCTTGTGGCGGTGGCGATTGCGGCAGGGATAATCTGGATAGGGTCTGATCCGATAATCGACCGCATCGCGCAGACGGTCGCTGACGCGCGGGGCGGGGACGAGGGGTTTTTGAGCCGCAACTGGATGTGGCGCGACACCTGGGCGATCTTTCGCGCGCGCCCGCTGACGGGAGCGGGGCTGGGGGCCTTTGAGACCGTCTATCCGATCTACGGTCACAGCGACGGGCGTCTGGTGGTGGCCCAGTCGCACAACGATTATCTTCAGGCGCTGGCTGATGCGGGAGTCGTCGGAGGCGCTGCGGCTGTTTGTTTCATCGCGCTCGTGTTTCGGGATGTGATGAGAGGGATGAGATCGAAGGACCCTGTGATTGCGGGGCTGGCTATAGGGTGCGGGGGAGGGTTGTTCGACATGGCGGTTCACAGCCTGTTCGATTTCAATCTTCAGATTCCTTCGAACGCTTTATTATTCCTGCTCCTTTCGTCTGTGGTATCCTGTATGGGCGCAATTTCGGCTGAGACCCGCCCGGCGGCGGCTCTTCCCCTCAGCCGCAGGGATTCACCAGATTCGACATCTTCCATCAGGGAGGTAACATCATGAAAAAATCGGTCGGCAGAAGCGGTGTTGCGATCCTAAACTCCGTCCTCTCGGCGATATTGAGTTTCACGCTGTGCGCGCAGGCGCAGGAGCCTAAACCGCCCGCTGAAAATCCTCCGGCCCGGCAAACGGACCTTGCGCGAGTGGGCGAGCGCAGCCCGTCGAACATACTGGTCGAGCCGTCGGAAGATTATCGCATAGGCCCGCGCGACGTGATAGAAATCCGCATCGAGGACGCGCCGGAGTTGTCAGGCATTTTCGAGGTCAACTCCGCAGGCACTATTCAGATGAAATACCTCAACCGCATCAGCGTGCTCGACAAGACCCCGGATCAGCTTTCGAGTCTCATCGTCGAATCTCTGCGCGGTCGCTATTTGAAAGACCCGCAGGTTACGGTTTTCATCAAGCAGACCAACAGCCGTTCGTTCTTCGTTATGGGAGCGGTCAATCGCCAGGGCGTTTACCAGATCGAAAGCCGCGCCACTTTGTTCACTCTTCTCATACTGGCGGGCGGGCTCGCTCCCAGCCACGGCTCTACCGCCTACATATTCCGAAGGATAAAACCCGGAAAAGCCCCTGCCATTGTGACAGAAGTTTCAGCCTCGCCGGATTCAAACTCCCCGACGGCGGCGGCTCCCGAATATGAGATGTTCCCGGCCAACGTCAATGGTTTTTTCAAGGGGCAGATCGAGGGCAATGTGCAGCTTGAGCCGGGCGACGTGGTCAATGTTCCCCCGACCGATGTCTTCTTTGTCGCGGGCGAGGTCAATGCCCCGGGCGAGTTCTCGCTCAAGCCCGGCACGACCCTGCGCCAGGCCATCTCTCTTGCGCGAGGGTTCAAATTCAACGCCGCCAAAGGCGACGGCATCATCTACCGCGAAGACCCAAAGACAGGCGAGCTGGGTGAAATAAAGGTAGACATTGGCGCGGTGATGGACGGCAGGAAGCCGGACATAAAGTTGATGGCCAACGATATAATTCAGGTGCCTAACAGCAAATTCAAATCCTTCGGGGGCGCGGTGCTCAACGCCTTCGGCATGGGCGCGGTGGTGGGTCGCTCGCCGGTGCGCTACTGACCGTTTTTGCAGGGGAGTCAATCATGGCTGATGAGAAAGTCGAGCTTGAGAAAATAACGACGGTCGAAGATGCGCCTCTCGTGCGCCCCGGTTATCCACGAGGAGCAGGCTACACGGAGGGCAGCCCTTACGGCTATGGCTACGGCGAAAGCCTGGACCGCATGCACGCGCGCGAGGTCTGGCGCGTCATCCGCAAGCACAAATTCCTGATCGCCATCATAGCCCTCATTGTCACCACGCTGGTAACTATAGACGCCTATCGCGATAAATCGATCTACCAGGCGTCGGCCTTGATCGAGATAGGCAGAGACCAGAACTCGATGATGAAGATCGGAGATATATTCTTTCCGATGGACGATTTCACCTCCACGCTGGAAATAAAGACCAGCATCCTCAAGCTCAAGAGCCGCCCGGTGCTCGAATCCGTAGCCGACAATCTGAAGTTGGATAAAAACCCGCGCTTTCTCGAAAGCCGCCGCCGTTCGATTTCCGAAGCACTGGCGGTCATAACGGGAAAAGCGAGCGATCAGCCTCCCGGCCCCGCCCTGTCTGAAGGCCCTCCGATGCTCGAACCCGCCGGAACGAGCGAAAGATCGGCAGCCGACAGCAAGCGACTCGGCCCTTACGTCGGCGTGCTTGCAGGGGGACTCAACGTAGAGCAGATTCGCGATACCCGCGCGCTGAAGGTCGCCTTCTCTCACACCGACCCCAGGATAGCCGCTGATGTGGCAAACGGCGTGGCCCAGGATTTCATAGACCGGAATTTCAAGAGCAAGACAGAAAAAGTCACCGGCACGAGCGACTGGCTGGTCTTGGTGCTTCTGATCGGTCTCGTGTATCTCGGCGAGACGCATCCCGCGGTGAACG
>CAZPQE010000122.1:0-14710 GCA_964588615.1 uncultured Clostridia bacterium | reverse complement strand
CTTTTCGGCGTTGCGCCGGGCGAGCGCGATCATTTCGGGCGTCATATCGATTCCTATAGCTCGCCCGCCGGGGCCGACTTTCGCAGAAGCCAGAAAGATATCCAGCCCTCCGCCGCAGCCGAGGTCTACGACCGTTTCGCCCTCCCGCAGATTCGCATACGCTGTGGGGTTCCCGCACGAAAGCCCCATATTGGCTTCCGAAGGAATGGCCGACAGTTCTTCCGCCGTGTACCCGAACGCCTGAGCCACCGCGCTTATGCTCCGGTTTTCGCTCGACCGACGGCTCTCTGCAATGGCTCCGTATCTCGATTTCACAGCCTGTTCTATTTCTTTCGACATGGTTTGCCTCCTGTTGACCTGCTACGCAAGTTTGACCGGGGCGGGCGCGCAGCACGATGGCTTCGCCTCGCTCTTTTCCGGAAGATTATCCTCCAGAACCGCGAACACTTCCCACTGATTGCCGTCCGGGTCCGCCACCCATGACTTGTCCTGTATGGCGTAGCAGCAATCCCTCTGCATCTCGTCGCGCACCATCAGCCCCGCATCGACCCAGCGATGGCGCACGGCCAGCACATCTTCAGTCGTCGCCACCTGAATCCCCAGATGCGAAAGCGCTCCCCGCTCGCCATACTCCACCTCGTTGAGCGTGAAATTGAGCGGCGGCACGGCCACATCGAACTTCGCATACCCCCGCCTCACCTTCGACGGCTCTATGCCCAGCATCCGCCGGTAAAAATCCAGACTCTTTTCCACATCCCGGACGTTTATGGCCAGATGCGCCTTCAATACGTTCACCGAATCTGTCATCTTTCGCTCTCCCTTCCTGCAATTTTCATATTCGCTTAAACGAATATGAGCCGATGATATGCGATCAGAACATATATGTCAAGACATATTTGTATGCTTATGATAAAATCATTCCGCCATGAGAGACGGGCTTAGTGAGATGGAGCTATTATTCAGGGCGCTGGCTGACCGCACGCGGTTGAGGCTTATCAACCTGATGGGCGAGTCGGAGATATGCGTATGTTTTCTGGTCGAGGCATTGAGGATGAGCCAGCCTAAGATTTCGCGGCATCTGGCCTGTCTGAGGCGCGCAGGGATAGTCGAAGCGAGGCGCGACGGCAAGTGGATACATTATCGGCTCATCGATCCGGCAGACGAGCGAGCCGCTCGTGTAATGAAAGATGTGCGCCGCTGGCTTGCGGAAGACGCCGAGATGCAGCGCGATCAGGCGCGGCTGATGAAGGTCTGCTGCGCCAGCGTGCTTCCGGTCAGGCTGCGCAATGCGCCGCGCCCGTCGGTCGCGCCCGCCTGAAATCTGCCGCCAGGTTCAGCGCCATCATTCCTTCGTCGCGTCGAGGCTGACGACCGGCTCGCCTCCTGCGACCTCGGCGCTATGCACCGTGCCTCGCGGCACGGTGATCGAATCGCCCGCTTCGAGCATCACCTCGCGGCCTTCCACCGTCATCCGAAATCGGCCTGAAAGAACGGCATCGATTTTGTCTATGCCGTGCGTGTGATCGGGAAAGGAGGTGCCCGGCGGATAAACATAGCGCGAGACGGCAAAGCCGCGCGCTTCGAGTTTGCGCCTCATAGCCTGCTCCGTCAGCGGGCCGTCTAGCTCTTTGTTCCATCTTTCGATTTTCATCGCTTCACAAGGAAACAGCCTTCAGCATGAGGGCGCGCACGGTCGAGAGCCGTTGAAGAAGCGCGTCTGCGTTTTGAGAAAGCCGTGATGAGGCGAATCGAGAGAGCTACTTTTCGGTCACGATGAAATAATAGTAATTGACCACATCGAACCGCCCGTCGCCCCTCCTCCCCTTGAGCGTCACTTCGTATTCGCCCTCTGCGAGAAGGCTCGCCGGGAGCGTCAGTCTTAGGCCATCGCGCCTGGAGGCCGCGTCCTGATTCCAGATGAGCGCGCCCTGAGATGTCCTCACTTCGATGCGATAGCTCGGGTAATTTTCGACGCCTTCGAGGTCGAGTCGAATCACGACGCGCGCTGTGACTCGACGAATGGCGATCCTTTCAGCCGCGGCTGAGTCTCTGGTTCCCGCACTGAGAGCGAGCGATTGCGCCGCCTGCTCCTGCGCCGCCCGTCTGCGGGCTTCCTCTCTGAATCGCTCTTTTTCCCCTCGCTCCCGCTCAAGCTGCTCGCTCAACTCCCTGGCCCGCGCCCGCTGGTCTTCTATCAATCGCTCGCGCTGCAAAGCCGCCTGACGCTCCTGCTCGCGTTGCTGCTCGACTCTGGCAAGTTCCGCTTCGAGTTCTCCCGACCGCCTCAGCAGAAGAAAACTTCCCACAGCCAGCAGCGCGAGCAGGGCAGCCATTGCAATTTGCAGGGCCGGAAGCGGAACGATCAGAAGAGAGCGCAGGCGATCAAGAAAAGAAATTCGCTCGCGTTCTTTCGCCTCCTGGGGCGCGATCGTCGCCTGCATCAGCCCTCGGATGATCTCCACTTTCTGACGGCGACGCGGCGAGGCTGCCGTCTGCGCTTCGAATCGAGCGCGCTGGCGGGCGTCGAGCGCGCCGCGCAGGTAGTCATAGATGAGTTCGTCTTCGACCACCAGCAGGTCTTGATAATACTGGTCGTCGGCAAAGAACCGCTCTTCTATCGGCTCGCGCTCCTGCTCGGAAACATCGCCCAGGAGGTAGCGGACGAACAGTTCTTCATTTTTCGATTTAAGTTCCATGACTCATCGCTCAATCTTTCTACTGAGACAGCCGTCGAGGCACTGGCCGAGTTTGTCTCTTATGCGAAGGGCGCGAATTCTCAGCGCGCCCACGGGTATGCCCATTTTTTCGGCAATCCGTTTCCTGCGCTCGATCTTTTCGCCCTTCTCTTGGCTGTAATACTCGATGATCATCAGCCGGTTCTCCGCCGGAAGTTTTTCCAGGCATCGATTCAAACACTCGACGCGCATTTCACTTTCGCCGTCGTCTCTCTGCTCGAAAGACGGAAGGCTGTCGAAAGCCGCCGCCTGACGCTCTCGCTGCTTCGAGATTTCGAGCGTCAGCATCCGGGCCACGCCGTAGACATAAGTCGAAGGGTCGCGGATTTCTTCTCCCTCATCGATCTTTCTTATGACTCGCGTGATCGCTTCGTCGGCGTGGTCTTCGGCGAGGTGAAAGCCGCGCCATTCGAAAAAGCTTATGAGCTTGGAGCGGATGATTTCGTATTTCGCGCCCGCCGCTTCGCGGTCTGCGTCCAGGCGCGACAAAAACCGGTCGAGCGCCTCGCTCGTCAGACTCCACCCTCTTTTTTGAGGACTCGCGTCTCCCATACGCGCGCGCCTTGTTTCCCTTCATCCATTCTTATCTGGAAGAATCCGGAAAAACATTTCACATTTTTTCGGTACCCGGATTCATTTCCACTCGCCCTGCATCACGAAGGCGGCCCAGAAATAAGGCGAGGCCCACTGCGCGTGTTTCGACATCTCCGCCTGAGCCGCCCGGAGCGCGGCAGCGGGTTTCTTCCCCCCGGCCAGCATGTTCTGATAAAACCGCTTCATCAACTCCGACGTGGCTCTGTCTTCGACGCTCCACAGACTGGCCACCACGCGCGACGTTCCCGCGTACATAAAACCTCGCGTCAATCCCACAAGCCCTTCCCCGCGAATCTCTTTTCCCAGCGCAGTCTGGCACGCGCTCAACACGACCAGATCGGCATTGAGCCGCAGGTTGTAAATTTCGTGCATGCGGAGAAATCCGTCGACAGGTTTTCCATCTTCATCAACCAGAGAGAGGACGAGGCCGGAAAGCTCAGGGGTCTCGTTGTTGAGAAGCCCGTGAGTGGCGAAATGCAGAATACGGTAGCGGCTCAGTTCATCTCCCGTCGCCCGCGCGCGGCTCGCGTCGAAATCGACGGCTTTCAATCCTCCCTGCGGAGCGAGCGATGAAATCGCTTCCGCTTCCAGCCTGCTGAACCGCAGTCTGCGGAAGAGATCGACGCCCGATTCTCTGGCCGAGCGATCGACTTCACTGGCGGGCGATTCTGCCGTCGAGATTGATTCTTTTCGGCTCGCGGATTTTATGCGCGGGTCATCGCCCGCAAAGACCGGATCGGCGAACACCGCTATCGGGCGCGGAGATGGTCGCCTTCCTTCGGCCTCTCTGCGCAGCGCCGCCAGCGATGAAGCCGATGGGAGATTGATGATCTCATGGCTGGCGATCAACGACGGTCTGGAGTCTTTCTTTCTGCCTCCCGACTCTCGGCTCGCGACTCCAGACTCCAGACTTCCAGAAGGAGCAGGCAGCGCGGCGAACGGAATGTACTGCAACGCGCCTTCGGCGACTACGAGTATTCGTTTCCTGTTCAACAACGCGGATGCCGGGCCGACAATCATGCGGCTCAGGGATGAGGATGCAATTTCGAACTCGGCGTCCGCCTGAGCTATGCGCGCGCGGCGAGATTGCAGCGACTCGCCTTCGACGCGGCGATTGCGGGTAGTGAGCAGATCATAGACCCGCCGCGCCAGGGTCTCTATCTCCTGGCGCGGCGGCAAAGCGTAGCTCTCCATCGAGGAAGCGGTGACGGCCCACAGACAGCTTGAGTTTCTGCCGAGCGAGTATTCCAGAAGAATAGTGTCCGAATCTATCAGCTTTTGAATCTCCTCAAGTCTCAGCGTTGCGGGTTGTATGAGTGCGGCATAGCGCGGGTTGGAGGCGCGCATCCGCTCGCGGACTTCCGCGCTCTCGGCCAGCAGTTTTTTCAATTCTTCTTCGAGTTCCTGAGCCTGTTTGAGCGTCGCCCTGCTGGAGGCAAACTGCATTCGATAAGCTTCTCTGGAGTTGATGAGTTTTTGCAGGGCGGTTTCGCGTTCGAGCAGCGCGGCATCGACTCCCTCCCGTATGTTCGCGCTGCTTTCCATCAGGGTGTCTATCAGGTTGCGCGCGCGGGCGCGCTCGCTGGTTTCAAGCGCGAGGGCATCGAAGCCCTCCGACGGTCGCTCTTTGTGCAACCTCATGAGGGTATCGATGCGCAGGTCGTAATAATCGCGCCTCGTCGCCAGATAGGAAGTCCGCAGATCGAGGTTGCCTACCTTCGATCTCACGGACTCGACCAGGAGGAGAGATTCTTCGCTTCTCGCCCGAGCTTCATCGAGGTTTCCCCTTTCGCGCTCAAGGGCGGCGATCCCGTAGAGCGTGTCTGCCTGGCCCGCGCGGTCTCCAATCTGCCTTCTCAGTTGAAGCGACTCGGAAAAATAACCGAGTGACTTGTCATACCGGCGGGCGTCGAAGTGAGCCTGGCCCAGGTTGCTCAACACGGTCGCTTCGCGGTGTCGCTCTTCGACGGCGCGCGCGAGATGGAGAGCCTTCTCGAAATGTTCTATCGCTTTCTGCGTTTCTCCGAGTTTGAGAAATGCGGAGCCGAGGTTGTTGAGAGCCACTGCCTGGCCGGACTTGTCGCCCGCCTCGCGCAGGATCGGGAGAGATTCTTCGAAGTAGGATTTCGCCTTTTGGTGATCGCCGAGCGCGCGATAAGCCCCGCCGAAGTTATTGAGCGTCAGGGCTTCGGTGGCGCGGTCTCGCCCGTCGCGGGCCGCCGTGAGAGCTTCGGCGAGATAGCCGAGAGCGGTACGTCCGTCTCCGAGGCTGGCATACACCTGAGCGAAATTATTCAGCGTCCGGGCCTCGCCTCTGCGATCCTTGTTCGCCCGTCGAAGCGGAAGCGCCTGGCGCAGGTAATCGAGCGCCTGCTGATAGTCGCCCAGAGAGAGGCAAACGACGCTGATGTTGTTGAGCACGATGGCTTGCGCGTTGGTGTCGCCGAGTTGGCGCAGTATCGAAAGCGATTGTCTGTAGTATCCTTCGGCCTTTTCGACAAGTCCGCGGCTGTGATAAATGCCGGCGATGTTATTGTAGACGGCGGACTCCCGCTGTTGGCTTCGCGTCTCGACGAGCAGAGGCAACGCCTGAGCGAAGCGATCAAGCGCCTTCTGATTGTCTCCGAGCAGGCGATGAGCGAGGCCGAGCCTGACGAGCGAAGTCCCTTCGCCCTCGCGGTCTCCGCCCGAACGAAAGAGGTCGACCGATTGCTGAAATTTTTCAACCGCTGCGCGCAATCCTTCGGCGTTTCCTCTCGATTGCGACTGCTCGGCTTCGGCGAATCGGCGAAGTCCCTCGATGATCAGTCGGTCTTTTTCAGTCGCGGCGCGCGCTTCTTCGAGCTTTATCTCATAGCTCCCCTGACCTGACGCATTTTCAGCCCGCACCTCGAACCGGCAGACGCCGGCCATCGGGGCGATCAATAGCGCGCGTTCCAATTGTCCCGTGCCCGCCTGATCGATTTCGTCCGCCTGCTGGCTGCCGGGCGCATAGACGCTGAGGATCAGATTCGCGTCGCGCTGATGAAGCGAGACCTTGAGGAATTGATCGGGGAGGGCCGCGACCTGATAGAGGTGTTTTTCGCCTCCCCTGATTTCGCGTTGAACCGCCGCGCCCGGCTCAAGCGTTCTGATTTCGGATCGAGCGTCGCCCGCTTGCCTTGCCGCAGACGAGAGGCTGATAGCCAGGATCAGGGTTCCTGCCGTTGAAATGAGATAGGTCTTCATATCGATACTCCTGATGACCGGGAGGACAGCGGAAGTTGCCGCAGCGCGGATCAATATCGCTTCATGTGCGCGATGCAGGCGATGAGCATCTGGCGCATTCTCTTTGAGTCGGCCCGCGCTCGTCGCCCGTGTCCGGGCAACACCCATTCGAACTTATAATCGAGCAGCCGCTCCATCGAGCGGGTCTGTTCCGACCACGAATCCCAGCAGACGCCACGCGAAGCATACAACGAGCGGCGCTCATCAGACCACCAGAGATGGTCGCCCGAAAAAAGATATCTGTTTTTATAGAGCAGCGCCGTGTGTCCACGCGTGTGGCCGGGAGTCGGAATCGCCAGAAGGTCATCGGCAAGCGAGATCGCATCGCGGCCCGTCAGCGCGCGTTCGACTCCACTTGTGGAAGAAGCGATATCGTCGCGGTGAAGCAGGCGCTCTGCTCCAAAGCGCGCGGCCCATTTGCTATGGTCGGCTACATCGTCGCGGTGAGTGAGGAACATAAACCGCAGGCCGCCCATCTCTTCGATCCGCCTTGCGAGCGGGGGCGCGAACCGCGGAGAATCGATCAGCACATTGCCTTCCCTGCGCCTGATGAAATAACTCGACGCGCCGAATGAAGACTCCGAGGCGAATCCGCAGAAGTATATGTTTTCTTCTATGAGTTCGGGATAAGCGGCGACTGCTTCTGCGGTCGAATGTTTTTCGACCGCGCCAATCGATGCCGTCGGGCAGGTGACGAGAGCTTTGAGGGCGGCGAATCGTTCTTCTTCAGACGAGGGCTGATGGCAGACAGCCGACTGCTCGCCGGCGGATTGAAAAACTGTCGGCGCTATCTGGCGGCACAGGTCGCAATCGATGCAGGTCGAATCGACGAAGAAATCGCCTTCCGAGTTTTCCGCGCGTCTGAGACTGTGTAGTGCCATAAAACGTAAGCTGACGATGCCCGATAGATGATAGCAAACCGCGCCGCGCCGATTAAGGCGGCTCGGATCACTTTTTACGATGCCTGCTTGTCACCGCTCCTCTCCCATCGCTATGCTATAGCCCGCTTATGGCTACATCTCTGATTTATGATTCCGCGTATCTGAACCACAGCACAGGGCGACACCCGGAAAATGTCCGACGGTATGAAGTGATACTCGCCGCCCTCGAATCGGACGAATCCCTCTGGTCGCAACTCATCCGCACGGCTCCGACTCGGGCCGCAGAGGAAGACATAACGCGCTGTCACAGTCGGGAGATGATGGAGCATCTGAGCGGGCTGTGCGAACGCGGCGTGTCATTCCTCGACCTGGACACGGTGATATGCCGCGAGTCTTACGATGTAGCCCTGCTTGCTGCGGGCGCGGCTGTCACAGCAGTCGATCAGGTGTTCAGCTATGCGACCAATGCGTTCGCCCTTGTGCGCCCGCCCGGACATCACGCAACAGCAGGACGGGCGATGGGTTTCTGCCTGTTCAACAACGCCGCCGTGGGCGCGCGCTACGCCCAGGCGAATTACGGAGCAGAGCGGGTGCTCATAATCGATTGGGACGTGCATCATGGAAACGGCACTCAGGATATCTTCTACAGCGACCCCACCGTGTTTTATTTCTCGACCCATCAGTATCCGTATTATCCCGGAACCGGGTCGGCGGGCGAGACTGGGATCGATGCGGGCGAAGGCGCGACGCTCAACATTCCGCTCAGGGAAAACACTCCGGCGCGAGTTCATCGTGAAGCCTTCAGCGACGCGCTGCGGACGATTGAAAAAATTTTCCCGCCCGACCTCATCATCATTTCCGCCGGGTTCGATTCGAGGATAGACGATCCGCTCGGCGGGTTGATGCTCGAAGACGACGACTTTCGTGAAATGACCACAGAGGTGATGGAGATGGCCGACCGCCACGCCGGTGGGCGCGTGGTGTCGCTGCTCGAAGGCGGGTACAATCTGGAGACCCTCGGCCAGACGGTGCGCACGCATGTGGCCGCGCTGTCTTCGTGATCTCTTCAACATCGGTTTCCTCCATATCTTCTCCACAGCTTTCCGGCCCGACCAACCTCTCGATACGCCGATGAAGTCGCCTTAATATATTTGTAGTCGAGACCAGAAAAGTGTTGCGTCTGAGCCTATCCTGTGATTTCATTCGCTCGCAGCCTCCGTACAAACCAGCAACAGGCTGGAAGCCATCCTATATATGGAGAATGCTTATGCAAGACCCGATTAAAAGAATTCGACAGTTCATCACTCGCAGCAAATTCATTACGCGGGATTTCATAACCGGAGAGTCGCGGACAGCGCATCGATTCCGGCTGACCCTTCTGGCGACCGGGCTGGCGATTGCGGTGATCGCGCTCACATTGGCGGCTTTGCGCGATCCGCACAGCAGACCGGGCGTCGCGGGAAACGACCGCGCTCTTACGGCTGCGTCGCAGAGGGAAAATATCAGGGAATCTCTCTATCGCCTGCCGCTTTATTTCGTTGAGAACCAGGGCCAGATCGACTCTGGCATAGGCTACTATGTCCAGGGGCGCGACAAGTCGGTCTATTTCACTGAGCGAGGGCTGACCTTTATCCTCAATGAAGAAGACGACACAGCAACCGGGAATGCATTGAGACCTGTCGCTATGGGAGAGGGGCCGCAGCGAGAGCGATGGGCAGTCAGACTCGATTTCATTGGAGCCAACAGTGGCACGCGACCGCAGGGATACAATCAGACCGATGCTGTATTCAGCTACCTCAAGGGGCATCCGAGTCGATGGAAGAGAGGAGTCAGCACTTACTCGCAGGTCGTCTACAGCGATCTGTGGCCTGGAATCGACCTGGTTTACGAAGGGACGGTCAATCGAATGAAGCACACTTTCGTGGTACATCCCGGAGCCGATCCTTCGCGCATAAGGCTGGCTTACCGGGGAGCCACTTCGGTGATGGTCAACCGCGAAGGCCAGCTTGAGATCAGCACTCCGGTCGGCGGCTTCATAGACCAACAGCCCTTTTCCTATCAGGACATCGACGGGAAGAGGGTAGAGATAGCCACCGACTATCTGATGGAAAACGGATCGCCGGCCTACAGCTTCCGGCTGGGAGAGTATGACCGGAGCCGGGAATTGCTCATCGATCCGGTGACGTTCATCTATACAGGATTTGTCGGCGGCAACGATGAGGAAAACGGCCATGACATCGCCATCGACAGCGCGGGCAATGCTTATATCACTGGCAATACTGATTCATTCGAAACAAGCTTTCCCGATGGCGACGGATTCGGCGCGCTCACCGGAGCCGACACCAGCTTCAACCTCGGAACGTATGATGGTTATGTGGTGAAGATCAACCCGGCGGGAACGGCGCTCCTTTACTGCAGCTATATCGGCGGCGATGCTAACGATCAGGGAGTCGGCATCGTCGTGGATTCTGCGGGCAACGCTTATGTCTCCGGCGTCACTGCTTCCACCGAAGCTACTTTCCCCGACGGAGACGGATTCGGAGTAGTGGGCGGGCCTGACCTGACTTATAACGGCGGCACCTTTGACGCCTTCGTGGCCAAGCTCAACCCGGCGGGAACAACGCTCCTCTACTGCGGCTACGTCGGCGGCAGCGGCAGAGATATCGGCGAGCGCATAGACATCGATAGCCTGGGCAACGCATATCTTGTAGGCATCACGGATTCAACCGAGGCGAGTTTTCCTGACGGAGATGGTTTTGGCGCGCTGGGCGGACCTGATACTACATACAACGGCGGCATCAGCGACGCTTTCGTAGCAAAGGTCGATTCGACCGGCGCGGCTCTTGTCTACGCCAGTTATGTCGGCGGAAGCGGCGAAGACATAGGGCGCGATATCGCCGTCGATGGTTCAAACAATGCATACATCACGGGCGAAACCGATTCCACCGAGGCGACCTTCCCCGATGGAGACGGTTTCGGCGCGCTGGGCGGGATAGACCTGACTTCCAACGGCGGCCAGGACGGCTTTGTGGCGAAGGTCAATGCAGCGGGGACTTCTTTCGTCTATGCCGGTTACATAGGCGGCAGCGGCAACGATCAGAGTTTCGGCATCGCCGTCGATTCTGCGGGCAACGCCTACCTAGCCGGCGCTGCCGGTTCCAGTCAGACCACATTTCCCGATGGGGATGGCGGACTGACAGGAGGGCCGGACCTGACCTTCAACGGCGGAACCACCGACGCTTTCGCGGCAAAGCTCAACGCAGCAGGCACGTCGTTCGCCTATATCGGCTATATAGGCGGCGCAAACGATGACTCAGCTAGCGGCGTCGCCCTCGACTCTGCGGGCAACGCTTTCGTCATCGGCACTACAGGTTCGGATGAAACGACTTTCCCCGACGGAGATGGAGGACTCGTCGAAGGGCCGGACCTGACCTATAACGGCGGATCCTGGGATGCTTTTGTGGCAAAGGTCAATACGACGGGGGCGGCTCTCGTTTATGTGGGCTACATAGGCGGCAGCAATAACGACTTTGGCCGAAGCATCGCAGTCAGCAGCGCGGGAGGAGCCTTCGTCCTCGGTCAGACATCTTCTACTGAATCGAGTTTCCCTGACGGAGACGGAGGACCGATTTCGGGACCGGATCTCACATTCAATGGCGGCTCAGACGATGCTTTCGTGGCGCGCATCAGTTGTAATTTCGGAACCTGCCCGGCCAATACAACAGTGTCGAATGATCCCGGCCAGTGCGGGGCTGTGGTGGCATTCACTCCACCGACAAGCGACTGCCAGCCGGTCATCTGCTCTCCGGCCTCTGGATCGCTCTTCGCTGTGGGAACGACAACCGTCACCTGCTCGGATCAGGGAGGATCTTCGTGCAGTTTCACGGTGACGGTCAACGACACGCAGCCTCCGACGATCACCTGCCCGGCCAACACACAGGCGGGATCGACCGACGGCAACCCGGTGGCGGTGAGCTATCCGAATCCGTCGGCCTTGGACAACTGCCCCGGCGTCACATCCATGTGCGCCCCGGCTTCAGGCTCGCTCTTCTCTGTGGGAACGACTACGGTCACCTGCACCGCGACCGATGCTGCGGGCAACACCGCTTCCTGCTCGTTCACAGTGACGGTGATGCTGTTCGATTCCTGTTTGCAGGACGACTCCAATCCGGGTAAAGTGCTCCTGTTCAGCACAACCACGGGTCTTTATACCTTCTGCTGCAATGGCACCACCCTGAGCGGCACTGGCAAGGTGACCAGGAAGGGAAATGTTTTCACGCTGACGCACAACACGCCCGACCGGAGAGTGCTTGGCAAGATTGACAAGTTGCTCAAGAAAGGCACTGCTTCGCTGCAATCTCCATCGGGTGCGATCCTATGCACGATCAGTGATACCAACACAACCAACAACACATGCATCTGCGCGCTTTGACGAGACGACGCGCGCGCGCTTTGACTGCGACGAGCGACGGGCGAAGACGGCCTGTCGCTCGTCGTTCTCTTTTCGAATCTATCAGCCCTTTAGTCGAGTGAAATCACACGGCGTGATCTTCGACATCGAGGAGATCAACTCGAATATCTCCGCGCCGGGCGCGGGCGGAATCAGCCATTGGCCGAAAGAGTTCTTCAAGCGGTGATTCTTTATCCGCTTATGACGGAACTTGCGGGGCGCAGATAGTTACCAGAACATGGAGCATAAAAAATGAGCATCTCACGAAGACATTTCCTTGAGGTCGGCGCGGCGGCTCTGCTTTCCGGGCAACCGCTCTGGGCATCTGGCAGGGGAGCGCGTTTTCGCATAGGCGCGACGGATTGGAATCTGAGGCTGACGGCTAAACTGGAGTCCTTCGCGCTCGCTAAAAAGATCGGCTTCGATGGCCTTCAGGTCAGCATTGGCCGAAAGATGGAGCTTTCGGATGCGGCGCTTCAAAAGCAATTTCTCGCCGAATCGAAGCGGGTCGGACTGCCTATAGCTTCGTTGTGCCTCGACATACTCCACGTCAACGGATTGAAGTCAGACCCGCTCGGTCAGCGGTGGGTTGCTGACTCGATTCCCATCGCCAGGGCGATGGGCGTGCGTGTGATACTGCTGCCGTTTTTCGGCAAGTGGGCGCTCGCTGCTCAATCCGAGATGGATTATGTCGGAGACGCGCTGCGGGAGATTGCGCCTGCGGCTGAGAAGGCCGGAGTGATACTCGGACTCGAAGACACTATCTCGGCGCGCGACAACGCGAGGATCATGGAGCGGTCGAAATCGCGCGCGGTGCTGACTTACTATGATGTGGGGAATTCGACGCGCGCCGGATTCAACATCATCGAAGAGATAGGCTGGCTCGGACGCGAGCGCATCTGCGAAGTCCACCTCAAGGACAATCCCAATTATCTCGGCAAAGGCAGGATCGATTTTCCGGCAGTCATCGATGCGCTCGTCGAGACAGGTTTCGACAAATGGGCGCAGCTTGAATGCGACAGCCCGACAGGATCAGTCGAATCGGACATGGGGATCAACCTGAAATACATCCGCGATCTTATCGCTCGAAGGAATCAGAAAGGCTGAGTTGATTTTCGATTCGCGGTCGATCTTCCGCTCCGGCGATGATGAAGTGATAGCAGTGATTCGCAATGCGGCAGGCGTCTAATGTTTCCAGATAGCGAGCAGCAAAAGTAAATCTCGAGGCAATGCATTGCCTATGCGCTCGAAATCTTTTCGGTTTCGCGTCGCCACTCCATAGCCGTGAGCCAAAGCAGTCGCAGCAATGAAAACATCTCTCAATAAATTCTTGGGCATATTCTTTTTGAACTGTCCGCAAACGTGAGCGGCTATTTCAGCAGCATCATAGTTAAAGTCTAGTATTACGCAAGATTGAGCCAGACGTTTGACGTTTTCAAGGTTTCTTTTCGTAGATTCATCTAGTTCGCCTTGCCGGTTTGTTTTCTGTAAACCATAAAGGGATTCAAATATGGCGACAGAAGGTAGCGCAGGAAGAGATCTATTTTTATTGTGATATTGGGTAATGGCATCTCGAACGCGCTGGTTGCCCTTTCTCCAGTCACTCAAGATATCATTATCCAGGGCCAGCGGGATTTCATCCGTGGCTGGGGCCAATGCCATCAGTCATCATCTCCGTCGATATCTCCTCCGAGGAAAGAGCTATAATCCAGTTCCGGGTTGGAGGTAACAGCTTCCTTCTGTTCGTCGGTTAAACCTTCAAGAGTTGAGGCGGCTAGAGCGTGATAATGTTCGATCAGGCGAGAATCAAGTTCTGGTTTCAGATTGATCAATTCCTGAATCTTCGAATCCCATGGCGAATCTGGCAGTCGCGGGGCTTCAGGAAAATTGAATGTAGCCTGATAGTTTTTTGATCCGACCATGAATTTAACAGGATGCCTGTCATTCTTCTCAAACTCCCGTTTTACCTCATCGACATTTCGAATAAACAAGTCATCTATTACCACTGTGGAATTGCCGAGATCAATCGACTCGCCAAGGATATTCTCGCTATACGGCTTTGGCGGTTGCTCATAGCGCAACGAACCATTGACGGGAAGTATCTTCGCAAGGTTTTCCTGCGAGGCAGATAAACAAACCTCCCACAGATTTATTTGCCAGACGAATGAACGATCAACGATAGCATGATATGTAAATGCAATATCCTCTATATCACCTCTTGAGAAGTTTGAGGGGTACTCGAACTGCTTGCCAGTCGCTCGCTCGATCACCATGAGACGGTAAGCTGTCTGCTGATTGTGCAACAATCTGCTGATCTCTAATAAAGGCAAATTGAGTTTCAATCTAATATCAACCTGCATTTCAGGAATCTGCAAACGTACCTCTTCAGCGAGGTTAAGTGCCGCCAGAAATGTTGAGGAAACAAAAGCAGCCCGAGCGCTATCTCTCTCGAATCTTGCATTGAGAAAAAGCTGCTCGATCAAAGGTACACCAGTAAAGCGCAAGACTAATGAAGCATCCTCATCAACCCTGCACTCGAAGACCATCCTTCCACTTTCAATTTGTGGCGTCACAGAAGACAAGACAAAAAAACCCAGATCCAGCAGGTTGATCCGCAGGGAAAGAGGATAGGCGGGATGAGACAAAATTGGCAACTGCCCGCCGGCAAGAATTGATGCCGAGATCGGCTGACTTTCAGTAACAACGAGGCTGCTCATTTGAATTATTCCGGTTCATCACGAAATCGTGTGAAGAAGTAGTACGCGCAAGCGAAAGTTGTCAAA
>CAZPQE010000121.1:0-14718 GCA_964588615.1 uncultured Clostridia bacterium | reverse complement strand
GCGCGCAGCATCGAAGAGGCCGAGCGAAGGCTCTGGCGCGCGATGCAGATTCACTGCGACTTTCCGCGCTTTTACTCTCTTCTCAAAACGCGCATAAATATCTTCCTCGGCGACCTGACCGATCCGCGCTTAGGGCTTGAGGAAGATGATTACCGGAGGATGACGCATTCGACCGACTCGATAATTCACTGCGCCGCCTCGCTCAATCGAAGGAGCGAAAAAAGCTGCCTCAACGTCAACCTTCGCGGCACGCTCGAAGTCGTCCGATTCGCCCTTTCGGCGCGCGATCATCACGGGCTGCGCCGTATCAGCCACGTCAGCACGGTTGCCGTAGCCGGGCATCGCGCTAGCGAAGTGGTCAAAGAAGACGAGGCCGTCGATTGGGCGCGGTCGGATTATGATCCTTATGCGCGGACGAAGAAATTCTGCGAGCACATGATAGGCGAACTGCTGCCGGACGTGCCTCACACTATTTTTCGTCCCAGCATAATTCTGGGCGACTCCCGCCGCGCAGAGACCACACAATTCGACATGGTGCGCTCGTTCGTCTTCCTCGCGGGCCTGCCCGTTCTGCCCTTCAGGCCGAATGATAAGCTCGATATAGTCAACGTTGACTTCGTGGCTGAATCCATAGCGACCATTCATCAGAAGGAAAAACCCGATCACGGAATCTATCACCTGTCGTCGGGTAAGGCTTCGCAGACGTTTCAGGAACTGACCGACGCGCTGGCGTGGGCGCAAGGCCGGAACGGGCCGATCTATGTGCCTGCGCTCGAACGACCCTTCACTTCGATAGTCAATTTTCTTGCCAATCGTCGAGGGATGTCCATCGGATACGCGGCTTCGCTGATGAAGGTCTTCATGCCCTATCTGGTATGGAACACCGTCTTCGACAACACACGCATAACGGAAGAGACCGGAAGCAAGCCCGCGCCTTTTTCCAAATACTGTTACCCGCTTCTGCGGTTCAGCCGCGACGGGAATTTCACTTACAACTACAAAGAGTGGCCGAGCGAGGCCGAGGAGTACGCGCAATGAGCATGGACCTTGCGCTCGAAGGATGGGTCAGCGGGCTGATCGAAATCACCAGAATGAAATGGATGCTGGGCGGAGGCCGGCGCTGGAAGCCGGGCGAACCGCTCAGGCTGCTCTTCACCGGATACAACGGCACGCGCAACACCGGGGCCGATGTCCGCGTCGAGGAGATGCTCCGGCAGGTGCGCCACATACTGGGCGACGATAAAATCGAGTTGTCGGTGATTACTCATAATCTCGATCTGACGCGCGGTTATTTCGAGGGAGTTCGTCAGATAAAACTGCCCGACATCTTCCCTCCCTTTCTCTACCGCGAAGTCCCCCGACACGACGGAGTGGTCGCCTGCGAAGGCTCGATGTTCAAGAGCAAATTCGCAAACGCCCTGACCACGATGATGATAGGATCGCTGGCCGTCGCCTCGGCGCAGAACAAGCTGTCGATAGGCTATGGCGCTGAAGCCGGGTTCATGGACCCGCTGCTTGCCAGGATGTGCAAACGCTATTGCGCCGACTCGCTGGTCATTACTCGCAACGAGGAATCACAAACCGTGCTTGGGCGACTGGGCGTTTCGACCGAGCTCGGCACTGACACCGCATGGACTTTCGAGCCTAAAGACGACTCCTTCGGAGAGCGGGCATTGCGCAAAGAGGGCTGGGACGGAGAGACGCCCGTCCTGGCAGTCTGTCCGATCAATCCGTTCTGGTGGCCGGTCAAAGCGTCGGTCGCAAAATTCATCGCCCGCGCCGCGACTGGCGCATACAATGACAGCCATTACCGCTCGGTTTATTTTCACAACTCCGGCGCTGAGGTGAAGGCCAGATATGACGGCTACCTCACGGCTATGTCCAACGCGGTTGATCGCTTCCGAAAAGAGAGCGGAGTGTTCACCGTGCTGGTTGCGATGGAGGCGCTCGACACGCGGGCCTGCCGGCGGATGTCGGATAAACTGGGCGGCGTGCCGATTTTTTCTTCGCTCGATTACGATATGCACCAGCTTGTGAGCCTGCTCCGTCGCGCGCACCTGATGGTCTCCTCCCGCTATCACGGCATCGTCACCTGCATGCCCGCGCTGGTGGCTTCCGCCGGAGTGACTATGGACGAGCGCATCAGAAATCTCATGCGCGAGCGCGGGCATGAACATCTGCTGCTGGAAGTCGATGACCCGCAGCTCGAAGAAAAACTGTTCGAGATGATGAAGACGCTCGAACGCGAGCGCGAGAGCGTGCGCGACGGGATAGGGAGGACGGTTGCGAGGAACTTGAAAGTGATGGCGCGAATGGGAGTCTACTTCGAACAGCACGTCCAGCAGCGTTATCCCGAATTCCCGATTCGCGCCGGCGCGCATGGATGGGAAGACTACCTGCCGCCGCTGAGCCCCGCTCTCAGTCATCTGGTCGAGGAGTATCAGACATGAACTTCATCGAAAACATCATCGCCCGCCTCCGCAAGACGCCCGATAGAGCATTGCTTCACGAAGTGCGGGACGGAAAATTCGAATCGGTCAACTGCCGCGACCTTCTCCGTATGGTTCAAACCGCCCGCGGTTTTCTGCGAGCATCGGGCGTCAGGAAAGGCGACCGCTGCGCGCTGCTGGCTCACAACTCGATTCGATGGACAGCTATCGATCTAGCATTGATGGCTGAAGGCATCATCGTCGTGCCGCTCTACGGGCGACAAGCGCCCATAGAGCTTGTGCGGATGATGCAGGACTGCGGCCCGGCTCTCATCTGCTGCGGCGATGAGTCGTTGCGCGAAGGGATCGCTGAAAACTGGGCTGACGCTCCGCCCATCAAGCTGTTCGATGAGATACTCGCCTCCTCGACTGAAAGCGAGCCAGAGACGCCTGTGGCATTGTCGGATGCGGACGCGGTGACGATCATTTACACCTCCGGCACTTCGGGCGAGCCTAAGGGCGTCGTTCTCAATACGGGCAATGTGACTTACATGATCGGCTGCACCAACGATAGACTCGATCTGCTGATGGGCCAGAGGCAGGAGCCTGACAGAATTTTTCATTACCTGCCCTTCTGCTTTGCCGGTTCGTGGATACTGATGCTGACTGCGCTCTCGCGTTCAAGCGAGCTTGCCATGTCGATGGATTTGAATAAGCTTGCAGATGAGATGAAAGTCGCCGCGCCGAATTATTTCCTCAACGTCCCGGCTCTGCTCGAAAGAGTGAAATCGGGCATCGAAGACCAGTTGAGCAAGCGGGGAGGCTTCGCGCAAAAAGTTTATCAGCGAGGCAAAGCGGCGTGGTTTCGCAAACGCGAAGGCAAACAGCAGGGAATCGACGCGCTATGGCTTGGGCTGGCAAACGCGCTGGCTTTTCCAAAGATCAGAGCGCGAGTAGGGCCGAACCTCAAGGCGCTCATCTGCGGTTCGGCTCCGCTTGCCAAAGAAACTCAACTGTTTTTCTTCATGCTCGGTCTGCCGGTGCTTCAGGTCTACGGGCTGACGGAGACGACGGCCATCTGCACGATGGACGATCCTCAGCAGGTCGCGGCGGGAAAAGTAGGCCCGGCGATCGAGGGCATCGAGATGAAGCTCGGAGAAAACGACGAGATACTGGTTCGCGGGCCGAATATCTTTCCCGGTTACTGGAACCGTCAGGAAGCGACTGAGAAGACCTTCATCGACGGATGGTTTCGCACAGGCGATCAGGGCGAGGTCGATTCGTCGGGCAACTGGAGCGTGATCGGAAGGATAAAGAACCTTATCATTTTGAACTCAGGCCACAACATCGCCCCTGAGCCTGTCGAAGAAATGATCTCGAAGCGGGTCGCCGGAGCCGCGCAGGTCGTGGTGGTGGGCAACGGGCGGAGTTTCCTTTCGGCCATAGTCGCCGGCGATGTGACGGAAGAAGCGGTGAAAGCGGCCCTCGAAGAAATCAACCCGCAGCTTCCGCACTACAAACGCATTCACGCTTTTCACATAACCCGCGAGCCGTTCACGATTGAAAGCGGATTGCTTACGGCTAACGGAAAACTAAAGCGCGACCCGATAGCAGCGCATCTCAGAGAGCAGATCGAAGAGATTTACCGGTCGAAGAGCGCGGCTTCCGGCAGCGCGAAATAAGAAGGAGATCATGGCGGTAATAGTTTTCTTCATTTTGTTCCTGATAATCGAAGCGCTCCTGCTGGCGTTGAGCCTCGGCATCGGATACGCGCTTCGCTGGCTCATCCCCTCGCTCGATCTCGGCATGGCCACGCTGATAGGACTCGTTTCCAGCATCACCACTTTTTACCTGATCTCGAAGATCAACCGTGAGACCAAAGACGAGCCGGTCTACGTCATAGACGATGAAGAAGAGGACGAAGACGATGAGCAGTCCACTCGACAGGGAAGATTGAGGCAGAATCTTTATTCCTTCGATCAGTTCTCAGGTCGAAAGCGCAGGCGGCGGAAAAAGTGATTATGAGCTTCAAAGGAGACACTCTTTCGTGGGAGCTCGCTGATGGCTGCATCGAGCTTGCGCTGCACCGCGCACCCTGCAACGAGATAGGCTCCGTGACGCTGGCGGAGTTGGAGCGATTCATCGATAGTCTGGACACACTTGCGCGCGACGCGCACGCGCTCATAATTCACAGTCATCAGAGCGCGGGATTTTCCGCCGGGGCTGATCTCAGAGAGTTATACTTCCGCATGCAGGAAGCGGGCGTCGAAGAGCGCGTCTCAGGCGTGAGAGATTTTCTCGCCCGCATACACCGGGTGATGAACGCTATCGATGCAACGGCGCTGACGACGATAGCGGCTGTTCACGGAGTGACCTTCGGCGGAGGGTTCGAGCTCGCTCTCGTTTGCGATCTCATCATCGCCGACAGGATGGCCAGATTTTGTTTTCCCGAACTGAGATTGGGGCTGATACCGGGATTCGGCGGCATACCGAGACTGAAGCGGGACATCGGAAACGCGGTGGTGCGCGATCTGTTATTGACTGGCCGGAGCTTCAACGCTTCGAAGGCTCTGGAGGTCGGCCTCATAAGCCAGGTCGTAGCCGAAGGTCAGGCATTGCGGGCGGCTCGGTCTACATCTGCGCAGATAAGAAAATTCGACCGCGAAACTTCCATCGCGGCAAAGCGGTTCATCAAGCCGATTCCTCACCAGGAGCTCCGAGAAGAGATAGAGATATTCTGCCGATTGATGGAGCGACCTGCGGTCGAAGAGGGCCTGCGCCGTTTTGTCGAAAGCACGGACGCCCAGCCTTATCTGCCATGAGTTGATCGCCCGCAGGCGCAAAGTTATTATGAGCGGCTCTTCTTCTCCTGGCAGTGATGAAAAGGTAACACTGCTTGGTCGGCCTTGCCGCGTGGCGGCAGTTGAGTGTAGCCGCGCACTTTAGTGCGCGGACCCGCCAGCGCAGATGTTCTGGTCGCGCGAGCGACGGCTGAATTAGCTCAATCGTCGCTCGCGCGACGGGGATAAGCATACTCGACGGTTCCCGGCGGTGAAACGCCGGGCTAAGGTCACAGCGATGCTACGCGGCAGTTCCATCAGCATTCCTTTTTCAGGACTTCCCTTTACTTCCTGTCGGCTTTACTGTCCTGCGGCAAGCTGTAAGTGACCTTGCCGGTCTCGTCCAGAAATTCGAGTCTGGGCGTGCCTGCGGCATCGACTGAAAGCCTTATGCGCGGCTTGCCTTTCGCGTCCGAGAGCCGGATGACGGCAGATTTCTCCCGGTCTCTTCCGACCAGAACGCGCTCTGCCCCGCCGGGTATTTCTCTCAGTTCTTTCAAGGCCGCCGTTTTTTCCGGCCCGTCGCTCATTTTTTCTATCGCTGCGAGTTTCTCGATCACTGGCCCCAGCGAAGTGTCCGGCCTGTCCCAGACTCGAAGGCCGGCGTAATACTGTCCGTTTTCTCCCTCCAGATGCTGAATGCCGACGGTCTGATCGTGCCGGAACTTGTCGAAAGTCAGCGACGCGCTCGCAAAGGATTTGCCATCCTTTTGATTACCGTCGAAGGTCAGGCCGCCGCATTCATCTCCTCTCTCGTTGAAGAAAATCATGCCGGGCGGACGCTTCCTCGTCAGAGTTTTTCCGTCGACGACTCCTGGGTGCTGGCGTTCGCTGTTTGAGATGACCATTTTCAACCTGCCATCTTTTTCGACGATGTTGATGCGTTCGACATCGATCTCAGCGAATCTCGTTTTCGCCTGATTGAAGGCTGAGAACACCATCGCTCCGACCAGCAAGGTGATTACAGCGGCATATACTTTGAGGAATCGAACTTCCTTTTCCAGTTTGCTCATCGTCATTTCACCTCCCGGAAATATTGAGCGGATCAAGAGCGGGTATGACAGCAAACTCGCGCCTTGCTGGATGAGTTGGACAGCCCTGCGCGACATCTATGGCTTGATGACTCGACTGGCAAAGAATGCATCACATTCATCGCGCGAATGCTCGCCAGCCGCGATATTCAAAAACAAGGCTACTATCTCGTCATTGGTTGCTTCCAATTGCGCGCCGTTGATCTCAATGAATATTTCTGCCACTGCCGCTGCCACTCGCTTGTTTCCATCGATGAAGGCGTGGGCTTGAGCCAGGTGATAAGCATAAGTCGCAGCGCATATCACCAGGTAAGCGTTCTCATAGAAAGCGCGATTCTCAGCCGCTGCCAATGCAGATTCCAGCGCGCCTTCGTCTTGCAACCCGTGCGAACCGCCAAATTCTTCGATCAGCCTGCGTTGAATATTACTGACTTCCTGTTTGCGCAGAAAGAGCACTATAGAGCCTTCTATTCAGTACCTTTTGCCAACTCCTCATAGGCGCTTCTGCGGCGTTCAAAGACGGAATTGGATGCGTCCTCGATTTTGCGCGCCCTTTGGGGTTCCTCTAATGGCTGTAGAATCAGCGCGCGGCCCACGACAGACAGATCGACTTCATCACCGGCGCTGATGCCCAGTTGATCCAGCACTTCCTGCGGAAGCAGAATCGCAGCCGAATCTTCAGATGTATCGATACGCTTGCGCGACATCAAATTTCCCCTTTCGCTGTTCATTGTACTTGAAGGCAGTTGAAAGACAAGCTGCTTGCGCGATCGCGAAGCTGCAATAACTCGCGCCCGCCCGGCCCTTCGCCTTGCGCGCCAACGCTGCTTCGCCTATAGTTTGTCGGCTTCGATTTTTGCTGCCGAGTCCCAACACTACGACTACGAACATCTTTTATGAATATCTTTCGATTCTCCAGCCCGCAGGGCGCGCGGCTGGGCCTGGAAGCTGACACGGAGCGTTACGATCTGAGCGCCGTCGCGCCTGAGTTTGCCGATGTGTCTGGCTGGCTTTCTCTGCCTGACCCGATTGCCGCCCTCGATGACGCTCGCGTCCGCGATTTCCCACTCGAAGAAAAGCCATCGCTTCTCGCGCCGCTCGACTGCCAGGAAGTGTGGGCCAGCGGCGTCACCTATCTGCGCTCCAAAGTCGCCCGCATGGAAGAGAGCCATCAGGGAGGTGATTTCTACGATCTGGTCTACGAGGCCGCTCGCCCGGAGCTCTTTCTCAAAGCGACTCCGCCGCGGGTCGTCGGCCCCGGAAAACCGATCCGCATCCGGCGCGATTCCGCCTGGAACGTGCCTGAGCCGGAACTGGCTCTGGCGCTCTCTTCAAGCGGCGCGATAGTCGGCTACACTATCGGCAACGATGTGTCGTCGCGCTCAATCGAAGGCGAAAACCCGCTTTACCTGCCGCAGGCCAAAGTCTACGACGGGTGCTGCGCTCTTGGGCCGGTCATCGCGCTCAACGACGGCCTTCAAAGCGCGCGGGCGATTCGAATGACCATCGAGCGCGATGGCGCGGCGGTGTTTGTCGGCGAGACTTCGACCGCGCAGATGCGACGCACGCAGCAGGAACTCGCGGCTTACCTTTTTCGAGAACTGACTTTTGACGCAGGGGCGTTCCTGCTGACTGGCACAGGCATCGTGCCGCCCGACGATTTCACTCTGCTATCGGGCGACAGGGTGAGCATCACTATCGAAGGAATCGGCGCGCTGGAAAACCCGGTGGCCTGAAACTGACTCAAGATGAAAATCACAGGACTGAAAACATTCATCATCGGATCGGGCTGGCGCAACCTGATCCTTCTGCGTCTGGAGACCGATGAACCGGGACTCTACGGCATCGGCGAAGCGACCGTGCAGTGGGGCGATGAAGGAATGCTGGGCTATCTCGTCTCGCTCGAAAAACGCTATCTCCTCGGACAAGACCCCCGCGACATCGAGGCGCTGTGGGAGCGAGTCTATCGCAATGAATACTGGCGGCGGGATTTTTTCGTATGCTCGGCGCTGGGCGGAGTCGAGATGGCCTGCTGGGATATTCTCGGCAAGTCGCTGGGCGTTCCCGTCTGGCGACTGCTCGGAGGCAAGTGCCGCGACCGGGTGCGCGCCTATGCCAACGGCTGGTATCAGGTCGAGCGCACGCCGGAAGCCATCGCCGCGCGCGCGCGCAAGGTAATCGAGACAGGATACACTGCGCTGAAGATCGATCCCTTCGGCGCAGGCTCTTATGAAATGAGCGAAGATGAAAAGCGTCGCTCTGTGGAAATCATTCAGTCGGTGCGCGAGGCCGCAGGGCCCGATGCCGAGTTGTTTATCGAAATGCATGGGCGCTTCGCCCCGCACACCGCAATCGATATGTGCCATCGCCTGGCTCCTTTCCGCCCGGGCTGGTTCGAAGAGCCTGTCCCGCCCGAAAACACTCAGGCACTCGCGGAAGTGCGCCGGGCTGTCGCGCCGCTCGGCATCCCTGTTGCCGCAGGCGAGCGATTGTTCACCCGTCATCTCTATCTCGACCTGTTTCGAGAGCGCGCCGTCGATATCATTCAGCCGGATGTGTGCCACGCCGGGGGAATAGCTGAGACCCGGAAGATAGCCTCCATGGCCGAGGCGCATTATATGCCGGTGGCTCCGCACAATGCCTGCTCGCCCGTAGGCACGATGGCCTCGCTGCACGTGGCAATATCGACGCCGAATTTCAAGATTCAGGAAACATTCGACGACATGGTTGAGCCGTGGGTGAGGGAAGCCATCACGGGGAGGCCGGAGGTCATCGATGGTTATTTTTCCATCCCTGAAGCGCCCGGCCTCGGTGTGGATTTGAATGAAGATGTGATAGCGGCCCATCCTCCGATGGAAGGCTTCATGGATTTCTGGAAGACGGGCTGGGAAAAGCGCGACACCTATCGTTGAAAGAGAGTCTGCACCATGAAAAAAGAGAAAACTGATCGACGTGAATTCATCAAAGGCACGATGGCAGCCGGGCTGACTGCGCTCCCGGCTGTGGGCAGGGCCGCGAGCCGCTCGCGCGCAGATCAAACGACGGAGAGCAAAACTCCGCGCATAAAATTCGCCGCAATCGGCCTCAATCACGGCCACATCTACGGACAGGTCGATGCGGTAACGCGGGGCGGAGGCCAACTGGTCTCTTTCTATGCCAAAGAGCCTGATCTGATCGCCGCCTTTTCCAGGCGCTACCCGCAGGCCAGGCTCGCCCGCAGCGAGAGCGAGATACTCGAAGACGGCGCGATTCAACTCGTCCTTAGCGCAGCCATCCCCGTCGAGCGCGCTCCTTTGGGCATCAGGGTGATGAAGCACGGGAAGGACTACATGTCCGACAAGCCGGGCATCACTACGCTCGAACAACTCGCCGATGTGCGACGCGCGCAGAAGGAGACGCGGCGCATCTATTCGATCATGTACAGCGAGCGGTTCGAAAACCAGGCGACCGTAAAAGCCGGAGAACTGGTTCGCGAAGGGGCGATAGGTCGGGTGATTCAGACCATAGGCCTCGGGCCTCATCGTATAAACCCGAAGCAGCGACCTGCATGGTTTTTCGAGCGCGAGAAATACGGAGGCATCATCTGCGACATCGCCTCGCACCAGGTCGATCAGTTCCTCTTCTTCACCGGTTCGACTCGCGCAGAGGTGGTGACGGCGCAGGTGGGCAATGTGCATCATCCACAGTATCCGGGGCTGGAGGATTTCGGCGACGCAGTGATGCGCGGCAACGGCGGAACGGGCTACATCAGAGTCGACTGGTTCACGCCCGACGGACTGAGCACCTGGGGCGACGGGCGGCTGACGATTCTCGGCACGGACGGCTATATGGAAATCCGCAAGAACATCGACATTGCGGGCAGAGCGGGCGGCAGCCACCTTTTCCTGGTCGATCACAAAGAGACCCGATACATCGATTGCAGTCAGCAACGATTGCCCTACGGCGAGCAACTCGTCTCTGATGTTCTCGACCGAACCGAGACGGCCATGTCGCAGGAGCATTGCCTGTACGCAACCGAGATGGCGCTGCGGGCACAAAAGCAGGCGCAGAGACTCAGCTTCAAGGCGTAAAGCCGCAAATCAATATGCTGAATCCCCCAAGTCGGGGGATTCAGGCAAATCTACGGACTGCCTCTCACTTTCGCTTTTTCCCTTTCTTAGCCTTCGATTTTTTCTTTGCCGCGCGGGTCGTCTGCGCGAGCGAGACGGCGTTGAAAGCGTTCAGCCTTCCGTATCCGTACTTGAGGCTGTAGCCGTTTTGATAGTTCCCGCCCTGGCGGTCTATCTTGTCGGCCGTCGAGGTGAGAATATCGCGCGCCTGCTGACAGGTGAGCGAGGGGTTTACTGAAAGCACCAGCGCGGCTATCCCTGCTGCAAGCGGCGTGGCCGATGATGTGCCGCCGAAATCGTCAGTGTATGCGCCTCGCAGGTTATAACCTCGATTGCGCCGCGATACGTCGGTCGTCGCTATGCCCTGACGGTCGTTGCCCGGGTCGCTGCTCGGAGCCACGAACGCGATGCCCTGCCCGAAGTTGCTGTAACTCGCTCTCTTCGCCTGATCGTTGGACGCGCCCACGCCGAACGCCCTCTGATGACGCGCAGGAAATCCTATGCGCGATCTGTTCTCGTTGCCTGTGGCGCAAAATACCAGACACCCTTTCCCTCCGCGACCGCTCTCGACCACATCGTTAATGGCCGCTTCGACGTCGGTGTTCCACGGGCTTGCCCAACTGCACGACAACACCTGCGCGTGCAGACCGGCGTATCTTATCGCGTCGGCCACTCGGTCATTGGGGGCGAGCGCGTCGGCCCCGAATATCTTGACCGCAAGTATCCGGCTCCGATAAGCGATGCCCGCCACTCCCCGACGGTTGTTGCCTACGGCGGCGGCGACCCCCGCGCAGGCAGTCCCATGAATGTCGTTGACTTCGGTGTCGTCAAACGGCGGATTGAAGTAGCGCGGGCGCGGATCGTTGTCGTCGTCGTAAAAATTACGCCCGTTTCGATCCATTGCGGCGGGGTTCGGGTTGACCCAGACGTTGCCTTTGAGGTCGGGATGATCGATGTCGACTCCGTCATCGATTATGGCTATGACCACATCGGGACTGCCGCCGGGCGTGATATCCCACGCCAAAAATGCATCGACATCCTCGCCCGCGACAGCGCCGTCGCTGCCAGCGTTGTTGAGATGCCATTGCAGTGCAAGGCGCGGGTCGTTGATCAAAGCAGACTTGCGATGCTCGGAGACGAAGTTCGGCGCGGCGTACTCGATCACGTCGTCGGATTCGCACATCGAGTTGGCTATCTCGATGATGGCCGATTCATCAAGGTCAGCGGCGGGAGTGACTATGCGCTGTCGGGTATTGAAATCGTTGGCCCGGTCTACAACGAGGTTGAAGCGACTCAACACGTTTTTCTGTTGTTTGTCGGTCACGCGAGGTTTGAAGCGCAGGCTGATTTCGCGGGTGACTATCAAACGCAGCCCCGAATCGTTTTCGGTGTAAACGGGCAGAGTGCGGCGGACGCTGCGCGACAGGCGAGAGGGAAGGGCGTCGCGGACGGTTGCAAACGCGGCTCGCGCGGCTCCGCTTTCGTGCATCAGCATCATCCTGCCAAACCCGCGTGGAGCGGTCTCGCGTGTCCCGCGCGGCCCGCTGGCCTCGGCGACTGCGCGAATCGCCAGCGGCATCACTTCGGGCGCGTCGAATCGAACGCCTATGTCGTCGGTCGAAAGAGTCAACTCGACTTTGTTCCTGGTTGCAGAGTAGATAAATGGCATTAGCATTTCCTCCTTGTGAAAAGTCTGGAGTCGAGAGTCTGGAGTCCGTCACGCAGGAGCCGTTCAGGGTGTTGTTAAAAACGACATGCAGGACTCCTCCCAGGATGTCCGACAAGCTGCCAGCTTGTCGCTTCTTCTCATGTTTTCAGGGCGTGAGCAATCCGCCAGATCGCCCGACATCCAGCACTCCTTAGCGGCAAGCGCGCATTCGATTTGAGGCCAGCGATCGCCTCTCGTGATGCGCAGATTGAAACCGGCAACTGAAAACTGAAAACTGAATCAGCGCCGGATTTCCGATATGAAATTTGGCGTGGCGAATTCCACTTCTTCAGCCGAGTCCAATCGGCTTGCGACATCGAGCGTGTCGAGACCTGACGAGCGGATAGCCCGGACGATGAACTGGTTCGGGGCGAATTCGTTCTGGCGGGCGATGGTCACGCCATACTTGCGCGCCATCTCCCTGAGTTGTTTTGCGGGCGGAAGCGTCTTGAAGCGGACGCTGATTTCATCTGTGAGTATCTGATGCAGTCGGCTTTTTTCGTCGAGCAGCACGGGCGTGAAGAACTCAACTTCTCCCCGGTCAACCATCTCCTGAATCGTTTTGAGAGATTCATCCGCAGGCGCGCTCAACTCGACTATCAACAATCGCTGCGACTCGACCGACTTCACTTCGCCGAGAGACCGCAGCGCGTTGCGCACCGACTCTTTGGCGTCTTCGCTGTAACGCACGGCCAGTCGGTCTTCGAGCGGCTCGACGTAGATTTTCCTCTTGCCCTGCTGGTAGCAGGCGCGATGAGGCTTGCGAGTCGGCTTGTCTGACTTCATAGCTTTTCAATCCCGGTAAGAATCTATCCCTGATGATGAGCAGGGGCAAGCGAAAAGAGGCGCGCGTCAAATTCTCAGGCGATGAGCGCGTTCAACTACCTCACCCTGAAAAAGCTTTTAGCGTAGAGGCAGGCCGACTTTGTGTAACTGGCCCTCTTGTTTCAACGTCTCTACTCGATAGCGCGCAGGATGAAAACAGTCGATCATCTCATCGCGCAGGTCTCGCTCGATCAGGCATCAAGGTATTGAAACAGAGAGCAGGCCGTCAGGCTGCGCAACCGAATGCCAGGCCGTCTTTATGTTGAGCGCGCCGCGAAAGAATCATCATCGGCTCTGCCGCCTGATGTGCGGTGAGCCTCGGCCTCATCGGAAGGCGCTCTCTCAATTTCCTTCGCGGCCGCGCCGCTCGTCGAAGGCATAGCCTTGGGAGAATAAAAAAGCGACGCCCCCGGAAGGTCTCAGACCTTCCGCACATCGAAGCGGCAAAGCCGCAGGAAGCGAAACATCAACCTTCCACTCAAGGAGGAACCCGTGATTCATCGAAAGATCAGCTTCGTCGCCCGCCTTACTATCGCTCTCATCGCGCTGCCGTCTCTCGCCGCGGCGCAGACCAGACCAACCGTCGAGCAGTTCATCAGCCCGCCTTTCTGCTATGAACTCGTCTCGGCTAAAAAGACGGACCGCATAGCGTGGATCGCTTACGAACGCGGGATGCGAAATGTCTTCACCGCCGCCGCGCCCGATTTCAAAGCAGTCCGACTGACCTCTTACCTCGAAGACGATGGCAATGATCTCACGACGCTCAGAATCTCCGATGACGGCTCCATAGTCATCTTCGTTCGCGGTCACTCGCTCAATCGCGAAGGCTGGGTCGCTAATCCCACGAGCGACCCGCGCGGAG
Source organism: uncultured Clostridia bacterium (assembly GCA_964588615.1). Classification (GTDB taxonomy): domain Bacteria; phylum Acidobacteriota; class Blastocatellia; order UBA7656; family UBA7656; genus UBA7656. Next base: position 914 of record CAZPQE010000121.1, on the reverse strand, counting down.
CAGAACGCGCTGTATGGGCCGCGCGCACCGCTGGAGGAAAACCCTGGAAGGTCATCTCCATCGCAGGCAATCCCGCGCTTTCGCCTGACGGCAGTTCTCTCCTCTATGTCAAAGACGGACAGATTTATCGCGCTTCGGTCGCTCCGACGCTTACGGCGAAGACAGAAAAAGATGAAAAGCCTTTCTTCAAAGTATTCGGCGCGAACTCCAATCCGCGATGGTCGCCCGACGGACGCAAGATAGCTTTTACGAGCAATCGCGGGGATCACACTTTCATCGGCGTCTATGACACGACGAAGAAAACGATCACTTATGTCTCGCCGAGCGTCGATCACGACACTTCGCCCGCGTGGTCGCCCGACAGTCGTCGCCTTGCATTCATACGCCGCCCCGGAACTCCTTTCGGTCAGCAGGGGCAGCCGCAGCAGTTCGCCGGTCGTCAGGGCGCGTTTCCTCCCGACGGCGCGATTCCTCCCGCGAGACAGGGAGCGCAGCCTCAGCCGCCCGTCTCGAATCCGATCAAGGGGATGATGCGCGCTCAGTTCAAAGGCGGCTACAACCTTTCATTCTGGGTGGCCGATGCTGAAACGGGCGAAGGGCGAGAGTTCTGGCACAACGCGCCGGATGAAAAAGTTTTCACCAACATCAACGGCATTCAATGGGCTGATCGAAGCGTCATCTTTTCGCTTGAGCCTGAAGAATGGATCAGGTGGTACTCGGTCTCGGTAGATGATAAAAACCCTCAGCCCGTGACGCTCACGCCCGGAGATGGCATGGTCGAAAACATGGGCCTGACGGGCGATGGAAAATTTCTCTACTACGCGACAAACGCAGGGGACATTGACCGCCGTCACGTCTGGAAAGTCTCGACCGCAGGCGGCGACGCCGCGCAACTCACAACGGGCAATGACATA
>CAZPQE010000120.1:0-14720 GCA_964588615.1 uncultured Clostridia bacterium | reverse complement strand
GCGAGTTCGTCAAGCAGCGGCCTAATTTTGTGTCGCACTTTAAATCGCACCCATCGATAGATCGATAGCGGTGAAGCGCGAAAGATTCCCATATCGACAGCCGTGACCTGCTGCGCGTCTGACATCCTCGAACGACGTTTCGAAGCCGGCAAAAACCTGATTCCGGTTTCTCCTCGTCAGAAGATCAGGCTGATAGGGTCAGCGCCTACTGACCGAATATTTTCGCAAACACCGCAGGATCGGCCTTCGGCTTGCGGTCGCAGGTCATCAGTCCGTTTATCTCCTGCTCGACATCGGTAAGCTGAGTGTAGCAATACCCGGCTATCGCCTTGTTGGCTCTCAAAGCCCTGACCAGCCCGTCGAGGCGGACGAGGAATGCTTCTTTTGTCGGCTCGATTCCCGAATAGCCCCACTCGTTGTCGGCTTTCTGTTGGCCGACGCGATAAGAGATGCCGCCGAATTCGCTCATGATTATGGGAGTGCCGTTGTACTTGAATCCCATCGCCAGAGGCTCGCGCCCCGCGCGCGGTATCTGCGAGCGGTCGGTTTCCAGCCTTTTGTACTTTTCTGCCAGAAGGTCTCCGGTTTTGGCGTAGTCATGTATGCCGAAGAGATCGGTCGCGTCGGTGTGTTCCCAGCCGTCATTGTCCTGCACCAGGCGGGTCGAATCGAGCGAGCGCGTCAGGTAGTAGAGAGTCTTAGCGTGCGATTGTTGTCGAGGGTCGGTCAGGACTCTTGTTATGCCCCAGCTTTCGTTTATCGGAGTCCAGGCGATGATCGAAGGGTGGTTGTAATCGCGCCAGACCGCCTGCTGCCATTCATCGATGAAGCGCGCGACGTAATCATCGTGATAGACGTTGTAAGCGTTGGCCATCTCGCCCCACACCAGCAGACCGAGGCGGTCGCACCAGTAGAGCCATCGCGGGTCTTCCACCTTCTGATGTTTGCGCGCGCCGTTGAACCCGAATGCCTTCGTCATCTTTATGTCGTGCTGCATGGCCTCATCCGACGGAGGCGTGAGAATGGAATCAGGCCAGTACCCCTGATCCAGAACCATTCTCAGGTAGTAAGGCGCGTTGTTGAGGTAGACCATATCGTTATGCACGCTCACCTTGCGCTGGCCCAGGTAGCTCTCGACGCGATCTACTGTCTTGTCTCCGGCTATCAACTCCACCGTCAGGTCATAGAGGTTCGGTCTTTCAGGCGACCATAGCTGCTGATTGTCGAGCTTGAGTATAGCCATCGGGCGCGCATCGGAGGCGGGCATTTCGGATTGAGCCTGTATCGAACCGTTGAACTTGATGGTGGTTCGCAATCTGAGGCCGGGTAGAGGCTGGCTGAGTATCGCTTCGATGCTGACCTTCGAATCGTCTATGTCGGGGGTGACGCGCAGCCTCTTGATGTGAGTCTGGTTGACGCCTTCCATCCATACGGGCTGCCAGATGCCTGTTGTGCTGGTGTACCAGATAGCGCGGGAACGGGGTTCCCAGAACTGTTTGCCGCGAGGGATGGAGCGATCGGTCGAAGGGTCCCAGACGCGCACCACGAGAGTGTTCTCTCCCGACCGGAGGTGATCGGTGATGTCGAGCGAGAAGCCGACGTGCCCGCCGCGATGGTCTCCCGCCCTCTCGCCATTTACCCAGACGGTGGCTTCGTAATCGATCGCGCCGAAGTTGAGCAGCGCTCGTCTGTCTTTGAAATTGTCGGGAACGCGAAAGGCACGTCGATACCAGACCACATCGTGAAACGAAGTGTCGCCGATTCCGCTCAACCTGCTCTGGAAGGCATAAGGAACGAGGATCGTTTTAGAGAACTTTTTGCCGCCCGCCTGCCATCGCTCGGCGAGTCCCCGATTCTGATCGTCGAATTCGAACTCCCATGGCCCGTTGAGCGTCTGCCAGTCGGCCCGGACGAAATCCGGGCGCGGGTGCTCAGGGCGCGCTACGGTTTGTCCGCGAGCCACAGCCGCGACCACTAGCAGCATAAACGCAATCAGCAGCAATCGTCTTGCATTCATTCTGATCATTTCAAAGCTCCCCCGCTTCATAATTTTTCAGAGCAGTCTATTACAACATCGGCGATTTGGCACGGAAAACACTCGCAGGAAGGGTGGCGCAGAAAGTTCGGCGATTAGTTTCGTTGGGTCGGATCGAGATTGCATTTTGGTTTCGACCATGAAAAAAAATGAGGGTATGAGCGTCAAAGACAAATCGCTTTTCCCTTTCGCTGATCTCGATCTTTCGCGCCGGCTCGAAAGTGCCGAGATGTTGAGCAATGCCGAGTTCGTCGAAGGTAGAGCCAGGCTTTATCCAAAGAGCGGCGCGCAGTGGATAGAAGCGGCGGGCGCTCGCGCCATGTATGACGGAGTGAAATCACCTCTGACACAAACCTTCGGCCTCGGCCTCTTCCAATCGGTCACGCCCGCAGATATGGAAATGATCGAAGAGTTTTACCGCTCTCGCCACGCGCCCGTCTTTCATGAAGTCAGCCCTCTGGCCGATCCTGCGGCGATAGCTCTGCTCAACGAACGGGGCTATCAGCCCGTGGAATTTACAAGCGTGATGTTTCGCCCTCTCTCAGGCGAACTTCCATCATCAGCAAGCGAAAAGATTCGCGTTAGAATGGTCGGAGAGGATCAACAGGACTTGTGGGCCCGGACGGCGACGAAAGGATGGAGCGAACTTACGGAGTTTGCTGAAGGGATCGAGGATTTGATGCAGATCACAGCGAAGCGAGCGGGCGCGCTTTCATTTCTGGCCGAAATCGATGGGCGAGCCGCAGCCGCAGGCGCGATGATGATTCACAGCGGCGTGGCTTTGCTTGCCGGAGCGAGCACCATCCCGGAGCATCGAAAGCAGGGCGCGCAACTCGCGCTGCTCGACAGCCGCCTGCGTTACGCTGCCAGCCGGGGGTGCGACCTTGCTATGATGTGCGCCCAGCCGGGAAGCGGGTCGCAGCGAAACGCCGAGCGCAACGGATTCCGCATTGCCTACACCCGCATCAAGTGGCAGCTGAATCGACGGCCACTCTCGCAGGAGAGGTGAGAGCAGTCGCGCGATTCAGGCATTCACAGCGACAGATCGCCAGGGCAAATGCGCTCACAAAATAAACGCGATTGCAAAACACCCTCCTCCTGATTAAGATGAGCCTGTCTTTCTGGCGGCGAGGTGAAAAGGATCGAATCCCACACAGGTGAAATCAGAATGCTCAGGATCATAGTTGCGCTGCTTCTCGCATTCAACCCCATGATGGCGCTGTCCGCCGAGAACTGGCCGCAGTTTCGCGGGCCTCAGGGAGATGGTCACTCCTCTGCCCGCAATCTTCCGCTGGAGTGGAGCGAGACCAACAACGTCATCTGGAAAACAGCGATTCACGATCGGGGCTGGTCTTCGCCGGTTGTCTACGGCAATCAGATATGGCTGACTACCGCTTCTGCCGATGGCCGCCGTCTCTTCGCACTGTGCATCGATAGAGAAACGGGCCGCATCCTTCGCGACATGAAATTGTTCGACGTGGCCCAGCCTCAGTACGCCCATCCGTTCAACACCTACGCTTCGCCCACGGCGGTGATCGAAGCCGGGCGCGTCTACCTCACCTTCGGCTCTGCCGGCACGGCCTGCATCGACACAAAGAGTTTCAAAGTCCTATGGCAGCGGCGCGATATCGAGTGCAATCATTTTCGCGGGGCCGGATCGTCTCCCATCATCTTTCGAAACCTGCTCATCATGAACTTCGACGGCAGCGATCATCAGTTCGTCATCGCCCTCGACAAGCGCACCGGCAGAACGGTGTGGATGACCAGAAGGTCAATAGATTTTCAGGACCTCGACTCAAACGGAAAGCCCGCAGCCGATGGAGACTTTCGCAAGGCGTTCTCCACGCCGCACATTGCCACAATCAACGGCAGGCTTGAGTTGATCAGTCTTGGCGCGAAGGCCGCTTACTCTTACGACCCGCTCAACGGCAAAGAGCTATGGAGAGTTGAAGAGCGCGAACAGCACTCGGCCAGCACTCGGCCCGTGATCGGTCACGGAATGATTTTCTTTCCGACAGGATTTTCGACAGGCCAGCTTCTCGCCGTGCGAGCGGGCGGCAACGGGTTGATTACGGACACGCACATAGCCTGGAGAATGAAGCGGGGAGTGTCGAACAAACCTTCGATACTCCTGATCGATGATTTGATTTATCTTATCAGCGATGCCGGAATAGCCAGTTGCGTCGAGGCAAAGACTGGAGAGCTTGTATGGCAGAAGCGGATCGGGGGCGAGTATTCGGCTTCGCCTGTGTACGCAGACGGACGCTTATGGTTTTTCAGCGAAGACGGCAAAACGACGGTGATCCGTCCGGGAAGAGTATTCGAACAGTTGGCCGAAAATCAGCTTGACGAGGGCTTTCTGGCATCTCCGGCCATCGCGGGCAGGTCTTTTTTTCTGCGCACCAGAACGCATCTCTACAGAATCGAAAAGCGATGAGAGGGCGTAGAGCGATTACTGACGAAGTTCTGCCCGGCAAGCCGTTGAGTCGCGTTGGCGAGCCGATCAACCATTGGCTGATGTTTTGAATGCCTCATACCTGATAAACTTATGGGCATCGATGAGTCAGGCGCTCGCAAAAGAGTTTATAGCCAGAGGCGTCGCCATAGCACACTATCGGGTCATCGAACCGATAGGCGCGGGCGGCATGGGAGCGGTCTACAAAGCGCGCGACGAAAAGCTCAATCGCATCGTTGCCGTGAAAGTCCTTCCGCCCGAGGCTCTCGCTCACGAAGACCGCCGACGCCGATTCCTTCAGGAAGCGCGCGCAGCCTCCGCGCTCAATCATCCGCACATCCTCACCGTCTATGAAATCGGTGACCACGAAGGAAAACCGTTCATGGCGATGGAGTACATCGAAGGCGAAACCCTGAGGCAGAAAATCAAGTCGCGCTCCATAACCGTCACTGACGCTTTAGACATCGCTGTTCAAATCGCTCAGGGCCTCGCAAAAGCGCATGAGCATGGAATAGTTCACCGCGACCTCAAGCCTGAAAACCTGATGATAAGCCGCGACGGCTTTGCGAAGATTTTAGACTTCGGCCTTGCAAAACTCGTCGAGCGAAAGCGCGCTGCTCAGGCCGACAGCGCCGAAAAAACCATCATTCAGGTGACAACCCGCTCAGGCGCGATTATGGGTACAGTTAAATATATGTCGCCTGAACAACTCCTCGGTCGGCGCATCGATCCGAGAAGCGACATCTTCTCTTTCGGAGTGGTGCTCTACGAAATGCTGACGGGCTTGTCTCCTTTCGCTGGCGGAAACGACATCGACACGATGCACTCCATACTTCACGATGAGCCTAAGCCGCCGCACGCCGTCAAATCGGATTTGCCGCGCGCCCTTCACCCTGTTCTGGCGAAGGCTCTGGCCAAAGAGCCTAAGCAGCGTTATCAAACCATCAAAGAACTGGCTGCGGCTATTGGCTCTCTCAAGCGAGACCTTGAGGCGGACAAAATTTCCGTCCCCGTCAAAACAAAACTGGTTCTGAAACCCACCGCGCAACGCGCTCCCCGGATCGATTATGAGAAAGAGCTTAACCAGGCTCAGTACGAGGCAGTAACGACGCTTGACGGCCCGCTTCTGATAGTCGCAGGCGCGGGGACGGGCAAAACGCGCACGCTGGTCTATCGAGTCGCGCGACTCATCGAAACAGGCGTTCGACCTGAATCCGTTTCGCTTCTGACTTTCACGCGGCGGGCGGCTCAGAGCATGCTCGCTCGCGCCGCTTCGCTTGCAGATGAACGATGCCAGCGAGTGTCAGGCGGCACATTTCATTCGATGGCTCACTCCACTTTGCGCCGTCACTCTGATCTTTCCGGGGTTCATCGCATGTTCACCGTCTTCGACCAGAGCGACACCGAAGACCTGATAGACCTGGTGCGCCGTCAGGCGGGGCTTACGACCAGAGACCGCAACTTCCCCCGCAAGCGCACTATCAGCGCAATCTTCAGCATGGCGGCCAATAAACTGCTTTCAATCGAAGAAGTCGTCCGTCAGCATTACCCGCAGTTTTTTCATGCAACCGACGATTTGGAAAACCTTTTCAAGGCATTCGAGCAGTACAAGCGCGAGCGACACCTGCTGACTTACGACGACCTGCTCACGCGACTCGTCGAGGCGTTGGAAGCGAGCGAAGAACTCCGATTGAAACTTTCAAATCAGTATCGCTACATCATGGTCGACGAGTATCAGGACACTAACCGGCTTCAGGCGCGGATCGTGCGGCTGATGGCATCCTCGCACGATAATGTTGCCGTTGTGGGAGATGAATGTCAGGCGATCTATTCGTTTCGCGGCGCGAGCTTCAGGAATATGCTTGAGTTCCCTGAGCTATTCCCTGCGGCAAGAGTGATAAAGCTCGAAGAGAATTTCCGCAGCGCCCAGCCGATACTCGATCTGGCGAACACCATAATCGGCGAAGCGAGCGAAGGTTATGCCAAGCAGTTGTTCTCGCGGATGACTGCCGGACCGCTTCCTGTGCTTGTGGAATCAAGCGACGAAAACGAGCAGTCGCGCTTCATCGTGCAGCGCATAGAGGAATTGCGCGAAGAAGGCGTTCCCTTTAATGAGATGGCCGTTTTGTTTCGCGCCGGGTCTCATTCGTTCGATCTCGAAATCGAGATGGGCAGGCACGCGATCCCCTTTCGCAAGTTCGGCGGGATCAAGTTCGCTGAATCGGCGCACATCAAGGACGCGCTCTCTTTCCTGCGGGTGGCAGTAAATCCATCAGACACCATCTCGTGGTTCCGCATGCTCAAACTCCTCGACCATATCGGCGAGGCTACGGCAGAACAGATTCTCGATTATCTCAGCGTCGAGGAAAAAGAGTTCCGCACCCCTCGCGCTCGTGAAGGATTGTTTAAGAAGTTGAAACGGTTCCCGGCCAGGGCAAGCTACAAGGATCAACTCGTTCGTCTGGCGCATGTGCTTGGGAGCGTAGTCGAGCACAAGACCGTGCGCGCGCAGCTTTCCTCGGTCGAGCGTTTTTATCGCCCGATTCTCCAGGCGACCTACGACGATCATCCGCGAAGGCAGCGGGAGATGGATCATTTGATTTCGATTGCGAAGCGATACAAGAGCACGGAGGAGTTGCTGGCCGATGTTGCGCTCGATCCGGTGGAGACGGCACTGGCCGAATCGCAGGCGCGCGGTCAGGGGTTCGTCACGCTCTCGACGGTGCATTCGGCCAAGGGGCTTGAATGGAGCGCGCTGTTCATCATCTGGATGGTGGATGGGTGGTTCCCGTCATCGCGAGCTTATGATGCGTTTGAGGATATGGAGGAAGAGAGGCGATTGCTGTATGTGGCGGCGACGCGGGCGAAGCAACATCTTTATTTCATCAGCCCCGCGAGTTCTTACGAAACCACAGCAACAGGCTCGTATGGAGGCGTTTCGCGGTTCCTCGATGCGATGCCGGAAGCGATACTACATCGGGCCACTCTTGCGGGAGAATAGAAGGTCGCAGAAGAAAATGAAAGGCGATTCTTCGCCCCCCGTGATCTCCTGATTTTATTCGAACCCCGATTCACATATCTCCAGCCTGCCATCCTGGAGTGACTTCCTGACCATGTTCAGGCCATGTTGATTTTCCTGTCCATATTTTCAGTTTGTCCATTACTAATGAACATGAAAGAATTGCGGACGCATGGCTGCGGTCGAAGTAAAAATCACGCCTTACCTGAACCGGATTCGCGCGCTGGAGTTCGTTCGAGCGAAAGATCTGATTGATATTCGCGCCATGTTCTCGCAATATGAAGCCGACAGCGATCGGATATTCTCAGACATCGTTCTGGATGTCTTTCGTTCGAGCCGCACCGCGAATTGGAGAGCGAACCGGGGAAATCGCGCGCGCGCAACTCAAGATCTTCTCTGACGCTTTTGAAAAGGAGCGCCTGGGATGAAATCTGAAAAGTGACAGAGGAAATAAGCGGAGATTCGCCCACACAGGAATCGCAACCTGATTCGAAAAATAAACTGCCGGGCAGGGAGTCGAACCCCGATAGGCAGATCCAGAGTCTGCTGTCCTACCATTAGACGACCCGGCAAGAAAACCGTTTTCAAAACTATTGCTCGTTGAATTATCTTTCAACAGGCCGGGAAAATATATCGGCCCGTCGCTTTCATTGTCAAGATTCTCTGCCCGGTTTGCCATCGCTGCCACGGATGATATAATGGCAGCCGGAGATTGCCTCCGAAATCAAAATCATTAAAACGAACCATCAGGTCTTTTTATGAAAAGGAAAATCATCTGCCTGATAGCTCTCATCGCTCTTGTGGGCTGGGTCAGCGTCGATTCGACTTATGCGAAAAAATCGCGCTCGTCGAAAAAAACCGTTCAGGCACGCTCCAAAAAAATCTCTAAAAAGAAATCATCCCGCAGCCGGGGTCGCCACGCCCGTCGAGGCCGCCGCAGCCGCCGTTCGTCCGACAACCTGGTGGCTTCGGCTCCGCGAACCCCCGCAGGCATTCCAGCCGAACGAGTCTCGGAAATTCAGACCGCTCTCAGCAAGCTCGGCTACTATCAGGGAGAAGCGACCGGTCAGTATGATGAGGCGACGGTTCAGGCGGTCAAACAGTTTCAATCTCAAAACTCGCTCCGCGAAACCGGCCTGCCTTCAGCAACGATGCTCAAGAAACTCGGCGTCTCGAAGTCCAGCAACGACGGCTATTCCATCCCTGTTCGAAGCGCAGTCGAAGCGGAAAAGAAGCCTTAGAGCGTGTATGCCAACTCTGGAAGCGGCGGCTGTGTCAGTAGCCCGACCGTCAGGGAGTGCCTGCTTGTGACACTCAAGCCCTTGCTCACGCTCGGGCTACTGATATGTCTCTCAGTTTGCAGACACGCTTTTAGAAGAACGAGAGAAGCATGAAAGAATGAGGCTTTCACGCTTCACTCCACAAATCTTATTTCCCTCCGCCGATCCGCACTCGCAGTCCCGCGCTGAAATTCAAACGATAAGCCGGGTATCCGAGCACTTCCTGATAATCATCGTTGAACAGGTTCTCGATCCGCGCGAAAGCCGTGAGATATCGATTGACGCGGTACGAGCCTGAAGCGTTGATCTTCGCGTAGCCATCGTTGAAGATCGGCTGATTGTTTGAATCGAACCGCGCGCCGAATACCGGATCGATATCGCGCCGACGGCCTACAAGCAACCCATCAAGGGTCGCATCGAATCGCTCATCGACCCACGCTATTTCGAAGGACCCTGAGTGACGAGGACGGCGAAGCAGGGGCTGGCCGACTTCGCGCCCGCCCAGAGCGGCTGCGCGATCAACGCGCGAGCGCAGGAAAGTGTAGCTGCCTCTGAGGCTCAACTTGATAGCGGGCCTTGCCGCTGTGATCACTTCCACTCCGCGCGCGCTTGCCCGGTCGAGGTTGATGAAGTTGGTCAGCCTTCCGTCCGCAAGCCTGATGGGGCCGAACGTCGCCGGATCGAATGTGTAGATGATCTGGTCTCGAAAGCGATTGTCGAAGTAATTCACCTCAACGCTTCCTCGTCGCCCAAAGAATTCCTGCGACGCGCCGACATCGAAGCTGATGGCCCGCTCCGGGTCGAGGTCGGGATTGCCTAGAAAGAAAGTGCTGGGGCTGAAGGCTTCCGTCAGCGAAGGTTCCTTGATCCCCGTGCCGAAACTTGCCCGCAGTCGCGTCACTCCCAGCCGCGAACTGTCCTGATTCTGTCGAGCCACCACAGTGACAGCGATGTTTGGATTGGCTGTGACTCCGAACCCGACATCACCCGGTGGCGCTGTCGATCCGAGCGAAGCGAGAGCGGCGCGAAGATCGTCGGGCACTTGGGCTGAGTTTCGCTCTATGCGAACTCCTGCGGTCACAAACAAACGGTCTTTCCAAGACGCCTGATCCTGAACATAAATTCCGAGGTTGTTTCGCGTGGGAGCGACGCGGCTGAAGTCGTCGGTAAACACTGCCGATTCATGTTCGAAGTCGACTCCGGCAGTGATGACGTTGCTTGCGTTGAAAGCGTAAACGGATTGGTAGTGAATCCCTGCTCGCTTCTGGTGTTCGCGGAAAGAGAAGGCGAAGTCGGGTCCGAACGAAAGCGGAGGCAGCAGCGGACGATCAGGTTTGGTCAAATCCTGCGCCGCCGGGTCGAAGCTGAGAGTGTCGAATTCAGAGTAAATGCCTCTGGCGGTCTGATACCAGCGCGATGTCGTTTTCAAATCGAAAGCGGCAGCAAGCGCAAGGTCTTTGTGGTTTTGCCTCTGATCCGGGTCGGCAAACAACGCAGCGGTCGGGCCGGGCACTCCGAGGTCATTGTCATCAAACCGCGAAGTGACGCGAAGATCGGCCCGAGGCGAGAAACGAAATCCGAGATTGGCCGAGGCCGAACGGTTGATGAAATCATTGTTCTCGATGCGGCTGTCTGTCGACTGAAATCCGAAGCTGGTCGAGTAATCGAACCATCGATAAAGCCCCGAAAGACGCGCCGTCTCGCGGTGAAAATCGAAGCTGCCGCCCTCGCCTGAAAGCGCCATCTCAGGAACCGAAGTCGAGCCTCTGCGCGTGACCAGTTGAACGACTCCTGTCATGGCATCCGATCCGAAGAGCGCGCTGCGCGGGCCGCGAACGACCTCGATTCGCTCAAGGTTTTCAGGGGTGAGAAAAGCGAAATCGAACGCTCCCCCGGCAGAGTTGACCGGCGCTCCATCGATCAGGACTTTGTTGTAATCGGATTCAACGCCGCGAATGAAAATGGAAGTGATGCCTCCTCGCCCGCTTGTCTGAACGACTGAAAGCCCCGGCACGAGGCGCAGCGGTTCGGATATGATCGATTGCGATGCCCGCTGAAAGTCTCCGCTTTCGATCACACGCACGGCTCCGCCGATGACATCGACCGAAGTTTCGGTTCGAGTCGGAGTGACGACTATGTAATCCGAAACGGCTGCGACTTCGAGCGAGATCGAGACCTTTTCTTTTCTTCCAGCCCTGACGTCGATGGACTTTTTCTCTGATTGCGAAAAACCCGATGCTTCGACCGCAACAGAATACTCGCCTTCAGCGACGGAGGGAAAGACGAAATGGCCCTCACCGTCGGCGCGAGATTCATAAACTACGGCTCCGGCCCGGTTGCGCAGAGTCACGCGCGCGTTGGCTATTTTTGCGCCCTGCGGATCCGATACGCTCCCTTCGACCGTGCCGCTCGCCGATGCAAGGCACGTGAGACCGAGCGATGCGATCATCGCAAGCGTAAGAAGCGAACGGACTGAAGAGAGAATCCGCAGGAGTAGTTTCAGGCCTGATGGGTTGAAAGACTGCATAAATGGCTCCTTTCCTCGAAAGAGTTTTCTGTGTGATCGAACTGCGGGTCTCCTGACTCTGCGCCTCTCTGAGGTCTCATCTCAGACGCCTACGCCGACGCCTTCCCGCTCGTTGGGGCAGTGGCCCGTCAGTCGGTTTCGTTGCGCATCACAGTTGCGGGACAGTGGCGGATTTTCACCGCCTTCCCCGCCAGTTCGATCAGGGTTGTCAATTACAAAGTCGACGCGGTTGTCGACTCGCTGTCAAAAAAGTTTCGCGCCGTCGCCTGCCTCGACAGCAGCGTTATGCGCGGAGAGCCGGTGACAGGATTTTTATCTACCAGCACATCGGCTCCGAACACATCGCGCAGAATGGATTCAGTCATCACTTCTTCAATAACTCCGAAAGCGCGGCCTTCGCCCGATTTCATCATCAGCGCCGAGGAAGCGAACTCCGCCGCGAGGTTCAATTCGTGAGTCACGACTATCGCGCTCAACTCCCGGCTCGAAGTCAGGCGCCGAACCATTTCGAACATGCTGATCTGATGAGCGATGTCGAGGTTGGCGACAGGCTCGTCGAGCAGAAGAAGTTTCGGCCTTGCAGCCAGAGCGCGCGCCAGCATCACCCTCTGACGCTCGCCTCCCGAAAGCTCGCCGATATTGCGGCAGGCGAAATCAATCGAATCAGTCATCTCCATCGCCCGACGAGCCTCTTCAACGTCTTCGTCGCTTTCAAAGCCGAGTATCCTTCCCTGCGCGTAACGGCCCTGCAGCACATACTCCATCGCCGTCAACGGAAAACGCGCGGTTGCCGATTGCGGCACATAACCGATGAGACGCGCCAGGTGTCGGCGCTTCATTCTGGAGATATCTTCTCCGTCGAATATCACTTTGCCGCTCGAAGGCTTGAGCATGCCGAGTATGATTTTCAACAGCGTACTCTTGCCCGCGCCGTTCGGCCCGAGCACCGCCATCAACTCGCCGCTTCGCGCGCTCAGAGTGATTCCCTTGAGCGCAGGCTCGCGGTAGTCGAATTTTATTTCTCTCACTTCGAGCATCGTTTCAACTCGCTCGCCTGAGCAGATAAACGAACGCGGGTGCTCCGACAAGCGCGGTGACGACTCCAATATGCAGTTCTCGCGGAGCAATTATCGTTCGCGCCGTCGTGTCGGCGACGAGCAGGAAAGCCGCCCCCACAAGAGCGGACGCGGGAATGACAAGGCGATTGTCGCTCCCTGACGCAAGCCGCACAGCATGCGGAATCACCAGGCCGACGAAACCGATCACCCCGCTCACCGCCACTGCCGCGCCAGTGATTAAAGATGAAGCCAGATAGACCATCATCTTGACCCGCGCGACTTCGACTCCGAGAGCGCGCGCTTCATCTTCGCCGGTCATCATCAGGTTGAGGCTCCGGGCGTTGACGTAAATGATAAAGATGCCTGCGGCGATGAAAACCGCAACCATCGGCAGAAGTTTCCTATCCCCGCCCAGGTCTCCGATGAGCCATGAAAAAACGCTCTGCATCCGCGAGCCTGACGCGGCGGTTATCAGAAAAATCACGACCGAAGACAAAAAGGTGTTCGTGATTATCCCGGCGAGTATGAGCCTCTCGGTCGAAGCCCTTCGTCCCTGACCGAGCAGGTAGACGAACAGAATAGTGAGCGTCGCTCCGATGAATGCGGCAAGCGGTCTGCCGATGGGAAACGATTCGGCAAAGACGGTCGCCGATATCGCGCCAACAGCAGCGCCGGTCGAGACGCCGAGTATGTAAGGGTCTGCGAGCGGATTGCGCAGCAAAGCCTGATAAGCCGAGCCCGCCACAGAAAGCGCGGCTCCGACGACGATGGCCATCAGCACTCGCGGCAATCTTATCTGAGCGATGATGATTTTTATCTCAGGCACGACATCAGCATCGCCGCCTGTGATTTCCGCAGCGATGATCTTCAATATCGCAAGCGCGCCTATACGCTCGCTCCCGAACATCATCGCAACGACGGCCAGCACAAAGACGACTGCAAGTAACACGGCCAGCGTCCGCGCCATCCTCTGCCAGGTCAGCCGCTCGCGTCCTGCGCTAATCGATGCTTTGTGAGTCGTCGCTATCATTTTCGTCTCACTGAAGAATCTTTCGAGCCATCTGCTCAAGGCCATCGACTATGCGCGGGCCGGGCCTGAGCAGAAGGGCGTCATCGATTCGATACACTCGCCCGCTTTCGGCTGCAGGAGTCTGTTTGAGGGCAGTGGGCAATTCGCTTTCGCCTGCCTGAAGGAAAATCACCTGGGGCGCGCGGGCAACGGCTGTCTCAGGGCTGAACTGCGGATAATCGGCTTTGAGGTCGGATGAGATCGATTGGCCTCCGGCTTTTTCTATCATGTCGTTTATGAATGTCGAGCCGCCCGGAACAATGAGCGGGTCGGTTCCGAGTAAGAACAGCACCGGCTTCTTTTCTGTTGCCGCGCCTGCGCGCACAGCCGCGACTCTCGCTCTCAGGCTTGCGGCAAGTTCGCGTCCCTGCGACCCGGCGCCTGCGAGTTCGCCGATTTTTTCAATCGAAGAAATCGCCTCATCGATGTTGCGTGGGTTGTTGATGTAGACGGGGATGCCGACTTCTTCGAGTTTTTGAAGATAGCTTTCAAGCTGGCTCGATGTTGAAATGATGGCGAGGTCGGGCTTGAGCGCGATGATTTTTTCTACGCTTGGCCTGAGCGTGTCGCCTACTTTATCTTTCTGCGCGGCTTCCGGCGGATAATCGCAGTAGGTAGTAACGCCGACGATGCGGTCGCCCGCTCCGAGGGCGAAAAGCGTTTCGGTGATCGAGGGAGCAAGAGAAACTATTCGTCGAGGGTCGAGCCCTACGGAAATCGTCCGGCCAAGTTCGTCGGTGATGACCCGTTGAGGTTGCGCGGTTGGTCTCGCGGTCTGACAGGAGAGGGCCATCAGCGCGATGGCGCAGAGGGAAACTGGCGCGCGTTTTGTGAGAGATGTTAAAAAACCCGGCTTCAAAACAAAAACTCCTGCCGATGTCCTTAGTGGTCAGGCAGGAGCTTTTGAGAGAAGGCTCGCGCGTCCTGTCCCCTCACGCGAAGGACGGTCGGCTGCGACCGAGGGCAGGTCTCCTGACTTAGACTCGCGGACGCAAGCGTCCTGCCGCTGACTGCCTTCCCGTTCGAGCAGTGGCCTGAAAGGTCAGCGACTTCGAGTATCATCACAGTGGCGCGACCGTGCGGGAATCTCACCCGCTTCCCTATTCTCCCCTTTGAAGGGGCACCCTGAGTCGTACTTGAATTGAAAAGAACTTCGAGAACGAGGAAGCTAACACGCAATGAGCGACGGAGTCAAACCTTCGTACTCAGATGCCTCTGACATGGGGTGTGATTGAAAGTGAGACTCGATATTGACCAGGAGCCTGTCTTTATCTGTG
>CAZPQE010000119.1:13251-14731 GCA_964588615.1 uncultured Clostridia bacterium | reverse complement strand
AGTGGAGAGCCATCACGAAATACTGAGCGGCTGACAGCAGCGCGATCATCCATACTTCCGGTGAAGGCTTCGACAGTCGGTGAAGAAAGAAGACGCACGCAATGATTTCAAGAACTGAAAAGATGTGCCAGAGGAAAGCGGAGACGGAGTAAGGAAGCAGCCACAGCGGATAAAACGCGATGAGGAAAAATGGCGGATAGCGATAATCCATCAGCCTTCCGCGAGCGAAGTCCGACGAGTAGAGGTCCGATCTTCCATTGATGAGCGATTGGCCTGCCTCGTAGTAGACCGGAAAATCTATGAGGTTGCGGATGAAGATGAACCCCGCGAGCGCGAGGGCTGTGATCGAGAGAGCGATGATCGTTATGCGAAAGCGATTGGTCATTGGAAGGGCGAGCGAAAGAGTAATAAAAAGCGCATAGGCTTTTCGAGTTATGCCGAGGGCGGGATTCGAACCCGCACGGCCTTTTGGGCCAGGGGATTTTAAGTCCCCTGTGTCTGCCATTCCACCACCCCGGCGACACAGACCGGGAGATTATAAAGCAAGAAGGCCGGGGATGAAACCGGCGTGTTTGTGAATATGCCCGCAGCGTTTGACGCGCGCTGGCCCGATCAAGATAATGAGCATCTGCCAAACCGCGCGACTATCCGTGCGCGAGTTCATTTTCGAGAGGAACAGATGAATAAAACTTTTGCAGAAAGTCGCAGAGCCTTTATCGCCGAAAACGCCGCGCTTCTTCTGATTCTGTTTGCATCCCTGGCGATGGTCGGCTGCGGGAGCCATTCGGCGGCTGGCGGCCCGGCTGCAGTCTTCCCCGAAGGCAGCGTCACCAGCGACGAGATCGATAAGTTCATCCGATTCGACGCCCGCGTCGATAACCACGAAACCGACGGCAACAAGCTCATAGTCAATGTCAATCAGTCGTGGATGTCTTCGCCGCCCGGATTGCGCGAACGCTCCCTCGCCAAATGGTTCGGCATGTGGCAGGCGGCGCACGGCGGAAGCGCGACCAAACAACAGAAGGGCTTCGATGTCGTTGCCCGCTTCGACGGCAAGGATGTGGCCGAGTGGACCGCCGACGGCTACAAGTGGCTCGCTAAGGAATCGAAAGACGAGATGACCAAATCCGAATAACCCGCTTGAAACGATTCAGCCGCGACCGTCAGATCGCGGCTGAATCGCCTCTCTGCACTCGCTCCTTCCCCCTGCGCGTATTTACCTGTGTCGAGTTTCAAATCGTTGTCAGGCATCGTCGCCTCATCCCGACTTGTGCCGGACAGAAATGCAGGTCGAAGCCATGCCGAAAGACATCCAGAGAAAGAAGGAACTCGCGGGCTTTGTCGCTGCCGCGCTGCTTGCCATCGCTATGGCTATGGGAGCAAACGGCGCGTTGCTCGGCAACTGGACGCTCTCGTCTCTCTGCGGTCAAACTCCGGTCGAAGAAATCCGCGATATCGGAGAATCGAATCCTTCGCAGGA
>CAZPQE010000119.1:0-13241 GCA_964588615.1 uncultured Clostridia bacterium | reverse complement strand
CGAGAGTCCCACTGCAAGAACTCAATCGAGCAAACGAGTGATCGATGCGCTCGGCTTTCAGTCGGAGGTCACTTTTGCCCCTTCAGCATCGCTTCATCATAATCGCAGATGAGACGTTCGGCGTCCTCAAGGTCGCAGGCTTCCTGGTTGAGCCAGATTCGAATGCGCCCGTTTTCCGCCTCGCAGACTATCTGATCGTAATGAACGTAATTGCCCGTAAGCTGGCCGTACTCGTTGAATACGTAGTGCGGAATGAACCGGCGAATCTCTTCGAAGTTTATAATCAAGTCGTCCTCTCAGGAAAAAGGATGAACTCGGCAGGCACGCTTTCGGTCAGCCACACGCCGTTGTCGGAAAGAAAAAACTCCAATCCCTGCTCGCGCATGCGCCCGGACCGGACGATTAAAACCACCGGCTCTCCATGCCGCTTTCCGACTGCAACAGCCGCCGGTTCGTCTTTCGACAGATGAACGTGACGGCGGGAACCGCTGATGAGCCCTCGCTCTCTGATCGATTCAATGAATCGCGTTGCCGTGCCGTGATAAAGAAACTCAGGCGGGACGGACGGCTCAAGGCCAAGCTCGACTGAAAGGGAATGCCCCTGACTCGCTCTGATCCTGCGCCCGTCCTCGCTCAGAGCGAATCGCTTCTTGTCGTTTTGCTCGACGACCTGCTTCAACAATTCATCGGTCAATCGCACGCCTGCGCGAGGGGCCGCCGCGAGCAGTTCATCGACGCTCGCCCATCCGCCTTCTTCGAGCGTCAACCCGATTGTTTGCGGCTTGTGACGAAGCACCAGGCTCAGGAATTTGCTTACGCGGATGAGGCTCTTGTCCATAAGACGTAAACCGTAAAGGGCGGAACTCGGCTTGTCAAACCGCGCTGCAGGATTCGAGGGCCTTTGAGAAAATTCCCGGTCAGGCCACTTTCGCTTTCTCTTCAACCACGCGACCATCGAAGAGGTGGATAGTCCGCCCGGCGAAGCGAGAGTAGCGCGTGTCGTGGGTCACCATACAGATAGTCGCGCCCCGCTGATGAAGCTCGCAGAGAAGCTCCATCACCGCTTCGCCGTTCTTCGAATCGAGGTTACCCGTAGGCTCGTCCGCAAGCAGTATCAACGGGTCGCCGGCGACTGCGCGCGCTACGGCGACTCTCTGCTGCTGTCCGCCCGAAAGCTGGGAGGGAAGGTGACGGGCGCGATGAGCCATGCCGACTATTTCGAGAGCTTCCTGAACGAGTTCTCTCCGCTGCGAGGCTCTCATGCCGCGATAGATCAGAGGCAGTTCCACGTTTTCAAAAACATTGAGGTCGCCGATGAGGTTGAAGCTTTGAAAGATGAAACCTATCTCCCGGTTTCTTATTCGCGCCCGCTCGGTGGCCGGGAGCTCTGAGACCTGTTTGCCGTCTAGGGAGTAAGAGCCTGCGGTCGGAGAATCGAGCAGTCCGACAATTGCGAGCAGCGTCGATTTGCCGCAGCCCGACGGCCCGGCTATGGAAATGAACTCGCCCTTTTTTATTTCAATGTGTATGCCTGCCAGCGCGTGGGTTTCGATTTCGTCAGTGTAGAATATCTTGGTTACGCCATCGAGGCGTATGAGCGAAAGGTCAGAACTCATAAATCCTTCTCCCCTGGTCCCGACTATCGAGCCGCTGTTGACAACTTATACACGCAAGAACACTGATACGTTCCATTTTTTTGGAAAGGGCGCAGGAATTGACGCATTCAAATCTTTGAAACGAGTCGTCTTCTCCTCTCGTACAGACGACGGGTTGAGCGCAAGGCGATTTTTTTGCAACCTTTTGCAAGCGCGGGCCACTTACTCGACGGGTTGGGGATGGAGCAATGATAGAGACTCTGAGTCTCAGAGGTCGGTCGAGCGGACGCGCCGAGGCTTTGATGAACACTCCAGCGATCATAGAGCGCGCCCGTCGCGGCGACGATGAAGCCTTTCGTCTGATCTTCGACCGCTATGCCCGTCCCATCATCAGCTTCATTTATGATATGGTAGGTCAGCGCGAACTGGCCGAGGATTTGACTCAGGAAACATTCGTGCGCGCTCATCGCAGCCTCGGCGCGCTGCGCGACGACACCAAGTTGTCTACGTGGTTGTTCGGCATAGCCAAAAATGTCGCCCGCGAATCTCTTCGCTACCGGGCGCGCGAAGACCACCGCGTCGAAATCGATGACGAGAGGGTGACGATGATGAGCGATTCGGAAATGACGCCTGACGACCGACTGCTCAACAAGGAGTTGAGCGGAGTCATTCAATCGGCTCTCGGCGCTCTGGACGAAGATAAGCGCATGGTTTTCACGTTGAAAATTTTTCAGCAGCGGAGCTACGAAGAGATAGCCGAAATCACGGGCTTCTCTATTCCCAAGCTCAAGACTGATCTGCATCGCGCGCGGGCCGAGATGCGCAGGCGGATAAGCCCTTACCTGGGGGTGGGCTATGAAATGTGAAGATTGCCTCTCGCTGATCGAAGAACACTTCGACGGCGAACTCGACGAAAAACAATCGCGCGCCGTCTCGGCGCACATTGCGGCGTGCCGGTCGTGCGCCGATGAGTATGATGCGCTCTGCCGCGAGCAGGAGCTTTACGCAAGCTATCAGCGCGATATCGAAATCACGCCCGCGCTCTGGGCCAGGGTCGAATCGAGGATCAAAGCAGCAACGCCAGTGAGGTCGAGCTTCGCTGATCGCATTCGAGCGTGGATGGCCGTGCCGGGCGCTCCGCGACTGAGCCTCGTTGCGACAGCCGCTCTGGTTCTGATGGCCGTATCAGCGACCGTCGCGGTGATGAGCTATCTGAACTCGCGCAACGCGTCAGTGAGCAGCCCAGTGGCGACCGGCGGCCCCGAAATATCGCGCGCCGTCGAGTCGGGCGAAAAGACTGCGCCGGAAAGCCCTGCTGTTCCTGACAAGCAGCCGACCCCTGTTTCAACGGGCGGCAATCGCTCCACAGCGCGAAAGGCCAACCCCACGCCTGAGCAGTTGATCCGTGAGGCCGAACAGAAGTACATTGCGGCAATCGCCATGCTGTCGAAAGAGGTGGATCGCCGCCGGCCTGAAATCGATCCGACGGTGATGGCTCGATTCGAGAACGCGCTTGCGGCGATTGATCGCACGATAGAAGAGACTAAAAAGGCGGTGCGGCAGGGCGCGCATGATCCGATAATCGCGCAGTACATGCTTGCCGCTTACGCCAAAAAAGTCGATGTGCTGCGAGAGATGGCCAATGATTGATCTTGTCATTTGTCCTTCGCTCTTTGCCGCGAAAGTCGACAGGCAAATGACCAGTGACGAACGACAAATGACCATTTGAAAAGATGATTCGAAGATTCTCACTAACTGTTTTGATTTCGGCGCTGGCCGCTTTCGCGTCGCTGCCCGGGTCGCTCTTTGCCCTTCAGTCGGAAGGCCGAGCGTCTGTGAAGCTTGATCGCGGCGGCAAAGTTTCAATCGTCAACAATGCCGGGCAGATAATCGTTACCGGCTGGGACCGCGACACTGTGGAAGCTACGGCCACTGACGACAGCGGACGAGCGAAAGTTCAGATAACCGGCGACTCGACGCGCGCGAGAGTTTCCATCGCTACGGGCCGCTATGGCGGCGAAATCACTCTGAAAGTTTCCGTGCCTCGATATGCTGAGATCGAGTCCATCGAGATTCATCGCGGCGAAGTCGAAGTGAGCGATGTCGAGGGGGCTGTCTCTGTCACTAGCATCAACGGCGATGTCACCGCGAGCCGGACGGGAACGCTCAAAGTCGCAACGCGCAACGGCGGCATCACTGTCCGCGATGTGAAAGGCAACCTCTCGGCAAACAGTTTCAGCGGAGAAGTTCAAATCACGGGAGTGAGCGGCGCGGTCGAAGCTTCGAGTTTCAGCGGCGGAGTGACGGCGCAAAACGTAGGCGGCGCAGTCAGCGCGAATTCTGTGTCAGGCGAGATCACAATCGATTGCGCCAAAGGCCGCGTCGAGCTTCAGGCCGTAAGCGGCTCGATTGTGATGACCGGCATCGGCGGAGAGGTCGACGCGGCGACTACGAGCGGCGAGGTGGTTTTCCGGGGCCTGCTGCGCGCAGGCGGTCGCTACAGATTGAAGTCGCTTTCGGGTGATGTGACGATGGAGATTCAACCCGACCCGCCGGGATTTACTGCCTCGCTGACGACCTACAGCGGCGAGATAGAGACGGCTTTTCCGCTCAAGCTCGACTCTGCGCTTCAGGGGCCGATCAATCGCCGGGTGGTCGGTCGCTACGGCGACGGGCAGGCCCATATAACGCTGGATTCCTTCAGCAGTTCGGCCCGAATCATCAAGGGCGCTGCGACGAAGAATTGCCCGTAGTCCTTTGTCATTTGAAAAAAGAACAAATGACAAGTGACGAATGACGAATGACAACTGACCAAACCGGGAGACTGACGATTATGAAGAAACTGTTTGCGATATCTTTCACATTGATCGCTTTTCTGGCTTTGTCGTTTCAGGCTTCGGCGCAGCGCGGCAGATGGGAAGACGATCTGCCTGAAAAAGACGAGTTCCGTCAGACCTACGAGCTTGGCTCCGGGGCGCGCGTCGAGTTGCGCGGCATAAACGGCGGGGTCGAAATCGAAACCTCCAGCTCTTCGATTGCCGAAGTACACATACTTCGCTCGGCGCGAAACCGCGACGATCTGCAATATCAAAAGATCATCGTCGAACATCAGGGCAATACTCTGATAGTTCGCGGCGAGAAAGACCACGATGGCTACAGAGGCCGCAACCGCGAAGTGCGACAGCGCATCACACTGCGAGTTCCGCGACAGATCGAACTCCTCGCCTCCGGCATCAACGGCAGAGTGCAGGCGGGCGAAATCGACGGGTCGGTGCGTCTCGACGGCATCAACGGCAGCGTCGAGGTAGCCCAGGCCGCAGGATATGCCAATGTCTCAGGAGTCAACGGGCGAGTGGTCGTGACCATAGCCAGGCTTGGCGAGCGAGGGATCGATGTGAACGGCATCAACGGCGGAGTCGAAATCCGTTTCAATGAAGAGATTAACGCCGATCTCGAAGTCAGCGGCTGCAACGGCTCAGTTTACGCCGATGTGCCGAATGTTACGATGATCGGAAAAATCAGCCGCGAGAACTTTCGCGCCCGCATCGGGTCGGGCGGCGCGCGCATATCGGTCACGGGAGTCAATGGCCGCGTGCGACTCTCTCGCGCCGCCGGGTAGCCGCATTCAGGGCCTTTCAGCCTTCGACACGAGCCGCTGGAAACTGAGTTTCCCTGATCGGACGCTGAAAGGCCCTGGCTAAGAATCGACGAACCACCCTCCTCAAAACAAGATCATAGATGTCAGATGTCAGCGGGTGGTCGCCCTCGGTCTGACAGTTTTCTCTCATCATACTCCTCAAACAGGTTTCTTTCGATACTCGACGACGATGATATTTGCGCTTGAGTCTATCTGCGAAAGCTCATCCAGCATTATCTCTTTTGCTTTCGCTTCGCTAAATCCGCCTGAGCCGGAGCCGATTATGGGAAAGGCGACGGACTCATATCCTTCGCGCCCTACGATGCTCATCGCGCTTTGCGCTGATTGCCGAATCGATCTCTCCGAAGCTCGCCACAACAAATTGATTCCGGCGACGTGGATGATCCCTCTGTAGGGCAGCCTTCCTGCTGATGTCAGCGCGGCCCCCCCGAGCGGAATCGGGCCCAGTCGCGATAACTCACGAAAAGGTTGAAGACCTGCGCGCCGCTTGATAGCTCCTGAAACGCCCTGGGGCCAAAGCAACCACCATGGAATTATGTTCCGGTTCCAGGCGTTGACGATGACATCGACCTGCTGGTCGAGAGGATTTCCTTTTACAATCTGAATGCTCATCGCGCTTCGCTCGTTTCAGACACGCCAGGTGGAGGAAAGTTTCACTTTCGCACACCATCGGCCAGGCACGAACTTCACGGGTTCTTTTTCTGATCCGCGCGGATCCAACAGCTTCAACCCGCGTCGAATTCTTTTCATTCGGATGTTTCTCCACGGATTGGTTTGCCCATCATCGGGCTGAGTGTATAATCAACTCACGATTTGACAATCGATTGTTTTTAGCGGAAAGTCCCGATTGATCCTTGCGCGATTGTTTCGCACAGGTTTTCTTCAATGATCGGCAAAACGATTCTTCACTACCAGGTGATCAGAGAAATCGGCAAGGGCGGCATGGGCATCGTCTATAAAGCCCAGGACACCAAGCTCAACCGCACTGTCGCAATAAAGGCTCTGGCCGCCGATTTGATAGGCGACGAGAAGGCACGCATCAGATTCCTCCGCGAGGCCCGCGCTGCATCGGCAATAGATCATCCCAATATCTGCACCGTCTACGAAATCAACGAAGCCGCCGGACACCTCTTCTTCGTCATGCAGTACGTCGATGGGAAGACGCTCAAGAAATTCATCTCCGGTCGCCCGCTGCCTCTGGATCAGGCGATGGATTTTTCGCTCCAACTCGCTGACGCCCTCGCCGAAGCCCATCACCAGCATGTGCTTCACCGCGATATAAAATCTTCGAACGTCATGCTCAACGAGCGCAATCAGGTGAAGATTCTCGACTTCGGTCTGGCCAAGCTGACTCGAAATGCCGACCCGCAGACCGGCGACCTCACCCAGATGGGATCGCCCTTCGGCACTGCAAGTTACATGTCGCCGGAACAGGCGCGGGGCGAGGCTGCCGATGAGCGTTCGGACATCTTCTCGCTCGGCGTCGTGATGTACGAGATGCTGACCGGGCGACTTCCGTTCAAAGGCAAGACTTCAGTCGATGTCATGCATTCGGTTCTGCACGACGAGCCTGCCGCTATGGGGGCCGCAGTCCCCGCCAGCCTTCAGCAGATAGTCCTCCGAGCGATGGCCAAAGACAAAACGGCGCGCTATCAATCAGCCGATCAGTTGCTCGAAGACCTTCGCGCGCTCGTCCGCAGTCACTACGCGCAGCAGGGGGCCATCCCCACAGACAAGGCCGCTTCGCTTCAGGCTTCCAAACAGGCGAAGAAAAAGGGGCTGTTCGGACGCGTGAGCGGTTTCGTGCAGCGCGCTTTTCAATCCTCACAGCAGAAAGAAGAATCGAGCGAGCCTACCTCGACGCCCGACATCACCCCTTCGATGTGGCAGTCGCGCGACAAGAAGGCAATAGCCATACTGCCGTTCAAGAATCTTTCAGGCAGCGCGGAAAACGATTTCTACAGCTTCAGCCTCGCCGACAGCGTCATCACCGAGCTTGCCCAACTGCGCGATCTGGTGGTGCGCCCTTCTTCTTACATCGCCCAGTATCAAAACAAGGATGTAGACCCGCGAGCCGTCGGGATTCAACTCTCGGTCGATGCCGTGCTCGTTTGCGGGTACATCAAATCGGGCGACCGGTTCCGCGTCACCCCGCAACTCATCGATGTCGAATCGGGCGAGATAGTGTGGAGCGACAAGATCGATGTCGATGCCCGCGACATCATCACCGTGCAGGATACGATATCGAACAAGATAGTCGATGGCCTCAAGATCAAAACCAGTTCCAAAGAGCAGGAGCGACTGGTCAAGTCCCCGACCGAAAGTGCCGAAGCGTATGAAAACTACCTGAAAGGCCGCACGCTGCTCTACAAGTTCATCACTCAGACCCTTCACAAGGAAGACCTGGAATCGGCGGAAGCCGTTTTTGAAAAAGCCATCGCCCTCGATCCCCAGTTCGCGCTGGCTCACAGCGGACTGGGAGCGTGCTATTCGAATTACGTGCTCAAAGGCATGGGAGGAGTCGAATACTACGCGAAGGCGAACGACGCTTTCGACCGCGCGCTTGAACTGGATTCGAGCCTGGTCGAGCCGCGAGTGCGCATGATTTACATCTCGCTCATCGGAGGGCGGACAGACGAAGCGCGGCAGGAGATTCGCAGCCTGATGCGCCGCGCGCCCAACGAGCCTTCGGTTTATTCGGCTGCGGCTTATGTGTATCGATTGTCGGGACAGTACGAGCGCGCGCTCGAAGCGTGGGACAGATATATGAAGATCAGTCCTACGGATGTGGTCGTGGCCAGCTACAACCGCGCGCGGATATATTGCTATCAGGGCGAGATTGAAAAGGCGAAGGCTGAGATCAAAAAAGGGCTTGCCTTCGAAGCGCACCACCCGCTGCTGCGCATCTACGGAGCGATGATCGATTTCCATCACGGCGAGACGGAGCAAGCGACTGCCGAGCTTGAAAATGTGCTGGCTGAAAATCCCAACCTGTATTCATACCGCATATTTCTTGCCATCTGCCTCAGAGCGCGCGGAGAGCGCGAGCGGGCCTTTGCGATAATCGATGACCGGGTGATTCACATTGCGCAGGCCGATCAGGATGTGGCCGCGTGGTTAGGGTCGCTTTACGCTCTGGACGGAGACGAGGAGGAAGCGATCCGCTGGTTGAGCCTGGCCATCTCGATGGGCAATGAGAACTATCCATGGTTTGCCTCCGATCACACCTGGGACCCTGTGAGAAAAGACCCGCGCTTCATCGCTCTGCTCGATATGCTCAAAGAGAACTGGGAGAAGTTGCAGCAGTCGGATTGAGAGGAACTCCCAGCGCCCGACACGCACACCGCCAAATTTTCAATCCGGGTTGACAAAGATTTTGCCCAAAGTTATAGTTGCTGTTTTGTTACGGCGGCTCTGTCGCTTTCTATGCGCCGCTGGTTGAAAATGGATGCGAGGCTAACGATATTGTGGCGTAAAAGGAGGCAGATCGAACGCTGCTCTCCCGAGTCCTTAGTGAAGACCTGAATTCACGCCACAGAAAAGTAGGGCCGAGGGGAGGCCGTAGTCGCATCCCGAACGATCCCCCATCAATTTTGTAAAACCCCTTTCGGGTAATCGCGCGGTGACGCAAGCCTGGTCACTTTGCGCTCGTATCTCGAAAAGAGAGATTTTGAGAGGAGTCAAGGCGTGCCGACACTCAATCAGTTAGTTCGCAAGGGACGAAAGCAGGTCAAGTACAAAACCTCCAGCCCTGCTCTTCAATCCTGCCCGCAAAAGCGCGGCGTCTGCACCCGCGTCTATACCCAGACGCCCAAAAAGCCCAACTCGGCTTTGCGCAAAGTGGCCCGCGTGCGACTTACCAACACCATCGAGGTCACGACCTACATCCCCGGCATCGGGCATAACCTCCAGGAACACTCCATCGTGCTCATTCGCGGAGGTCGCGTCAAAGACCTGCCGGGCGTGCGCTATCACGTCGTGCGCGGCACACTCGATTCCGTCGGAGTTCAGGGACGCAAACAGGGACGTTCGAAATACGGAGCCAAGCGGCCAAAGGAAGCAGCCGCTCCGAAAAAGAAATAAGCCATAGATCGAGAACACTATGCCAAGAAGAAGAGTAGCAGCGAAGCGCGAAGTATTGCCTGATCCACTCTATAACTCGACGATGGTGACCCGGTTCATCAACTCGCTGATGTGGCAGGGCAAAAAGTCTGTGGCCGAGGGTATCTTCTACGGCGCGATGAAGCAGATTCAATCGAAGACCCAGGAAGACCCGCTCAAGGTTTTTAAGAAGGCCGTCGATAACGTCAAGCCGAGAGTGGAAGTCAAGAGCCGCCGCGTGGGAGGCTCCACTTATCAGGTCCCTATAGAAGTCGATCAGAAGACTCGCGGCAACAGCCTCGCTATAAGATGGCTCATACTTTACTCGCGCGCGCGCGGAGAGAAGACGATGGTTGATCGCCTTGCCGGCGAGATACTCGACGCGGCCTCTAATCGCGGCAACGCCGTCAAGAAGAAAGACGATACCCATCGAATGGCCGACGCCAACAAGGCTTTCGCCCATTATCGGTGGTAAAGGCGGTGGTCAGTGGCCGGTGGTCGGCAGAGAGTAAACAACCGACCACTGACCACCGGCCACTGACCACTGATTAGTTATGTCGAAGCAAGTACCATTACAACGATTCCGCAACATCGGGATCATGGCCCATATAGATGCGGGCAAGACGACGACCACCGAGCGCGTCCTTTATTATACGGGGGTCTCCTACAAGATAGGCGAAGTACACGAAGGAACCGCCGTCATGGACTGGATGGAGCAGGAACAGGAGCGCGGCATCACCATCACCTCTGCCGCCACGACCTGCTTCTGGCCTCGCAAGGGCGAAGACTTCCGCATCAACATAATCGATACTCCGGGCCACGTCGATTTCACTATCGAAGTCGAGAGATCGCTCCGCGTGCTCGACGGCGCAGTTGCCGTCTTTGACGCCGTAGCAGGCGTGCAGCCGCAGTCGGAGACGGTCTGGCGTCAGGCCGACAAGTACAACGTCCCGCGCATCGCCTTCATGAATAAAATGGACAGGCCCGGCGCGGACTTCAATCGCGCCGTCCAGACCATCCGCGACCGCCTGAGCGCCAACCCCATCCCGATTCAAATGCCCATCGGATCGGAAGATCAGTTTCGCGGGGTAATTGATCTGGTCATCATGAAAGGTCTCGTCTACAACGTCGAAGACAAGGGCGCTGACCCTGAAATAATCGAAATCCCTGAAGAACTCCGCGCCGAAGCCGATTCAGCGCGCGAGCGCATGATCGAAGCTCTCGCCGATGTCGATGATCAGATTGCGGAAAAGTATCTCGGCGGCGAAGCGGTCTCCGAAGACGAAATATGCGCGGCTCTTCGACGCGAAACCATAGCGTTGAAAATAGTGCCGGTCATCGCCGGGACAGCCTTCAAGAATAAAGGCGTGCAACCGCTGCTCGACGCCGTGGTCGATTACCTCCCCAGTCCTCTCGATGTTCCCGCCGTCGTCGGAATCAATCCCAAATCGGACAAGGAAGAAGAAAGACGGGCAGACGCAAGAGAGCCTTTCTCTGGCCTGGTGTTCAAGATCATGACCGACAAGCACGTCGGTCAGTTGTCTTTCGTTCGCATCTATTCGGGCACGCTCAGGAGCGGCTCCTACACGCTCAACTCCACGCGAGATGTCAAAGAGCGCGTCGGGCGCATAATGCGAATGCATGCCAACAAGCGCGAAGATATCGAACAGGCATCAGCGGGCGAGATAGTCGCCGTCGCCGGACTCAAACAGGTCACGACCGGCGACACGATTTGCGAAGAATCCCGCCCCGTAATACTCGAAGCCCTCGAATTTCCCGCTCCCGTCATATCTCAGGCAATCGAACCTCGCACACGTCAGGATCAGGAAAAACTTGGCACCGGACTTCAGAAGCTCGCTTCCGAAGACCCCAGCTTCCGCGTCTCCGTTGATCAGGAAACCGGACAGACCATCATCAGCGGCATGGGAGAGCTTCACCTTGAAATCATCGTAGATCGCCTGCGCCGCGAGTTCGGAGTCGATGCCAACATCGGCAAGCCGCAGGTCGCTTACCGCGAAACGATTCGCAAGGCCGCCGAAGGCGTCGGCAAGTTCGTCCGACAGACCGGCGGTCACGGCCAGTACGGTCACGCCGAAATCCGCATAGAGCCGCTCACGCCAGGCTCGGATTTCGAGTTCGTCAATGCCATAGTCGGCGGAATCATTCCGCGCGAATACATCAAGCCCGTAGAAGCGGGAATAAAAGAAGCTATGGAAGGCGGCGTGTTAGCGGGCTTCGAGATGGTCGACATAAAAGCCACTCTTCACTTCGGAAGCTACCACGATGTCGATTCGTCCGAGATGGCTTTCAAGATAGCAGGCTCTATGGCTTTCAAGGACGCAGCCAAAAAAGCCGATCCGGTACTTCTCGAACCCATCATGAAAGTCGAAGTGGTCGCGCCCGAAGAGTACATGGGATCGATCACCGGCGATATAAGTTCACGGCGCGGTCGAATAGATCATATCGATTCGCGCCCCGGCACGCAGGTCATAACCTCGTTCGTGCCGCTTTCGGAAATGTTCGGTTATTCAACCGACCTGCGCTCGATGACGCAGGGACGCGCAACCTACACGATGCACTTCCAGGCTTATGAGGAAGCGCCTCGCAGCGTGCGCGAAGAAGTTATAGCTAAGGTGCAGGGCACCACCAGGTAATACTTCTTATCTTGCGCGAGGCATAATCTCGCGGAAAAGGAGCTAGGAGAAATGGCAAAGGAGAAATTTGATCGTTCCAAACCCCACGTCAATGTGGGAACCATCGGGCATATCGACCACGGCAAGACTACGCTGACCGCCGCTATAACCAAAGTCCTTGCCAAACACAATCCCAAAAACAAATTCCGCGACTTCGCTTCCATCGATAACGCCCCCGAAGAAAAAGCTCGCGGCATCACCATCAACACCGCTCACGTCGAGTACGAGACAGCCAATCGTCACTACGCTCACGTAGATTGCCCAGGCCACGCCGACTACATCAAAAACATGATCACGGGCGCGGCGCAGATGGACGGAGCAATACTAGTCGTCGCAGCAACCGACGGCCCTATGCCTCAGACCCGCGAACACATCCTCCTGGCCCGACAGGTGGGCGTTCCTGCTATGGTCGTCTTTATGAATAAAGTGGACGCCGTAGATGACGCCGAACTTTTGGATCTGGTGGAACTCGAAGTTCGCGAACTGCTCACCAGCTACGGGTTTCCCGGAGACGAAATCCCGGTGGTGCGAGGGAGCGCGCTCAACGCGCTCAACGGAGAGGATGAGAAGTGCGTCGATGAGTTGATGGCCGAAGTAGACCGCTACATCCCGCAGCCGGAGAGAGAAGTAGATAAGCCGTTTTTGATGCCGGTCGAGGACATCTTCTCGATCAGCGGGAGAGGGACGGTGGCGACGGGAAGGATCGAGCGGGGAGTGGTGAAGGTAGGAGAGGAAGTGGAGATAATCGGGATTCGCCCGACGAGAAAGACAGTGGTGACGGGAGTGGAGATGTTCAAGAAGCTGCTCGATTCGGGGATGGCAGGAGACAACGTGGGGTTGCTGTTGAGAGGAGTGGAGAGAAAGGAGATCGAGCGAGGGCAGGTCATTGCCAAACCGGGATCGATCACGCCGCACACTCGATTCAAGGCAGAAGTGTATGTGTTGTCGAAGGAAGAAGGAGGAAGGCACACGCCGTTTTTCAGCGGGTATCGACCGCAGTTTTACTTTCGGACGACGGACGTGACGGGAGTGGCGCAGTTGGCCGAGGGAGTGGAGATGGTGATGCCGGGAGACAACAGCCAGTTGGAGATAGAGTTGATAACGCCGATAGCGATGGAGAAGGGGTTGAAGTTCGCAATCCGGGAAGGCGGACGAACGGTAGGAGCAGGAACCATCTTCGAGATTCTTGAGTAG
>CAZPQE010000118.1:11294-14736 GCA_964588615.1 uncultured Clostridia bacterium | reverse complement strand
CACCGCGAGATTTCCATCAACTGCTCCATCCGTTTCAGCCCCGGTTCGATATCGGGCGAAGGGATGAACCCGATTTCAGGCGGAGAGTGCAGAAGGTGAGTGACCCCCAAATCGCGCAGGCGGCGGATGTCGGCCCGGATTTCGTCCATCGTGCCCATTAGCGGGTTGCGCGGGCTGCCCACTGATTGATCCATCACGATTGGAAAAGCGCGAAACACGACTTCCATCTGTCCGCGCCCCGCCTGCGACGCGGTATGTTGAAGCTGTTTTATCTGCGCTTCCAACTCCTGGAAGTTCGGAACCCCAGCCGGATTCCATCCCGCGCCGAAGCGGGCAGCGCGGTCGAAGGTGTACTGGCCGAACCCCGCGACGTAAATGGGCGGATGCGGTTTCTGCGCAGGCTTGGGGCCGACCTTCGATTCGGGTATGTGATAAAACTCGCCGTCAAATCCCACGGGGTCTTCGGTCCACAGAGCGATCATCGCCCGAAGGAATTCATCGGCCCGCGCGCCTCGTTTTTCAAAGGGTGTGCCTGCGGCGTCGAATTCGTCGCGCGACCATCCGACTCCGACTCCGAGCTCGACCCGCCCGTTCGATAGGACATCGAGCGTGCTGATTCTTCGGGCAAGCTCGATGGGCGTATGAAAGCCGAGCACGATAACGCTGGTGCCGAGTCGCACCCGACTGGTGTGGGCGGCGACGAAGGTCAAAGTTTCAATCGGATCGAGCACTATCTGAAAAGCTTCGGGCAGGCGGCCATCGGGCGAAGCCGGATAAGGGTCCTTTGGACTAACGGGCCAGAGAATTCTTTCGAGAGTCCAGATGGAATCGTATCCGAGTTCTTCAGCGCGTTGGGCTGCGCGGATAAGATTTTCCGGCGCGGCCTGCGGCCCGGTCTGCGGAAGCGATATGCCTACTTTCATTTTTATTGTCTCCCTGATGATGTGTGCTGACTCAGCCACGTTATAAATTTGCACGCCGGAAGTCAACGAGCATAGATTGACACTCGCTTACCGGGATGGCAACCTTGAGCGATTGAAAGCGAACAGGAAATAATGAACATCAATGAACTCAAAATCGGACTCATAGGAGGCACGGGCGAAGAAGGGCGCGGGCTTGCTCTGCGCTGGGCGATGGCCGGCGCTCAGGTCACCATAGGGTCTCGCTCGCTTGAGCGCGCGCGCGAAGCCGCCGATGAACTCAATCAACATCTCAGCCGTTCACTCATTCGCGCCGCTGAAAATAGCGAGGCTATAGCGGAATCGGAATTCGTGCTGCTCACCGTCCCTTTCGCTCACGCCTCAGCTACACTCGAAGCTCACCTGAAGGATTTTCGCGCAGGCTCCATCCTCATCGATATCACCGTGCCGGTCTCCTTCGATAAAGGCGCGCGATACATCGATCTTGAGGAAGGCTCGGCGAGCGAGCATCTGGCCAGGCTCCTGCCCGAATCCGTCCCGCTGGTGGCTGCCTTCAAGACCGAGCCTGCGCACATGCTCGCCGATCCGACGGAGTCGCTCGACTGCGACGCCTTCGTGGCAAGCGATTCAAAGGAAGCGAAAGCTCGCGTCATCGAAGCGATCAGATTCATCGAGGGCCTTCGCCCGGTCGATGCGGGAACGCTCGTGAGCGCGCGCGCCCTTGAACGAATGACCGTGCTTCTGATCGGCATCAATCGCCGCTATAAGGTCAAGGCGGGGCGATTCCGCGTTCTCGGACTGGAGCCATGAAAATCACTGCTCTTGCGGGCGGCATCGGCGCTTCGAAATTCCTGGCGGGCCTCGTCCGCGTCATACCGCCTGAGGATATAACCGTAGTCGTCAACACCGGCGACGACCTGGAACTTCTGGGGCTTCGCATCTGCCCCGATATCGATACGGTCATCTACACGCTTGGCGGATTGGTCAATCAACGAACCGGCTGGGGCGTCGAAGGCGACACCTTCGAATGCCTGCGCTGGATGGCACGCTACGGCGAGCCCTCGTGGTTCAACCTCGGAGACCGCGACCTCGCCACCCACATCTATCGAACGGATCGATTGAGAGGCGGAAGGACGCTTGCGGAAGTGACTGATGATTTGCGCCGACGGCTTGGAGTTCGTTCGCGCATACTGCCGATGACAGACACCTACACGCCCACGCGAGTCCTCACCGATGAAGGCGACCTCCATCTTCAGGAATACTTCGTGCGCCGGAGGTGCGAGCCCGATGTCCGCGAGATTCGATATGAAAACATCGAAGCATCTGTTGCCGCCCGCGGAGTCGAGCAGGCGATAAGCGAGGCCGATGCGGTAATCGTCTGTCCCAGCAATCCGTTCATCAGCATCGGCCCGATCCTGGCTGTGCCTGGCGTGCGCGATTTATTGAGACAGACGAAAGCAGAGGTCGCAGCCATCACTCCGGTAGTCGCGGGCCGCGCGCTCAAGGGGCCGACGGCGGATATGCTCCGCTCGCTCGGCCACGAGGTGTCGGCAAAAGGGGTCGCGCGGCTCTACACGGATTTCGTGAACCTCTTCGCGCTTGATGAAGCAGACGCGGAATCGAAGCCGGAAATCGAACGACTCGGCCTTCGCGTGGCGGTGACCGATACGGTGATGAACTCCATAGAAGACAAGGAGCGGCTGGCGAGGAGGATCATCGAATCGTTGATATGAGAGCGTTGCTCATTCCAGTCAAAGACCCGCAGCGGGCCAAAACGCGACTCGCCGAATTTTTATCAGCCGACGAGCGGCGCGCTCTGGTGTGGGCGATGTTCGAAGACGTGAGCCTCGCCGCCGCCAAAGCGCGAAAACCTGATCGGGTCGCCCTTGTCAGCAGCTTCGAACCGGCCATCGAGCGAGCGCGGCGACTCGGATGGGAAGTGTTGATCGAAGAAGCTCAGGTCTCTGAAAGCGAGTCCGTCGATTGGGCATCGCGGAGACTTAATGAGATGGGATTCGCGGCGGTTATGCGGCTTCCGGCTGATGCGCCGATGGTGAGAGCCGAAGATATCGATGAACTGCTCCGCATCGATTTGCGCGCGCCTGCCGCCCTGCTTGTCCCCTCGCGCGAAGGCACGGGGACGAACTCCATCATCCGAACGCCGCCCTGCTTGTTTCGATCGCGGTTCGGACCTGACTCGCTCGCTTTGCACAAGCAGGAAGCCGCTCGCCTCGGGGTGGAATGTCTGATCGTCGAGAATGAGCGCATCGCTCTCGATATCGATGAGCCTGCCGATATCGCATCGCTCCTCGAACTGGGAAGCGGGACAAAGAGCCATCGCGCGCTGGTTTCGATGAACGTGATAAAACGAATCGCGGGTTTTCATCAATGCAACCTCTAATCGTCACCGGTCTTGCGGGCCTGCCCGAAATAAAAGAAGGCGATGACATCGCCTCACTCATCGCCGATGCTGCGCGCGAGGCAGGGCTTGAAATCAGGGCGGGCGATATTTTCGTCATCGC
>CAZPQE010000118.1:0-11284 GCA_964588615.1 uncultured Clostridia bacterium | reverse complement strand
GTCTCCAAAGCTGAAGGCCGAGTCGTGCTACTGGAATCCATCGCCCCGTCGCAGTTTGCCGTCGAGTGGGCCGAAGAGCATGGAAAAGACCCTCGCATGATCGAAGCGGTCTTGCGCGAGAGTCGCCGCATCGTGCGGCAGGATCGCGGCGTGCTCATCTGCGAAACCCGGCACGGGCTGGTGTGCGCCAACGCCGGAGTCGATGCTTCGAACATCGCGGAAGGCGCAATCGCGCTCCTGCCCCTCGATCCTGACCTTTCAGCGCGGCGGATTCGACAGGGGATCGAGCGCGAGTCGGGCGCAGAAATCGCGGTGATAATTTCAGACACCTTCGGACGGCCCTGGCGCGAAGGGCTGGTCAACGTGGCCATAGGCGTTTCGGGGCTTGCGCCGCTCATCGATTATCGCGGCCAGAGAGACCAGCACGGTCGCCCGCTTCAGGTGACGGTCATTGCCGCAGCAGACGAGCTTGCCTCAGCCGCCGAGCTTGTGATGAGAAAAAGCGCGAGCATTCCTGTTGCTGTCATTCGCGGCTTCGAATTCGAGACTGCGGAAAGCGATGGGCGCGATCTGATCCGCGATCCGCAGCGCGACCTGTTTCGTTAGTTTGAAGATTCGGCTTCGAAGAATATAATGAGTGCGCATCTGGGCGCGGTCGTTTCTTCATTCAAACCGGGAGGAAAATTCATGCGTACACGGCGGTCGTTTATCAAATCGATAAGCGCGGCATCAGTTCTGGCTTCTTTGAGCGAAGGCGGACTCGACCGCGTGATGGCCGCTTCGCGCGCCGTCGCCTTCGAGGAGCCGGAAAAGACAGCCGGAGACGAGGATTTCTGGCGCGAGATTCAACAGGCTTACACCGTAGACCGCTCGATCATCAACCTCAACAACGGCGGCGTCTCTCCCTCGCCGCGAGTGGTTCAGGAAGCCATGCGCCGCTACCTGGAATTTTCCAATCACGCGCCGACTTATTCCATGTGGCAGGTGCTTGAGCCTCAGATCGAAACTGTGCGACGACGGCTCGCCTCGGCCTTCGGCTGCGATGCGGAAGAGATGGCCATAACGCGCAACGCCAGCGAGTCGCTCGAAATCTGCATATTCGGCCTCGATCTCAAAGCCGGTGATGAGGTGCTCACAACCAATCAGGACTATCCGCGTATGCTCAATTCCTGGCATCAGCGCGAGCGACGCGACGGGATAAAACTCCGCACGATTTCTTTTCCCGTCCCGGCTCTTTCGAGCGACGATCTTTATGAAAGATTCGAGCGCGCTGTCACTCCCCGCACCAGAGTCATTCTGGTGTGTCATATCACCAACCTGACGGGCCAGATTTTTCCGATAAAGCGAATCTGCCGGATGGGACGCGAGCGCGGAATAGAAGTCATCGTCGATGGCGCGCACGCCTTCGCCCACTTCCCGTTCAAGCACGCCGATCTCGATTGCGATTACTACGGCACGAGCCTCCACAAATGGCTGTGCGCGCCTCACGGCACGGGTTTTCTTTATGTGAGGAAATCGAAGATAAAATCATTGTGGCCGCTGATGGCCGCCGAGCAGAAGCAGGATGACGACATACGCAAGTTCGAAGAGATAGGCACGCACCCTGCAGCCAATCACAACGCCATAGCCGAGGCTCTCACCTTTCACGAAGGCATAGGCATAGAGCGAAAGGCGGCCAGGCTGCGTTATCTGAAAGACCGCTGGGCGCGAAGACTCGAACGATCGAAGGGCGTGAAGATACTGACTTCATTCGATCCGCAACAATCCTGCGGGCTGGCCAACTTCAGCGTAGAGGGAATCGATCCGGTAAAATTAGGCGCGCACCTGTGGAAGGAATATCGAATAATGACGACGCCGATAGTTCACGAAGAATTCAGCGGCATCCGCATCACTCCCAACGTCTACACCACGCTGTCTGAGATAGACGCTTTCTGCGAAGCGGTGGAAAAAGCGATCCGTTCGGGACTGGCTTGATGAATATTTTCTGTCGGCGCGCAGACGAGGCGAGGGCGAGACGGAATGCGCGAACCGCGTCCCGTCTCGCCCTCTGTTTGAATCAGCCGGTGATCAGAGCGCGATAGTCGTTGACGATCTTTTCGAGTTTGGCTTTGATGGCCGGGTCCTTGACGCTTTGTGAAATGTACTTGAGTTGAAGCGAAGCTACGGCGGTGGCATTTTTAGTCAGGCTTTCGGTCACTGTTTTCATGGTTTCCTCGCTGACCTGAAATCCGCGAACATTCTTTATCGAATCGAGTTTGGCTTTGATTTCCGGTTTCTTCGAGTCGAGAAACTTCTGCGCCTCGTCGAGTCCGGCTGCCGACGCCTGACTCGATTCGACCTTTCTGACAAGCTCGGTGGTGAAAGCATCTATATCTTTGACCACCGCATTCATTTCATCATCTTTCTTGCACCCGGCCATCAGCGCGACCAGGGCTATGGATAAGCAGGCAATGGGTTTTTTCGACATTTCTCCTCCGTTATGTTCGACATCGTTGTGGCGCACGACTGCCGCCGCTTCATCATACACAACGAATTTGACGCAGGAAATCAGCAGAGAGTCGAAAATATTTTTTCACGGCACGGGTACAACCAGACAGTTGGCTGAAAGAATGAAGATTTGAAGAACCAGCAGGCTAGCAGCCTGCTGTACATTTACGGAGGAGCCGTCAGGTCGGAGCGCGACGCCCAGAGAGGATGAAACACGGTTCGTAGTGCCGACCTTCAGCCGGAAGTTCACGCATCCACGACCTTCCGCCTCAAGGCGGGACTACGAACTTTTTCCGAGACTTCATTCGCAGCGCAACGCGATCTGCGGATCGACTCGCGCAGCGCGGCGGGCCGGGATGTAGCACGACACTGCCGCGACCCCAGCCACCAGAAGCGCGATGGCCGCAAACGTCACAGGGTCGGTCGCGCTCACTTCATAGAGCAGACTCTTCATCAGCCGAGTCAGCGCCACAGCGCCCGCCAGTCCTGCCGCCACCCCCAGGGCAGCCAGCATCATCCCCCGGCCCACAACCAGACGAAGCACGTCTGCGGTTCCGGCTCCCAGAGCCATTCTTATGCCTATCTCGCGCGTGCGCTCGTTGACTGAATAACTCATCACGCCATAGATTCCAACTGCCGCCAGAACGAGCGCCAGCGCCGCGAATATGGTCAGCAACAACATCGAGAACCGCGATTTTGCGACCGATTCCGAAATCATTCGTTCCATCGTGCGAACGTCAGCGATGGGTTGATCGCGGTCGAGCGATTGAATCTCGCGCTGCACTCCCGCCACCACATTCAAAGGATCGGACTGAGTTTTCACGACCAGCATCATTCCGCCGTAGGCAAGCTCCGGGTGCGGCCAGTAGGTCATCGCCCTCGGCTCACGGTCGAGCCCGTGATACTTCACGTCGCGGACTACGCCTATGATCTCGCTTGGCGCGGGATCGTCCATCATGTTGATGATGAGTTTTTTGCCTATCGGGTCTTCGTCGGCGAAGTAAGTGCGAGCAAGAGTTTCATTGATGACGACCACGTGACTGGCTTCCGCCGCTTCGCGCTCGTTGAAGTTTCTTCCGCGAAGAAGTTCGATGCCCATCACCTGGAAAAAATCCCTGTCGATTACGCGAACATCGGCCACCGGGCTTTCGCCTGCCGCCGGGTCAGGCCGTCCGACTACGCTGAAGTTCGTCGCCGCGCCCAGCCCTCCGAAAGGCAGAAAGCTGATGGCGCTGGCCTTTCGAACATCGGGCAATGCGCGAAT
Source organism: uncultured Clostridia bacterium (assembly GCA_964588615.1). Lineage (GTDB taxonomy): Bacteria > Acidobacteriota > Blastocatellia > UBA7656 > UBA7656 > UBA7656. The sequence continues at coordinate 7,533 of CAZPQE010000118.1, read as the reverse complement.
GCGCTCCAGAGCCTGACGGAAAAAATTCACTCGCTGATGATCCTCGCCGTATTTCGCGCCGGGCAGCGACACCGTGACCGCCAGCAGATTCTTCGAATCGAATCCAGGGTTTATCGCCTCAAGCCGCGCAAAACTCCTTATCATCAATCCCGATCCGACGAGCAGCACCAGCGCCAGCGCGACCTCGACGACGACCAGCGCGCTGCGCAACCCGTGACTGCGCGGCGCGGAGGTTCTTCCTCCCTCCTTGAGCGTTTCGTTGACTCCGATGCGCGACGCTTCGATAGCCGGAGCGAGACCGAACACCAGGCCCGTGAGCAATGACACCAGAAGCGTGAATCCCAGAACCTGAAGATCGACGCTCACTTCTCTGGCGGCCATCAGATCGCGGGGGGCCAGTCTGACGAGCGCCTTCACGCCCCACACCGCAAGCGCAAAACCGGCAGCGCCGCCTGTCGCTGAGAGGATGACGCTTTCAGTGAGCAACTGACGAATGATGCGCCAGCGCGCCGCGCCGAGCGCCGAGCGAATGGCTATCTCTTTTTGTCGCGCCGCGGCGCGAGCCAGCAGCAGATTGGCCACGTTTGCGCAGGCGATCAACAGCACAAACCCGACTGCGCCGAGCAGCACCAGCAGCGATTCGCGCATAGTCCCCGTGAGTTGCGTATGCAATGGAACGAGATTGACCCCCCAGCCGGTGTTGAAAGCGGGATACTGTTGTTCGAGGCGACCGGCTATGGCATCCATCTCGGCCCGCGCCTGCTCAAGCGTTACCCCATGTCGGAGCCGCGCCGCTGCCGACATAAATCGCCCGCGCCGTATGCGAGCTTCGGGAGTGAAGCGAATGGGCGTCCACAACTCCGCCTGCTTGCTTGTGAAAGAACTCTCCTTGACGAACAGCTTGAAACCGGGAGGCATGACTCCGATGACCGTGTAGCTGTTGCTGTTCAAACTGATTCTGTCGCCGATGATCGAATCGCTGGCTCCGAACCTCCGCGTCCACAGCCCGTGACTCAGAATGACTACCGCCTCGCTTTGAGGGTTGCCTTCTTCAGGAGCGAACGCGCGGCCATACAAAGGAGCGACGCCGAGCATCGGGAAGAGATTGGTCGAGACGCTTTGGGCGGGAATCTCTTCGGGATCATCTACGCCGGTGAAGTTGTAGGTGCGGTCGAAGAACCCGGACATATCTTCGAAGACCGAGTTCTGCTCCTGCCAGTCGAGGAAGTTTGCCGGAGAGATGACGTTCTGCTCGCGCGAGCGAGGGATATTGCGCTCCCACACCATGACGAGCCGGTCGGCGTCTCGATAAGGAAGCGGGCGCAGGAGGACTGAATTGACCACGCTGAAGATAGCAGTGTTCGCGCCTATGCCTAATGCAAGAGTGATTATGGCGACAGCAGCGAAGCCCGGCTTTTTGATGAGCATCCGCCAGGCATAGCGAACGTCCTGAAAGAAACTCTCCATGACTTATCCCTCGTGCATCGCTGCGCTGAAAGTCTGCTAAAAAATCAGCATTCAAAGAGCGGTCGCCTCCCGAATAAGCGACTCAAAACTCTCATCGGGAAAGTTGCGGGAGGCGACCGCTTTCTCAGTTGCGCGGCCTGGGCTTAGGCTTTGGAGCGGGGGCTTCGCCATCATCCGTATCGATGTTCAAATCGATATTCGAGACGACATCGGCGGCGCGGCGGTCGCGCATCAGAATCATCCCTATCGCCCAGGCGGCCTGCTTTCTCACGCCCTTGTCCTGATCCTTGATCGCAGCATTGAGAGCTTCGATGGCGCGATGGTCTCCCTTCAGACCCAGCGCCCAGGCTGCCTGCTCGCGCACCCGCGCGCTCTCGTCTTTCAACGCCGCGACGAGTGCGCCGGTCGCGTTGCTGTTGCCTTTGAGACCGAGCGCCCACGCCGATTGCTCGCGCACTTCCGCATCAGTGTCTTTGAGCGCGATGGTCAGAGCATCGATAGCGCGCGAGTCGCCTTTGAGACCGAGCGCCCAGGCCGCCTGCTTGCGCACATCAGATTGAGCGTCCTGCAACGCGCTCATCAAAGGCTCGACCGCGCTCTTATCACCTCTCAGACCTAGCGCCCACGCGGCCTGCTCGCGCACCTGCCACTCGCGGTCGATCAATGCGGCAAGGAGAGGCTCGACGACACGATCATCTTCCTTGAGTCCCAATCCCCAGGCGGCCTGCCTGCGCACCTGAAAATGAGAGTCGCGTATGGCCGCCATCAACGCATCGACAGTGCGCGGGTCTTTTATCACCCCAAGCGCGAAGATGGAGTTCGTGCGCACTCGATGATCGCCTGAGTTGACAACTGACAGCAGAGGCTCGACGGCCTGCTCGCCGATGGAGGCAAGCGCGCGTGCGGCCTCCTGTCCGGGCGAGTTAGGCTCCGAGTCCGACTCCCAGTTATTCCTGCCGCACTGAACGCGGGCGATGGGCGTGGCGTCAGAGAGCAGCCGAATCAGTTGAGGAATCGCTGGAGCGGCGCGCGCGCGCATCTCGCGCAACTCGCAGGCGGCTGTGGCTCGCTGCATCGGATCGGCTGAACTGAGCGCGCGGATCAAAGCGTTGACATCGCCTGATGTTTCCTGCTGAGTAGTTTCGTTTCGTTGCGCGCTCCCCGCCGCGTAGAGTGTGGCTGCGAGGCTGCTCGACAAAATGACGATTGCCATAAGCGAGAACCTTTTCATTTCATTAACCTCCTTTGAAAAGTCTGGAGTCCAGAGTCTGGAATCTGGAGTCTGTTGTATGGAGTCATCACCTGCTTTTCATCACTCGCGCCAGCAAACGCGCGGCAGGTTGATCGACCGAACACACCGATAATCAACGAGCCTCGAAAGCTCTTCATCCAATGCCCGTTGTGTGCGAACGATTGCCGTGAAATTCAGGCTGGTTTCAGCCTGGGTTGTGATTTTACCTCGGCGCGATCAGTCTTTATCGCTGTCGCCGCCTCTTCGCATCAGTATCATGCCCAGGGCCCAGGCAGCCTGCTCGCGCACGCCGCTGCTTTTATCTTTGAGCAAGGATTTGAGCGCGTCCAGAGCGCGCTGGTCGCCTCGCATTCCGAGCGCCCAGGCCGATTGCTCTCGCACGTCTTCATCGCTGTCGCTGAGAGCCTTGATCAGAGCATCGACTGAGCGGCTGTCTCCTCTCATTCCGAGCGACCACGCGGCCTGCTCTCGGACGCTGGCGCTGGCGTCACCGAGCGCGGCCATCAGAGGCTCGACGGCTCGCTTGTCTCCTTTCATTCCAAGAGACCATGCGGCCTGCTCTCGCACATCGGGGCTTTGATCTTTCAGCGCGGCTATCAACGGTTCGATAGCCGACTGACCGCCTCTGAGTCCCAGCGCCCAGGCGGCCCGCTCGCGCACTTCCGCATCGCTGTCGCGCAGGGCTTCGATGAGAACCGCCGCCGCCTCGCTGCCGCCTACAAGTCCGAGCGAGTGTATAGCCTGCTCGCGCACACCGGCGTCGGCATCCTTGAGAGCTTCTTTGAGCGCGCTCGCCACGCCTTCTTTGACCGCCTGATCGATCTTTTCATCCGGTTTCTTTTCCTGATCTGCGTCTTTCGGATCGGGATCAGGAACGGGATCGGTTTCGTCTTCAGCGGGCGCAGGCGTCGCGCCCGCCTGTTTGCTCGATTCCGGCGAGGGTTTTGGTTTGGGTTGAGGCGTGGACGATTTCTGGTTATCCGCCGTCAAGGCTTCTATCGATAAAGGGTCGCCGTTTGCTTTCGTGTGAGCCGAAGGGCGCATGGCCGCAAGAGGCAGGGCTACCGAGGCGAGAGCGATTGCCACGGCCGCCGTAGCTGCGCGACTCAGATTGCGGCGTCTGAGCTTGGGGTCGAGTATGGCGAGCAATCGCCCTTCGAGTTGCGAAGGCTTGGCCATGGCGACTGCGGCCATAAAAGTTCCTTTCATCGATTGCATCCCTCGCGCGATGTCGAGCAGATGAGAGGCATAATCGCTGGCCTTCGTGCCGATGTTGAGCACGTGATCGTCGCAGGCTCGCTCGCGCTCGACTCTGAGTTGTCGCGCGGCGATCCAGACCAGAGGATTGAACCAGTGAAGGGCGCAGACGAAATGAGCGAGCATCTGCGTGAGACAATCGCGTCGCTTGACGTGAGCCAGTTCATGCGAGAGCACCACCGCGCGTCGCTCATCGCTCCAGTCTTCCGCGTCGACAGGCAACAGCACCACCGAACGGAACGCGCCGCAGGTCATAGGCATGCTCACGCGCTCGCTTTCGAGCAACCGCACGGGGCGCGCGAGTCCAAGCTGAAAAGCTATGAAATGAGCCAGCCCATTCCACGAATCCTGCGTCACCGGCCTTGCGCGTCGAACCATCCACCAGAGGTTGACCGCGCCCGCAAGCAGTCGGGCGAAAATCGCAAACGCGCCCGCTATCCAGATCAACAGCGCCCACACCGGCCATCCCAAAGATGAACTCGCCGCCTCGACGCTTGCCGTCACCGCAGTCTCCGACAAGGCGTCGACAACTTCCGGCGTGATGACGGCGGGCGCGGCAGTCCGATTTTGTTTCGACAACGACGGAGCAGAGCGCGGCGCGACAGTCTCACCCATCTTCTTCTCCGGCTCGGACTGAGCGGCAGGCATCTTCACCGGCACGGGAAGAGCGGGAAGCGTCAGCGAGAGGAGAGGCAGCAAAAGCAGCGCGCCGACAGCGAGGCTCCAGACCGTGTGGCGTGCGGAGGCCGAAGCGCGACGGCAGGCCAGAGCGAAAACGGCAGCCAGCGCCAGAAGGACAGCCCCTTTCACGGAAGCGTCAATCAAGACATTGATCCAGGTTTCGGCTTGAATGGAAAGACTGGCAGTTTCAGACAGCATCGCTTATCTCCCTTCCTTTCTGGCCTGCTCGATCATTTTCGACAGGCGGTCAAGTTCTTCGCCCGACAGTTTCGCCCGCGACATGTCGAGCATCGCGGCCACAGCCTGTTCCGTAGAGCCGTCGAAAAAAGTCTGCACCAGTTGCTTGAGCGCCGACTGACGCGCTTTCTCTCTCGACAGCCTGGGCAGGTAGACATACTTCATTCCATCCTGCTGATGCTTGAGATAGCCTTTTTCTTCGAGCAGCCTAAGCATGGCGCGGACGGCGGAATAACTCGGCGGGTCGGGCAGACGGTCGAGCACTTCGGCAGCCGTCGCCTGCCCCGCGCGATAGATGATGTCCATTATCTGTCGTTCGCGGCGGCTCAGATGCGCGTGCGATTTGTTGGCCATTTCCCTCTCCCTCATGATCAACGCCGCCCCTGCGGGGGCGGTTCGAAATTTCAAAGCCCGATGAGATGCTAATTTTTTAGCACTATCTCACCGGGCTGTCAACAACAAAATGCTAAATTTTTAGCACCTGCTCAATCAGGCAGGCTTTTGAGACGGCGGTGCTCAGCCTGGGCCCAGTCGATTATCCGGCGTTTGTCTTCTTCCGTGAGTTTAGCCTCGCCGTGCAGGAAGGTATAAGAGGAGAGAGGCATGCCGCCTTTGCGAACCTCGTCGGCTATTTCCTCGAAGAGGTCTTCGGCGTCGTCCGTGTCATAAAGCGCCCAGTCAGAAAAGTTCATGTGCTCGCGGCCTTCGTTGACATCGCTGGCCAGCAGCCACGAAGCGGGCGCGACGTTCGAGTACCAGGGCCAGCGAGTCTCATAGGAATGGCAGTCGTTGCAGGAGCGTTTGAGTATGGCATCCACATCGGCGGGGACCTGAATTTTCGCCTGCAACGTCCGCGAAGCGTCGACCATCGGATTGGTCCTGTCAGGTCGAATCAGTTGAATGACTACCAGAACCGCGACCAGCGAGACAGCCGACCATTTGAGTATTTTCGCTAACATTCATCAACCTCCGAATAAAGGGCGAAAGGCAAACCCGGTGAAATCAGCACCCGCTGATTATAGTGTCGCCTTCGACCCGAATCAAAACCATGTGGTGTCCAGTTCCTCTTCCCACAGGCGCAGCATCTCCGGGTTCAATTCGATGACGCCCTGGCGTGTGATGCCTGCCGGGAGGCCGACGAGTTGCACCATTCGATCAAATAATCGCCCGCGCTGCGACTCGCTGACGCGAGAGAGCAGATTCCATAAAGTGAAAGTGTCGCGGTCGGTGGATTCCTTCATCACGGTTTCCAGCGCCGGATCGCCGCCGTTTTCGAAATCGAATCGGGCCAGCGCATCGATCAGAGCGAGGCTTGCGGTTTCAAAGTACGGAGTGCCTGCCCCCTGACCCGGTCTGGTTTCGCATTTGCCATATCTCGGCACGACCACTTCGCGCCCCTTCCATTCCAGAGCGACTTCTCCAAGCGTGACGTGAAGAAGGCTGCTGCCGTCGTCATCTACTTCGAGCGTGTACTCGCATCCGAGATCAATAGCCTGAGCCGAGGGCGTGTCGACGAAGAAGAGTCGAGGGGGCGCGCTGATCTTCGCGCTCATTCGCCCTCGGTCGAGCGCGATGCGATGCTCGGTGATGCTGGCCTCGATCAGTCGCACGCGCGAGTTTGGATCGAGGAGGACTTCGCCGATCAATCCGATCTTGATCCTTATCTGCGAATCCCGGCTCGTTTCAATCGAATCTCCGCTTGCCAGGCGATCAATGGCGATCACTCTTTCGACGCCCGACTCCCTGTCTATGGCCAGTCGCTCTATCTCCCATGACGCTTTCGTCCTGTAGACGAAATACAGCGATGCCGAGACTGCGATCAAAAGCAGGATAGCCGCGCTCGTCATCGCCAGTCGTGGCACGGATGACAAAAATCCGGGCCGCTTTCGGGCAGCAGGCTGCCTTGCGTCATCGAGCAGCGTTTCTATTTCGCTCCAAAGCGACTGTGGGGCCGCCGCCTGCGGAAGCTGCCCGGCAAGCGTCACCGCCAGTTTTATTTCTTCAAGCTCTCTCCGGCATCGCTCGCACCCCGACAGATGCTCATCCACAAGGCGAGACTCCTGCGGGTGAAGTTCGCCGTGCAGTCGCGCCAGAAGTTTTCGGGTAACGTGTCGGTCAAACATACTCACTCCACGGGGATAACCGCATCGCGCAGATGGGCAAGCTTGCGCGCAAGAATTTTATGGCCGCGATTGAGGCGCGAGGCCACCGTGCCCATCGAACAACCAAGTGACTGAGCGATCTCTTCGTAAGAAAGCCCCTCGACATATTTGAGCAGGATCGGCAATCGCAGTTTCGGGCTCAGGCCGGAGATGGCTTCTTTCACGGAATCGGCGACCTGACGTTTGAGATAAGAGGCTTCCTGAGACCCTCTGGCCATGATGTTTCTCACCTCCAGCCCTTCGGCAAAAGGGACGAACCTCCGCTGCCTTCGCTGCTCATCGATGCAGGCGTTGGCCACTATGCGATAGAGCCAGGTGGTGAACTCCGCGTCGTGGCGGAACTGCGAGATCGTGGTGAAGAGTTTCAAAAAAACCTGCTGAGTGATATCGCGGGCCGAAGAAGGGTCGCCGCTGAAGTGCAGGGCCACCGAGTAAACGCGATCCTTGTAGTTTTCGAAGAGCAGATGAAAAGCCTCG
>CAZPQE010000117.1:14556-14897 GCA_964588615.1 uncultured Clostridia bacterium | reverse complement strand
CAACGAGAAGCTGCGCAAGCGCGTTCACTGGATGCTTCTGGACGTGAGCAGCACGCTTGCGGCCTACACCCGCGCGCAGATTCTTTCCTGCCTGGTCGTAGGCGCGCAGGTTACGATCATATTCAACCTGCTGGGCGTCCCCTACGCTTATGTTCTGGGAGTGATAGCGGCGGTGCTTGAGTTCATACCTATGGCAGGCCCGCTGGTCGCAGCCATAATCGCCGTCAGTTTGACGATGACCTCTTCGTTCAATCTCGCGCTGGTGGTCGCCCTGACCCTGGCCATCCTGCGCATAGTGCATGATTATCTGGTCTATCCGCGAATCGTCGGGCAGGGCATCA
>CAZPQE010000117.1:0-14546 GCA_964588615.1 uncultured Clostridia bacterium | reverse complement strand
CCATACTGGTCGGAGCGGAACTCGGCGGGCTGCCGGGCATCTTCCTGGCAATCCCGTTCGTGGGTTTGGTCATGGTTGGTTATCATCACTACCGCGCCTACAGGGAGAGCAGGGATTTTCGCCCGCCGCCGCGCGACGAGAAGACGACCGCGCCGCTGGAAGAAGCGACCCCGGCTCAAACGCCTGAACTCGGATTCCACGACCTCCTGGCCGACGCCGGAGCCAGCCTCATATCTTCGGATATTCAGTCGGAGGCGTCCTTCGAAGAAGAAGCAACCCTGGGTCAGACAGAAGCGGTCGCGGGCGATAATGCAAGCGAGAGCAAGGATGAGTAAACATATAGCGATTGCGGCATCCAAGGGCGGGACAGGAAAAACGACCACCGCCTGGAACCTGGGCTTCGGCCTTGCGCTTGCGGGCGCGCGCGTGCTGATGGTCGATTGCGACCCGCAGGACAATCTCCGCTTCATCGCCGACGTGGAAGACTCGCGCAGCAGCGTGGCGACGGCAATTGAAAGCGGAGAGATGACCCCGCGAGAGATTCGTGAAAACCTGTGGCTGCTTTCGAGCGGAGGCCGGAGGCTCGCGCTGTCGGCGAACACAGCCGACGGGCTGAGAGCGATCACCGCCCCGCTCCGCCGCGCCGTCTCGTCTGCGGAATATGATTTCGTGGTCTTCGATTGCCCGCCCGAATTCGGCAGAATGACTCAGGCCGCGCTTTCGCTTGCCGATTATCTGCTTGTTCCGTGCGTTGCCACCTGGCTCGGACTGCGCTCGATTGCCGAGATGGTCAGTTTTATGGACACGCACGCGCGCGACGCGAGAATAGAAAGCGAGCGCACAGGCATTGCGCTGACTTTCTACACCACTCGTCGAGCCGGGCCTGAACTGGTGCGTCAGGAAGCGAAGAAGATATTTCGAAATCGACTCCTGCGAACCGTCATCCGCGAACGCACCGAGCTTGATTACTCGCAGGAAGCGCACAAATCCATTTTCGAATACTCGCCTCACAGCGACAGCGCCGAAGATTATTCCTCGCTCACGAAGGAAGTGATAAAGCGGATGAATCAGATTTCCTGATCGAACATAACGGATTTCAGTTTCTATTCGTCACTGTGAAAGCCTCTTTTCGATGAACGCCTCAGCTTCCGATTCGATGATCTCTCCTGAAACGGTGTGGACGCGACGCGCAAGCGTCTTTGATGATGAGGCAGGCTCGATATCGCGCGCATCGATGAGCACATAAAATGGAGTTCCCCATTTGCGATTGTCTCCCGCCATGCGGCGATAATCATAATGCGCGGATTTTTTTCTGCGGTCGCGGCGGTCGGTTTCGACAACGACCGGATAATCGATGCCTATGCGCCCGATGTGAATGCGCATATCTTGCGGCGAGGAGTACTCCGCAACCACGACGACGCCCAGCCCGCGGTATTTGTCCGAAAGTCGCTTGATGATGTGTCCGTTCTGATTGCTGTTTTTGCACCACCCGGCGACGAAAGCGACGAGGATGAGTTTTTTGCCCTGAGCGAAACGCCGCAGATTGAAATCCTCGCCATCTACGGTCTTCAATGTGAAATCGAGAAAGTCCATCGCGCGCTCGACGATGGGGGCATACTCAGGCTCATCATCTATCGGTTTGGGAGAAACCATGCTTGCCGCGATCAGCATCGCGCAGATGATAGGCATAAGGTGACTGTAACCGACGAAGAAGCGGCGGGCAAACAAATTCGCGCCGACGCTTGGAGCAATGCGCGGCTTTTGGGTAAACTTCCGTCACCCCAGACTACAGGTTTTCCCGGAGGGATTTTTGATGAAGCGATTCTTCAAGATCACTGCGCTTGCGATTGGCTGCTTCTGCCTCGTCTTCACCGCGACGACCGAGGCGCAGAAGAAGACTCGTCCGGCGGTCGCCAGGAGAATTGACGACGCCGCTCTCCGCCGCGCCGATGAGCGAACCCAGGAGTGGATCACTCACGGGCGCACCTACGCTGAAACCCGATTCAGCCCGCTCGCAAAAATAAACGCGCAAAACGTCCGATCCCTCGGCCTCGCATGGTCTTTCGACACCGAAACCAATCGCGGGCTTGAAGCAACTCCGATCATCATCGATGGCGTTCTCTACACGACCGGAAGCTGGAGCGTCGTCTTCGCCCTCGACGCGCGAACAGGAAAACTGCTCTGGAAATGGGACCCGGAGGTTCCGCGCTCCTATGGCTCGAAAGCCTGCTGCGATGTGGTCAATCGCGGAGTGGCCGTCTATCGCGGCAGAATCTACGTCGGCACTCTTGACGGTCGCCTTGCCGCCCTCGACGCGCAGACCGGCAAACTGATATGGCAGGTAGTGACCGTAGATCAAAACAATTCATACACCATCACCGCCGCGCCGCGAGTGGTGAAAGGAAAAGTCATCATCGGAAACGGCGGAGGCGAATATGGCGTGCGCGGTTATGTGTCGGCCTACGACGCAGCGACGGGAAAACTCGTCTGGCGTTTCTACACTGTGCCGGGAGACCCGTCGAAGCCCTTCGAATCGGCGGCGATGGAGCGCGCCGCAAAAACCTGGAACGGCGAGTGGTGGAAAGTGGGCGGCGGCGGCACGGTCTGGGATTCTGTAGCCTATGATCCTGAACTCGATTTGCTGTACATCGGAACAGGCAACGGCTCGCCCTGGAATCAGCAGGTGCGCAGCCCCGGAGGAGGCGACAACCTTTATCTCTCTTCCATCCTCGCTCTTCGACCCGACACCGGCCAACTGGTCTGGCACTATCAGACCACTCCCGGAGAAACCTGGGACTTCACTGCGACTCAGCACCTCCTTCTTGCAGATTTGCAAATCGGCGGGCGGCAGAGAAAGGTGTTGATGCAGGCTCCCAAGAACGGATTCTTTTACGTTCTGGATCGCGCAACCGGAGAATTAATATCTGCCGAGCCTTATGTGGAGATAACCTGGGCCAAAGGCGTAGACAAAAAAACAGGCCGCCCCATCGAAAATCCCGGCGTGAGATATAAAGACACGTTCATCGTGATGAAGCCCGGCCCTCTGGGCGGTCACAACTGGCAGCCTATGTCGTTCAATCCTCAGACGGGTCTCGTCTACATTCCGGCGCAGGACACGGTTGGCGCATATCTCTCGGATCGAAAGTTTCAGTTCCGTCCCGGCGCGTGGAACACGGGAGTCGATTTTTCTCTTCTCAAGGACCCGCCGACGGGACTTCCTCCCGGACACCTGCTGGCCTGGGACCCTGTGGCTCAAAAAGAGCGTTGGCGTGTCGGGTACAATTCAATGTGGAACAGCGGATTGCTGACGACCGCAGGCAATCTGGTTTTTCAGGGGACGGCAGACGGAAGGTTTGTGGCATACAGCGCAGACCGGGGAGAAAAGGTGTGGGAATTCCCCGTAGGCATAGGCGTGATGGGTTCGCCTGTGACTTATGAAATCGATGGCGTTCAATACGTTTCAGTGATGGCAGGCTGGGGCGGCGCGTTCGCTCTGGTGGGAGGAAACGCGATTGCCGACATGCCTGTTCAGCGAATGGGCCGCGTGCTGACATTCGCGCTCGATGCCCAACAGAGTTTGCCTGCGCATCCAAAGCAGAGTCTTCCGACGCCTGCGCCGATCGAATTCAAGGCATCAGCGGAGATCATCGATAAAGGCGCGGGCGTGTTCGTTCAGTGGTGCGCCGTCTGTCACGGCATAGGCGCTGTCGGAGGAGGCGTATTGCCTGATCTGAGGTATTCGCAGCCGGGGATTTACAACAAGTTTTCGGAGATAGTGCTTGACGGAATCTTCTCAGATGTGGGAATGCCGGGATTCAAGAAATGGATCACCCGCGACGAAGAGGAAGCCATCCGCGCCTATCTGCTCAAGCGCAGAGCGGATTTGGCGAGCGGGAAATGATCGGAAGAAGTAAACAGCGGGCTGTCAGGAATCAGTTGAAATCTATTCCCTCATAAACATCTCTCAGGGAGAGCGAACAGTTTATGGAAGGCAATTCGATCACGGCTGCCAGGTCGTCGTAGGAACGCCGTTCCCATTCTTTCGCTTCTGCTTCGGATGGTCGCAGAAATTGAGTGACTACGGGCGCATCCTGAACGATCAAAAGCAATTCCATCACTGATGGAATCGAGTGATAGGCTGCGTGCTTTTCTTTACGATCCAGGTTTTCAGTGCCCGGCGACAAACCTTCTACGATCAAAATCGGGTTGGCGAGAACATCTATCCCGTTGATGTTCTCAAAGACAGGATTGCTACAGGCGACACTCGTATCAGGGTAACGATAAGGCGGAAGGGTCGGAGTGCGAATCGGCATATCGGCATTGAATGTCTGACAATCAGAGGTGAGTCGCGCCCTCAGATTGAAATACAGGTTCCCGCCGATCATCGCGTGCTGACGGCTCCCGCCGCTCATGCATATAATCTCGCCGTCCCAGTATTCGTATCGCGCGTCTCCCGTCCGCTCCAGCGCGAAGTATTCTTCCAGCATGTAATAATGTCTGGGCAAGTCTTTATGATCAGCGGCCATGATCGGGTCTCCTTAACGCTTCGAATCAATCGCTGCGTGCAGATTACAGCACTCCTTCGATTCACTCATAAGATTGTTCAACTCTTACGAACACTGCGCGCCGGTCGCGCCTTCCACCGCATAGCCCGCCTGAATCCACGCGCTGGTTCCTCCCACGACGTTCGACACATTACTGAAACCCTGGCGTTGAAGCAGACTGGTCGCCGCCGATGAGCGATAGCCGCTTGCGCAGATGATCGCCGTCGGGCGGCCTGAATCAAGCTCCGGGAGCCGCTTTTCGAGATCGGCAAGCGGAATGTGAATCGCACCTGGCGCATGCCCGTTGTTATATTCGCCGGGTCGTCGCACATCGATTAGCTGCATATCTGCGACTTCTTCTATACGAGAGTGAAGCTCATCGACCGGCATCTGCGGAAGCGTCGCAACCGCAAATCCAGCGCGATCCCATTCGTACACTCCGCCGCCGAGATACCCTTTCACGCTTTCCACTCCGACGCGGGCCAGCCGCATGACTGCTTCATCAACTCCCGCATGGTCTTCGGCCACGATCACTATCGGAGTTCCTATCGGAATCAGAATCCCTGCCCACGAAGCGAATTGCCCGCCAAGCCCTATGTTTATCGATCCCGGCACGTGGCCTGCGCCAAACTTGCCGCTGTCGCGCACGTCGAGCACCGCGTAACCCTGCTGCTGAAAACCACTGACCTCTGCGGGCGAAAGCTCCGCCGGTCGCGGTAACTCTTCAAGCAGGGTTGCGCCCGCGCGGTTTATCTCCGCGTCGCGCGGAAAATAGGCGGGAGCTTCGGGAAGGTCGGTCGTCATCATCCGAACGAAATCTTCTCTGGGCATCGGCCTGAGCGCGTAGTTGAATCTTCTCTGCTCGCCGATGGTCGAGTGAGTTTCCTTCGAGATGTTGCGTCCGCACAACGACCCGGCTCCATGCGCCGGATAAACTTCGACCGCGTCATCGAGCGTGAGGAGTTTTTCATGCAGGCTGTCATAGAGCATCGAGGCCATCTGCTCGGCGGTGAATCCCTTCGACCCGACGAGATCGGGACGGCCCACATCGCCTATGAAAAGCGCGTCGCCGGTGAGGACTTTCTGCGGAAGGTTTGAAACTTCCGGGTCGATGACCAGGATCGAAATGCTTTCAGGCGTATGGCCCGGCGTTTCGAGAATTCGGAGAATCACTTTGCCGAGACGAATCTCTTCGCCGTCTTTTGCCGCAAGGTGAGGGAAAGTGGCGCCCGCGCGCTGGCCGAAAACTATCTGGGCGCCGGTTCTTGAGGCAATCTCTCTGTGGCCGCTCACGAAATCGGCGTGCAGGTGCGTTTCGATCACATATTTGATTTTGAGATTCTGCGCCTCAGCTTCGATGATGTACTGATCGACATCGCGCTGCGGATCGACTGCCGCCGCTTCGCCATCCGACCCGATCAGGTACGAAGCGTGCGCGAGACATCCGAGGTAAAACTGTTTGAAGTGCATGGCTCTCCCCTTCCATGTTCAGTGTGCTGCAAATTCTAAGAGAGTGTCAGTAGGCAGCGCGTAAGCAAGGGCTTTACTTGCGCGAGGCAAGTCCTCCCTCACGGTCGGACTACTGACACATTGCACCTTCCGAGCTTTCGATATGAGCCGCCTGGGGTCGGCGTTTGCGTCGCTCGCTGAGGAAGTAGAGAACCGGCACGGTCATGCGCGAAAGCAGAAGCGACGCCACCTCGCCGGCCATCAGCGAAATGGCCAGCCCTTGAAAGATCGGGTCGAATAATATCACCGCCGACCCGGCGATGACAGCCGCAGCCGTCAACATCATGGGACGAAATCGCACGGCCCCAGCATCGATCACCGCATCGGCAAGCGACATCCCTTCACTGAGTCTGAGCTCGATGAAGTCGACCAGAATGATCGAATTGCGAACGACTATGCCTGCGCCCGCGATGAATCCGATCATCGATGTCGCAGTGAAGAACGCGCCCATCCCTGCGTGGGCGGGCAGAATGCCCACAAGAGAAAATGGTATGGCCGCCATGATCGCCACCGGTGTTTTGAAAGACTGAAACCATCCGACGACCAGTATGTAAATCAACACCAGCACGGCGGCGAATGCTATGCCGAGATCGCGGAAGACTTCGTAAGTGATGTGCCACTCGCCATCCCACTTCATCGCGTAGCGGTCTGATAGAAAAGGTTGAGAGGCGACATAACGATCAAGCGCGTAGCCTTCCGGCAGTTTCAGTTTTTCTGTCGCTTCGTTGAGTTTCAAAATCGCATAGACCGGGCTTTCCTCGCTGCCGGCAACGTCGCCAGTCACGTAAACGACCGGCATGAGGTTTTTGTGATAAATGCTCTTGTCGGTCGTCTCCTCTTCGACGCGCGCAAGCTCGCCTGCCGGGACGAGGTTCCCCCTCGCTCCCATCACCTTTATTCGCTTGAGGTCTTCTATGCTCGAACGATTCTCGCGCGGAAGGCGGAGCGTGATCGGAACATCTTCTTTTTCCTGCGGCTGATGAATCAGCCCGACATTCATTCCTTCGAGCGCGACGCGGAGCGTCAGGGCGACCTGTTCGGCTGACACGCCGTTGAGCGCCGCCTTTTCTTTATCGACCACGAAGCGATACTTCACCTGATCGTCTTCGACGTAAGAATCGACATCGACGACGCCTTCTGTCTGATCGAATATGTTCTGGATTTGTTTTGCGATCTCGGTCTGTCGCCCGTAGTCAGGGCCATAGACTTCGGCAACCAGAGTTTGAAGCACGGGCGGGCCGGGCGGAACTTCCGAAATTTTGACGCGAGCCGCATAGCGCGCGGCGATGCGCTGAATTTCAGGCCGCACGCGCTTCGCTATCTCATGGCTCTGAGAGTCGCGCTGGCCTTTCTGGACGAGGTTGACCTGAATATCGGCCACGTTCGGGCCGCGTCGAAGGAAGTAATGGCGCACAAGGCCGTTGAAGTTATATGGCGAAGCTGTCCCGACGTACATCTGATAGTCTGTGACTTCGGGCACAGTTCGGATGTAGTTGCCTATCTCGCGCGTCGCAGCCGCCGTCTGTTCTAGAGTCGAGCCTTCGGGCATATCGATGATGATCTGGAACTCGCTCTTGTTGTCGAAAGGCAGCATCTTCACTCTCACCGCCTTGATCGCAAAAAGCGACACCGAGGCAAGAAGCAGAATAACGACACCAGCCAGAAACGCATAACGCCATCGGGCGTCGTGAATCAGTCGCCCCATCACCCGGCGATAGAGACGAGTCAGGCGCCCTTCTGCCTGTTGATGATGATCGCCTTCGCGCTTGAGCAGTCTGAGTCCCGCCCAGGGAGTGACCACGAAAGCGACTATCAGTGAAAACAACATCGCAGCCGACGCGCCCACAGGAATCGGTCGCATGTAAGGCCCCATCAATCCGCTCACGAATGCCATAGGAATGATCGCGGCGATGACGGCGAAGGTGGCAAGTATGGTCGGATTGCCGACTTCATCGACCGCTCGGACGGCTATCTCTCTGATCGGTCGCCCGCGATTTTCAGGCAGGCGATAATGCCGGGTCATGTTTTCCACGACCACTATCGCGTCATCGACGAGGATGCCTATCGAAAAGATCAGGGCGAAGAGGGTTATTCGATTGAGCGTGTAGCCATAGAAATAAAAGACCGCCAGCGTGAGCGCCAGCGTGACGGGTATCGCGGTCGCTACTATGCCCGATTCTCTCCATCCGAGGACGAGCCAGACGAGCGCCGAGACCGAAAGCACTGCGATCAACATGTGAAGCAGCAGTTCGTTGGATTTTTCGCTGGCCGTCTGGCCATAGTTGCGGGTGATGGTGAGCCTGACATCGGATGGAATCAGTCGGCCCTTGAGATGATCGATTTTTTCGATCACCCGATCGGCGATTTCGATGGCGTTGGTTCCCTTGCGCTTGGCGACCGAAATGGTTACCGCAGGCTCTGCCTCGACTGATTGCTGATGCGATGCGCTGCCTGTGCCGAACATCACATAATCGGCAGGCTCCTCCGGCCCGTCTTCGATCCTGGCAACATCGCGCAGATAGACGGGGCGATTGTCCATCGCGGCAACAACCACGCTGCCGACTTCTTCGGCTGAACGAAGAAAGCCGCCGGTCTCGACTGCGAACTGGCGATTGCCCGAAGCGAAACTGCCCGATTGCAACTGGCGATTGGCGCTGGCGATGACAGCAACGATCATGGCGGGCGCGACGCGGTAAGCCGACAGGCGCGCTTCATCCAGGGTGACGCGAACCTGACGCCGCTGGCCGCCGATGATTTTCACTTCGGATACATCCTCGGTCTCTTTGATCTGATCGTGAAGCTGCGCGGCGATGCGGCGAAGGGTGAAATGATCGTATCGCGAGCTTGAAAGCGTGAGCGCGAGAATCGGCACATCGTCAATCGAGCGAGGCTTGACGAGCGGCTGGGTCGCGCCCGGCGGGATGAGATCGAAGTTGGCGAACATCTTCTGATTGAGCCGCACGATTGCGTTTTCTTCATCCTCGCCGACGTAGAAGCGCACCACAGCCATAGCCTGACCTGGAGATGAAGTCGAGTAGATGTACTCGACTCCTGGAATTTCCCACAGAAGTTTTTCCATCGGGCGTGTGACCCGCTCTTCGACTTCTTGAGCCGAAGCTCCGGGCATCTCGACGAAAAGATCGATCAGCGGCACTTTGATCTGAGGCTCTTCTTCGCGGGGCAGCGCCAGCACCGCGCCCAGGCCGAGGAGTATCGAAGCGAAGATGATGAGCGGAGTGAGACGCGACGCGATGAACGCCCTCGCCAGTTTGCCTGCAAGACCGAGTTGTTTCGTCATAAGCGTCCTCACTGCGCGCGGCTGCCGTCTGTGATCGAATGCGCGCCATCGATGACGATTCGCTCGCCTTCAACGAGGCCCGAAAGAATTTCCACGCGGTCGCCCGCGCTCTTTCCGGTTTTGATGAGCCGCAATCGCGCAATGCCCGTGTCATCGATCACATAGACGCCCGTCAACTGGCCGCGCTCGATTATCGCCTGCCTGGGAACCGTCAGACTCTTCCGTCGACCCGTCGCAAAGCGCGCTCTGCCGAACAGACCCGACCTGAGATTTGATTTCTGACCATCTGGAAGATCGATCTTTACAGTGAAGCTGCGGCTTGCAGGATCGGCAGCGGGAACGATTTCAGCGACCCGACCCGCTATCTCGATTGCGCCAAGCGCATCGATGAAAACCGCGACTTCCTGATTCAACTTCACACCATCTACCAGCGACTCTTCCACCGAGGCTTCGAGGCGATAGCGCGACGAGTCTTCTACGGTGAGCAGCGGGAAGCCGGGGGCGGCCATCTGGCCTATATCGGTCTGACGCGAAGTCACTATGCCGTCAATGGGCGAAATGATTTTCGCGTAGCCTGCATAGACCTGCGCGCTCGTGATATCGGCCTTCGCCTGCTCGATCCTTGCGAGCGATTGCCGCTTTTTCGCTTCCATAGTCTGAAGCATTCTCTCCGCGCGGTCCGCCTCGGCCTCGGCCACGCGCAAACGGGTTTGAACTTCATCGAATTCCTGCGGGCTGACTGATCGCCGTTCGAGAAGCGTCCGATATCGATTGAAAGTCGCCGAGGCCAGTTCGCGCGCGGCGTCAGCCGCCGCTGTTGCGGAACGCGCGGCGTTGATCGCTCGCTCTGCTTCATCGAGCGACTGTTGTGCTTCGAGGAGTCCCGCCTGCGCTTTCTGAACCTGCGCGGCAAGGTCGCGGCTGTCGATTTCGATGAGCAGTTGCCCGCGCCGGACGCGGTCGCCTTCGCGGGCATTGAGAGCGATGACGCTGCCCATGACACGCGATGACAGCGCGGTCACGGTCGCCGACCGCACGGTTCCCGCCGCCTCGTGGATACTGTCGATTTCGGACGCGGCTACTTTTTCGATCTTCACCTGTGCGATAGGCACATCCTGAGTCAAAGCTTCCTGCCTGCGCCCGCAGGCGGAGAGGAGCGAGGCGAGCGAAAAGATAAGGATCAATGCGAATCTCGTTTTCATAACGACCCCATTTCAGGAAACGAACGGTTGAACATCGGTCAGCCTGCCGCTGGCAAGCAGCACGCCCGCAAACCCCACGTAGTGATCGTACCGGGACGCCACGAGGTTCAATCTCGCGCGGACGAATGCGGTCTCGGCTCGAAGCGATTCGGTGATCGTCGTCAGCCCTTCGCGGTAGCGATCCTGAATTATCCGCAGACTCTCTCTGGCCTGATCGACGGCGCGCGAGGCAAGCGACAATCGCGCGCGGGCCGATGAATACTGTTGATAAGCTCGCACGACTTCGAAGCGAATCTGATTGGCAAGCGTTTCCTGCTCGGCTGCGGCCATCTCCTGGGCGGCGCGCGCCTGATCTATGCGAGCGCGGCGCGCGCCGTCGAAGATGTTGAATGTGATGCTGGCTCCTAGTGCATAATCCGAGCTTCCCCGCGCGAGGTTTCGACCGCTCAGTCCGACTCCGGCAAACAGATCGATTCGAGGGAGAAATTGTCCCTTCGCTCCGCGCACGCCTTCCTGGGCTGATCTGAGGCTGAGTCGCGCGCCTGTCATTTCAGGCCGATGCTGGAGGGCCAGCCTTATGAACTCTTCCTGGCTTGCGGCGTCGAAATCTTTTTCGATGAGTTGGCCCGCGATCTTCTGGGGCGTATCGATGGGGATGCCGAGGGCGGCGTTGAGAGCCGACTGAGCAGTAATGCGGTCGCTTTCGGATTGAATCTGTTGCTGGCGGAATTCGGCCAGTTGGACTTCCGCCGACAGCAGATCGGAGGCGACCACGAGGCCAGCCTCGAACATATCGCGTATGCGCTTGAGATCGGCTTCGGCCATCCGCACCGCTTCGTCATTGACTTCCTTCCTCGCCCCGGCCACAAGCAATCCGTAGTAAGCCCGCAGGACTTCGAATCTGATCTGCTGTCGAACTCTTTCGGCGCGGGCGTCAGCCTGCTCCGTTGCTATGCGCGCCTGCCGCTCGCGCGTGCCGCTCTGACGCTGATCCAAAAGTGGCGCGCGCGCAGAGAGAGAAGCGCGGAAGTTATTGAGCGCGTCGGGCGAGTTCAACGAACCGAGGGCGAAGTTTTCGGGGGTGAACCTTGATTGTTCGAGAAGCGAGCCGAAGACGAACACCGGGTTGTTGCTTCGGGTGAAGGTCTCGTTGAACTGCACGAGCGGGAATCGGCCTGCGCGGGCTTCGCCCATCCGGGCCTCGGCCATCTCGTGGGCCGAAGTCGCAGTGCGAATCAAAGGGTTGGTTCGCAGGGCGATGTCTACGGCGGCAGGCAGGGCCAGCCCTTCGGCCTGGGTCTGCGCGCGGACAGCAGTCGCCTGTATGGAGACCATCGCGACGAGCGCCGCGATTTTTTTCAACAGCCGGTTATGATGGATCGCCTGTTTCATAATCATCTCTCCGTGTCGCTCTCAGGCCCGCTGCGCATCCGCACCCTTCGCGCCCAGCCATCTGAGAATAGTCATCATCGGACACCAGTCGGTGAAGGCCGACTGGATGAGGTTGAGCGCCACGAATGCGGTGAATAAAAACCATGCCGGGCTGTGGAAATACCCGAGCAGAAGACTGGCAAGGGTGAAACTCCCAGCTATGAGCCTCAAATATCTTTCGACCGTCATCTCTCGTCCCTCCTTTCGAAAATAATCGTTGACAGAATCACTATATAACCATATAGTGATATAGTCAAGAAAAAATTTCGGCATGGCCGATGAGGGTGGATTGGATGAAATGAAAGCGATGAAGAAACATCAGGCAGCGAAGAGGAAACGCAGGGAACTGACTGACGAGGCGCTGGAGTTGATAGCCGCCAGGTTTCGGATGCTGGCCGAGCCGATGAGGTTGAAGATACTGCACGCGCTCGGCCAGGAGGAGATGAGCGTCGGCGAGATGGTCGAAGCCACAGGCGCGGGGCAGGCCAACGTGTCGAAGCACCTCGCGCTTTTGCTCGACGCCGGGCTGGTGGCGCGGCGCAAAGAGGGGTTGATGGTTTACTATCGCGTCTCTGACGCTACGATATTCGATCTGTGCGAGGCGGTGTGCTCGTCCTTAGGCGAGCATCTGGCAGCGCGTCACGATGCGGTCAGGAGGATGAGGTGAATCACATGGCGGCGAAATTGGCGAGTAACTTCAACCCCGCGTCCTGACTCTTTTCGGGATGGAACTGCGCGCCGCACACCGAGCCGCGAGCGCAGATGGAAGGATAACGAATGCCGTAGTCGGTCACGGCCAATACGTCGCTTTCATCTTCGGCCTCGATGCAGTAGGAGTGAACGAAGTAAAAATAAGCGCCTTCGCTCAGGCATTCGACGAGCGGATGCGATTTCACTTCTTCTATCTGATTCCATCCGATCTGAGGCACGCGCGGCCCCGATTCGGGAAAGCGCACCACTCGCCCGCGCATAAGTCCAAGCCCGCGGTGAATGCCGAACTCGTGGCCTTCATCGAACATCAACTGAAGACCGACGCACAATCCGAGCAAAGGCTTCTGGTTTTCGGAGGCTTCGAGCACAAGCTGATCGAAGCCAGACTCGCGCAGTCGCCTGGCGCACTCGCCGAAGGCACCCACTCCGGGCAGCACCAGTCTTTCGGCTTCGCGGATTGCGACGGCGTCGTTTGTCACGCGGGCCTGTGCGCCTACTGCTTCAAAAGCCTTTTCGACGCTGCGAAGATTTCCAACTCCGTAATCGATGATCGCTATCAAGTTGCCACCTCACGCTTACTATCGCCTGTCCTGTCTTTGTTTCCAATCTTCATAAGACATTTTGAATCCTGGTTCATTCAACGCGCCGGATTTTGAAACACGATCAGCGGCTGTTTCCAGAATTAGAATTGCCTTGAGATTTCCCATGCTGCGCCTGTCACCTTTGGGGATTTACAGCCGCCATCAGGCGGCTTTAGTTTTGCGCACCGGAACGTCTTCTTGCGCTCGGATCTCCCGTAGGCGGCGGCGCGTGATCTTCTTTAGCAGGCGGCCCTAGCAGCCGGGTGAAGATCGGCTTGAGGGCGTCGGCCCACACCTGATACCCTTTGACCTCCAGATGCAGCCCATCCCTACTAGCCATCCCCTCCAGGAGCCGACCCTCTTTGTCGGCCAGTCGGTCGTTGATGTTCACATACCTGATCTTTTTCCCGTCGGCGAATTTCGCTATGTTGTCATTGACCTTGTTGATGATCGACATCACCGCCATATTGTCGTTGCGGGGAGTGATGCCCATCAGCACGATCGTGGCGCGGGGAGCCTTCCGTCGACAGATATCCAAAATAGCCTTGATCCCTCTGGTAACATCGGCAACTCTCGGATCGGGGTTGCCCTGGGGAGACCTGCTGCCGATATTATTAGTGCCTGCAAGCAGAACGATGATTTTGGGATTGACCTTATCCAGTTCCCCATCGCTCAACCGCCAGAGAATGTTCTCAATCGTATCGCCGCCCCAGCCGAAGTTGGCGGCATTCCAGCCGAAGAAATTCTGACGCCAGTTTGCCAGAAAATCTTTATACTGCTCGTCGCTCGCGCCCCATCGTCTTGTGATTGAATCGCCTTCGAAATAAACGTCGATGCCGCCCTTCCTGGCTTTCTCCATAAGTTGAGCATGCGCTGTCAGAGAGTTCTGATCAGTGCGCGGAGCCGGCTGAGGGGCTGCGCCTACGGCTGGCTGATTGGGTTTGACCTGGCCTCCGTGAACGAGCGCGCCAAGCCATTCGGCTGACCGGCTTGTGTAGGGGAGTTGCTGGGCCGGAGTCGCCTGATGGTTGTGCGGAGAATCGATCATCGGGACGGCTTCCTTAGGCCCTCGAATCTGATTGAAAGCTATCCATATTCCAACCGGCGGAGTGACCGTGTCGATGAAACCCATCGATACCAGCGAAGCGGCCTTGATGCGCGAGGCGAAATTCACTGCGTCGAAATAGAGCGCAGTCTCCATGATCCTTGCATCATTCGAAGGCCAGTTCGGATAACCTGATGCCCGCCCATGCAATGGCCCGTTGGAGTC